>CAJXSR010000025.1 GCA_913061275.1 uncultured Paracoccaceae bacterium | reverse complement strand
AACGAATAGCCGCTTAAATGAGAACATGGAGCGGCACTAAACCGCGACAGGTCCAAAGCAGGTTAGATGAGTTTTATCAATGCAAAGTCAATTTAGAGAAATATCACTTTTTTGAGATGTGTATTAAAACGAATTTTAATTTCTTCGTTTGAATTCCCACAAGGCATAGCTTTTCATGCGGACCTTTACCTTGCTACAGTCAATAGAAACCTCATTTATATATCTCTAAATAACACTTACTCCTCACGGAAAGCTTTATTAAAATAGTCGGTGACTGGTTTTATAAGATAGGAAAAAGCACTGCGATCATCCGTATTAAGAAACGCCTCAACAGGCATACCAGGTAAAAGCTCTAAGTTCTTTAATTTTACTAACTCACTTTGATTTGGCACAAGCTCGACTTGATAATAATTCAATCCAGAGACTTGATCTGTGAACGCATCAGCAGATAATTTTGTTACAGTTCCAAAAATTTTCGGAGTTGTGCGCTGACTAAAAGCTGAGAAATTTAAAGTTGTATTTTGACCAACATAGACTTGATCTGCGTGAACAACATCCAGCTGTGCCTGTACTACCAAAGGTAAATCGCTTGGAATGATATACATCATCGGTTGCGCGGGTTGAACAACTGATTGTAATGCAAATATTTGATTACCGTGAACAATTCCTGACATTGGGGCACGAACAGAGAGTTGAGATATAGATTGTTTTATAGAGATCCTACGCTCGGCTAATTCTAATACGCGATAACCAATATCACGCAGGCTTTCTATAGCACTTCTACGCCGCTCCGCATCCAATTGGAGTAGTTGGATGTTAATGCCATTAATAGCTGCTTTTAGCCGCCCAAGATCAGCAGTTAAACTTCCCACCTGACCTGAGATCCGTGCTTTTTCGCGCAGTAGCACTAAGACACGTGAAACTTGCGTAAGGCCTTTATCCAACAATGTTTGTGCGTTAGTTAATTCTTCTTTTAGAAGTTCGAGCTGTGTTTGATTTGCTCTTTTCTGTGCTTCAACACCTGTAACCTGATTATTCAGTTGGATAGTTTGTTCTGCCAGCTGTTCTTTTTGTTTATCAAGAGAAGCTCTTCGCGCTATAAAAAAGTTAGACTGCCCATCCATTAAGGACAGTATATTTGGATCTTGTTCGGCTCTAGTCATAAGTTCAGCATCATATACTAGCTCAGATTTATCATTCTGTTCAGCCTTGAAAAGGGCTTTACGTGCAATCAATTCAAAATATTGGCTTTCGACAATTCCAAGTTCGGATTTTAGACCGCTATCATCGAAACGGATAACTACATCACCTGCTTCAACGATACTCCCTTCGGACACCATGATATCTCTAACAACACCGCCTGTTGGGTGTTGAATAACTTGATGATTGGCTTCCACTTGAATGCGACCTCTGGCGATTACTGCACCTGATATCTGTGTTGTAATACTCCATAACCCCACACCAAGGACGAGTAATATCAAACTGGAAAACCCAATAACAAGCGGACGGGATGTTGACCATTCATTTGGGGTTATATCATTGCTCATGCTGCTTTCCCATTGGCAACAATTTTTGCCACATCCTTGGCATTCTTGATAATCGAACTTAAGATTTCATCACGTGGGCCAAATGCTTTTTGGCGGCCATCTTCAATATATAAAAGCATATCACATTCAGAAATCGCCATAGGGCGGTGGGTCATAATGATAACAATTTTACCTTGTTGTTTAAATCTACTGATTGCAACATTCAGAGCTAATGACCCATCCGCATCCAATGCTGCATTTGGTTCATCTAAAACTATCATCGCAGGGTCGCCGTATATAGCACGTGCCAGCCCAAGGCGTTGTTTTTGACCACCAGATAATCTGCCTGTACCATTTTGTATGATTGTATCAAAGCTTTCTGGTAAATTTTTAACAAGAGCATCAGCCTCTGCTATATTTATAGCTGTTTTCACCATTTCAGGGTCTGGATTTTCTGCCATTCGCGCAACATTTTCAGCGACAGATCCGTGGAATAAATTAACATTTTGTGGAAGATAACCAATATACTTTCCAAACAGCTCGGTGTCATAATTCTCAATCATTTCGCCATCCAAGCGTATTTCTCCTGCAGCAGGTTTCCATAAACCAACCAGTGCTTTTGCAAGTGTCGATTTGCCTGAGCCGCTTTTCCCAAGAACGCCTAATACTTCACCGGGCTTCAATTCAAAATTGATACCCATAACTGTTGGTTTCTGTTCGCTAGGGGGAATTAGACCCAAGTTTTTAACAACAAGATGTGCTTTTGGTTTTGCCCGATACATTTTTTCTGAAGCAATACATTCATTTGTCAAAAGATGTTCTAATGAGTTCCAGCCATTGTGAGCGCGTACGACCAAAGGCCATTGCCCAATTGCCATCTCAAGAGGTGCTAAGGCACGACCAAGAAGGATAGATCCTGCGATCATAGCTCCTGGTGTCAGCTCATTCTTTAAAACTAGATATGCACCAACAGCCAACATGGTTGATTGTAAAAGAAGGCGAAATGATTTTGTCAGGGAAGAAAAAACACCAGTAAGATCTGTTGACCTGATTGAGGCTTTTAATCCTGCATTGCGGTTTTTTAACCACCGTTTTGTTATGGCAGATTGCATGCCCTGAGCATGAATAACCTCCGTTGCTTGGCGTGCGGCTTCTGCAAATGCATTCGCTTGTGAAGATTTAATAGCAGCATCTAAAACCGTCTTTTTTGTCAAAAGTTGATTTAAGAATGTGATTACCAATAAAAAGATCCCACCTACAAAAGCCACCCAACCGAGTAATGGGTGGAATATAAAAATGGCGGCCAGAAATAAAGGTGTCCATGGAATATCAAAGATAGCAAAGGCAGCAGGGCTTGAGACTAAAGATTGAATGCATTCAATATCACGTAAGCCTGTTGATGGGTTAGATCTATTACTTTCGTCAATAGCGCTTTTTATGGAGCTTCTAAAGACCGTCTCATCTAAGAAAGCCTGAAACCGTGCCCCAATACGCGCCATGACACGGCTGCGCGCATAATCCAGGCAGCCCATAAAAATATAGAGCAAGACGACCAAGATGAACAATGCGACTAAAGTTTCGTTGGAACGTGATCCAAGGACACGATCATAAACTTGAAGCATGAACAAGGGTCCTGTTAGCATCAATATATTTACAAACGCACTAAAAATGGCAACTGCGTATAAAAGCTTACTGCCCTGCTTGCGAGCTTGGATTAATTTGGAATCTTGTATCATGTCATCAATAAACCAGCGAATGATTAAAAGATGGTGATCGCGCAGGTTTTATAGCAGCATATGTGCAATCCATTCCGTAAGCCCATATTGCAAAAACCCCAAATATTAATTGCATCTTCTTACTATAAGTCATTTTACCAATCCTCTCACCGATATGGGTAAGGAATTGATATCCTTTTACTAGCTTATCATTCGACGTAGCATTAGGTGATCAGTGGTTACATTCGTCTATTGCCGATATTCAAAAGTATAGTTTAGCAATAAATAACGAACATAACTTATATAGTTATTATGAATACTATTTAGATCTCTGTTTTATTTTTGATAGTAGTACCAATGGTTGTTATTGTTAAAATTGATACTAAACTCCGCATACATACATAATATATCAATTGAACGGTGGCCTCTACAAATGATAAGATACAAAAGTAGATAGAGCATAGTTTCTGATACGTGCATCTTGTAATGCATCATACTTAATTTTTCATATGCAAACAGGAAACTCGCAATATGAATATTAACTTCCCTTACATATGAACCGAACTTACGATTATTATACAAATCAGATTTGTTTCTGTTCCCATCCTATACTTTTGAATATGGATGATAGGCGAATGCAGCAACTGATCACCTAATGCTACGTCGAATGATAAGCTAATAAAAGGATATCAATTCCTTACCCATATCGGTGAGAGGATTGGTAAAATGACTTATAGTAAGAAGATGCAATTGATATTTGGGGCTTTTGTAATATGGGCTTACGGAATGGATTGCACATATGCTGCTATAAAGCCTGCGCGATCACCTTTAAGTTTTGATCTTACTACACGTAAGAAAACAAAGATCATAATAAATAACTACATGTCATTTTCTGGCAATGTTTCGGCTTCGTATTTAAGTGAGATAAATTTGAAATTGGATGATCAAAAAAATGATTATTCAAATCAATATAAAACAATTCTGGAGGTTGTTGGGCGCGCCAGAGTATCAGAAAATTTCACAGCATTCGCTCATCTTGAATTCAGTTTTAAGGGAAAAGAAACACATATAAAAATGTATGATATGATATCAGATGTTCGTATCAAAGAAGCGTTTGTTGCTTATAAGCTTACCAATGACGCTACGGTTTCACTAGGGCATTTAAGATTATCTGATAAGAATAAATGGGTTGCAGATAAAGCCGTTGATGGCATTCACTTTTCGCGTCGGTTTCAAAATTCAGGTTTTGAGATTGCGATTGTAAATGATGATGATCATAATGACGGTACATATGCATTGGCACATTATACACATTTCCAAAAGAAGCATACGATAGGTGTCTATGCTATCGCCGAGCGTTCGAAATCTGCAAGCTTGGGTCATTTGGTTGGCTATATTAACAATCAAAAAAATGCCCGGTTTACATATACTGCTAATGTTGGTGGTATTTTGGGTAACGCAATAGTTGGTAAACAAAACGGGTTCGGATTTGATTTTCGTGCGACACAGAAAATCACTCAACATGCATTAAATCCACAAATTACATTTGGTTTTGCTATGGGGTCTATAGGGTTCCGCCAGACTGGTTTACAAAGTAATAAAACAAATGATGGCGGGCAAACGTTATGCAACCGTTATGGCTTTGTATATCAACCTGATCTGACAAATTTAGCAGTTGCATCTGCTGGTCTTGCCTTGCGTCCCAACCGTAAATTCTCTGTCGATCTTAATACGTATTTATATGTGCAGGTGAGTAAACAAGCAACAACGCCTTCAGCGCGCCTATCAGGATCTACAACAGGCAATTCTTCATATTTAGGAGCGGAAGTAAGTTTGATTGGGGCGTGGCGCCCAACAAAGAAAATGAAAGTTGAATTTGGTGCTGGCGTGTTTCAGGCTGGCTCAGCTTATCAAAACAAAAACTCAACAAAACGGTTTTACATACGTGCAACACGTTATTTCTAGGAACTCAATCATGCCAAATATCATAACATTTATGTTTACTCTATTCTTGTTGTTGTCACCAACTCAGTTGTTGGCGAATGATGAAGCACTGTACGCAACTGCACCGCCAGTTGATGCAAGCTTCGTACGCTTTTTTGGTTTTGATACAGGTGAGATTGTCCAGTTTTCGGGTAAAGATTTCACGATGAAATCCGGTGAAGCAGATGCTTATGTGCCTGTTTCATCGGCTGATTTAGAAAGTATTGTTAAAGGGTCATTCTACAGTCTTTTAAAGAACTCTGATGGCTCTATTGTAACGGTACAAGAAGGGTTGCGGGATGATCCAAGGAAAGTCTTTATAACTTTGTTGAATGCGTATGACCAGGTTCTATCTCTTGGAGTGGCTGATGGCTCTATGGACGTCATTTCTGATATTGGTGCATTTTCATCAGGGCAACGTGCTGTAAACGCAATTAAAATTGAACTCGGTATCTTCAACAAACGAGACCTAAAACCTATGGCCCGTTTTGATGTTGCTCTTCGCCGCGGCCAAAACATCACTTTCTTCGCTGACCATAGCGGTGTTCGTATTATCGAAGACCGTTTTGGCGCAAATGCTGAGTAGGGGGTTGATATGATTTTTTCTAGCTCCATCTTTATCTTCGGTTTTCTACCGTTGTTTTTGATTGCTTACTACAGCACTCCGAAACTAGGTAAATCATGGGTTATTCTGTTGGGAAGCTATGCATTTTACGGTTGGTGGCGTTTAGATTATCTGGCGCTTATCTTTGGCATATCTTTGCTGAGTTACGCAGCTGCGCAGGTTGCGTATAATGCGAAGACAGAAACAAAGAAAACATGGGCTGTTCGTTTTGGCGTAACCTTTGATTTAATCGTTCTTGGTTATTTCAAATATACTATGTTTTTTATGTCTGGCCTTAGTGATCTTTCTATAGCCCTTGGAACTGGTTCGCTTAGTGTTCCTGCAATCATTCTACCTATTGGTATTAGTTTTCATACATTCCAGTCCATCAGTTACATTATTGATGTTTCTCGAGGAGATGCACCGCCTGCACGTCGTTTGGTTGATTTTTTAGCTTTTGGGTCTCTGTTTCCACAACTTATTGCTGGGCCAGTATTGCGATACAAAGATTTGGCGGATCAATTCGAAACCCGCAGCCATACAGTAGAAAAATTCACACAAGGTATTGTGCGCTTCACCCAGGGTTTTGCGATGAAATGTTTGATTGCAGACAATGTAGCACCCTTTGCTGATCGTATGTTTGGCCTGTCTGCACCAACGGCCGGTGAGGCATGGCTAGGTGCCGTCGCATATTCCATTCAACTGCTGTTCGATTTCGCTGGGTATTCAGCGATGGCAATTGGTTTGGGGCTTATGATTGGCTTTAAATTCATCGAGAATTTTAATTCACCATACATCAGCCTGTCTATTACTGAGTTTTGGCGTAGGTGGCATATCAGCCTTTCGCATTGGTTGCGGGATTATCTGTACGTGCCATTGGGTGGAAATCGTAAGGGAAAAGTTCGTACATATATCAACCTTATGCTGACAATGGTTTTGGGTGGTTTCTGGCATGGTGCAAATTGGACATTCCTTGTCTGGGGTGCATGGCATGGTGGCTGGTTAGCCATTGAACGTATGTTTGGCGGTTCTATATGGCCGCGATTTATGGCGTGGCCGATGACAGCTTTAATTGTGGTCCTTGGCTGGGTTGTGTTTCGAGCTGCAACATTCAGTAATGCTTTAAAGATGTATCAAGGGATGACAGGTATTAACGGTTGGGCCGTTTCATTAGACCAAGCATGGCAAATACAACCTTCAGAAATTTGTGCATTGTTAATCGGTGCAACGATAAGCGTTTGTGGCCCATCTATCAGATGGGTTGGGCAAACTATTCCACAGCCCTTGTACCTAAGTTCAGTAGCTGTTCTGTTTGTAATCGCATCTTCATCTATGATTGCGCAATCTTATTCACCTTTTTTGTACTTCCAGTTTTAAGGGCAATGATATGGAACGTTTCAATGATAAATTTCAACAAGCTTTCTGCGGTGCCTTTTTAATAGGGTTAACCACTTTAGGGATACTCAGTCACGAAAGACCAAAATCGCAGGGTAATATGTCCATTCTAAAGGGGAACCTCCAAAGCACGTACGAAGATACGTTCAGTAGTTCTAACCCTTTGCGCAAAGCTTCCATCGATATATGGGGGGCATTTAAATACAAAGTTTTAGATCAGGCGTCCAATGGTGCACTTGTTGGAAAGGATGATTGGTTGTTCACTACAGAAGAATTGACAGGTGAAACGGGCCATATTGCTAATCTTGAAGCGTCTATTAAAGAGATTGTTAAAGTTCATGATGCATTGCATGTTCGTAACATCGCACTAGTACCTGTTATAATACCCGATAAAGCCCGCGTTTATAAAGAAAACTTAAAGCAAAATCGCAGTGCAGATATATCAAACAGATATGGCGTTTTATTGTCTAAACTACGCGAGAATGAAATTGCGACAATATCTGCATTAGTTCCCTTACAGCGTGATAAACCTATTGCCGATGTGTTTATGCGCCACGACACACATTGGTCGCCTTTTGGTGCGAAATCTGTTGCTGAGTATATTGGACAGTCCATTGTGCCAGGGTTGCTAGAAAGCGTTCAAGTTCAGACTAATAGTATAGGTTCCGAACCGTTTGATGGTGATTTGTTGAAGTATGTCCCTACCGGAGCTTTACGGCCTTATATTGGGCCTGATGAACGCACCATAGAACGCTTTGAGACAACAGTTCAAAACAATGTCAGCCTTTTTGGTGATGCTGCAATTGATGTCGTGCTGATTGGCACAAGTTTTAGTGCCAAATCTAATTGGCACTTTGATGGATTTCTAAAACAAGCCTTATCCGTAGATATTTTGAATATGTCACAAGAAGGAAAAGGTCCTTTTGTGCCGATGCGCGATTATTTGAAATCAAACCCTTTCAAAAATACTCCCCCTAAATTAATCATCTGGGAAATCCCAGAGCGATACACAACACAGGATTTATCAAAATGAAACGTTCTTTCATAGCTATGATGCTATCTACAGCCATATGTACGTCAGCAGTCCATGCCGTCCCATATTGTGATGCCTTGATGAAGGTTGATACACTACCCAAAAAATACAAAAAGAAAGGCCCTTTTTATTCTGATGCGGGTCAGGGATGGATTATCGCGGGTGATCAATTGATCACTGATTTTAGTTTTGGGGAAGAACCGCGTTTTCTAATGACGAAGATAGCAGAAGCATTTGATGCGCGTGGTATAAAGCTTGTGCTGGCGGTACCACCACCGCGCCCATTGTTTATGTCTGCCGTTATTGAAGGCTATGACAAGAATAAGGCTACAGATAGCTTCTTAACATATTTGAGAAATATTACTGATACGGGTGTGATTGCACCAGATTTACTAACTCCGATGCAAGCTTCATTGGGCACCGACGCTTATTTTCAACGTGACACACATTGGACTCCAAAGGGTGCAGCGTTCGCTGCAATAACATTAGCGCATAAAATTGGTGAAGCCGATGAGTTTAAAAAATCGTTTTCTGGATTGGATTTTATCGAGGTTTATTCAGAAAAAGGTTCCCTCACCACCGTCGTAGATAAAGTCTGCGAGACAACTTTAAAGCCCGAAGAGGTAATGGCATCAAGCTTTTCGAAGCGTGGTTACGCATCGGATTTATTGTCTGAAAACCCAAGTGAAGTACAAAAAGTAGCTCTTGCTGGAACAAGCTTTTCAAATCGGTACAACCGCGATGTGTATCGCTTCAGTGATGCCTTATCATTTGCGCTAGACGCTCCAGTCGAAAATCACTCTATCTCTGGTGGGGGAATTATCAGCGCGTTGGAGACACTAATTTTAAGTGATACATTCCAAAGAAATGCTTATCAGACCGTAATATGGGAGGTTCCATACACACAAAGTTTGTCGGACATTTATAGCCTTAGGCAAATTCTAGGCGCATTGAGGGTCTTTGAATATAGTGAAGTGAATGAAGTTTACAAAGGTACTGTTGGGTCAGATTGGCAATCTATTCCACTATCTCTGAAACTTGCAGGAAATTTTGCCCTACAGATTGTAGCGGATAGCTCTGAACTTAAACAAGTTGATGTCGAACTTTACAATCAAGCGAATGAAAAAACGCGATTGAAACTACGAAAATCTAGTCGAGTTCCAACACAACTCCAATCGGATAAATGGACTGTGTCTTTGGAAGGGCTGGATATTTCAGAGATTAAGAAAATGAAGGTAAGATTGAAAGGTGTTAAGGCCAATCAAAGCCTATCCGCGAGCCTATTATATTAAAGCCACCAAACCTTTAGGATAGGGCGGCTATACTTTGGTATAGTCGCCTATACGGCTCCGCAATTATAATATTCGTTAGTGAATGCTATATATTAAGGCACCCAAACCAAGTGAGAGATGGTTTCCATGTTACTTTTTAAGAATATTCTATGCGTCGCAATATTATCGATCTTTAGTGGGTTAACAGCCTTTGCCGATGAAGTACCACGTCCAGTTGGTGATATCATATTAAGGCTTTCAGGCGAAATCACGAATACAAACACTGATGATGGGCGTTTAGAATTGGATTTGGCAATGTTGCAAGAAATGCCCGTTACAACATTCAAAACAAATACGATTTGGCTAGAAAAAGCAGTAGAATTTACAGGTGTGAATTTGAAAGAAATCTTAGACTACGCTGGAGCTTCAGGTACGCTTATCCATGCAATCACTTTGAATGATTATAAAGTGGATATTCCTGCGGGCATGGGAGATGTAGATGCGCCAATGGTCGCATACCATATTGATGGTGAAATAATGTCTGTAAGGGAAAAAGGACCCTTATGGGTCGTATACCCGTATGACCAGGATGCAAAATATCGTACTGAAGTGATTTATTCCCGTTCCATTTGGCAATTAGACCGCCTAACATCTGTTCAGTAGCAATAGAATGGAAGCCGCGGACATGAACGCCAAACACGCTATATTTGGCCGTGTGTTGCCATTAAGTTTAATCATAATTGGCTTGCTAGTTTTAGCGGGTCTTTTTTATAATATTACGACACGTTTAGTAGATCTAAGAGAGGCGCCGAACGATAACTTATTCTGGACGCTTTCCCAAGTCGAAGTCGAAGTTCTTTTACTATCTGATGCGGCATCATTAGTTGGGCAGGATAAATCGCAATTTAAAGAGGTTAGACGTCGATTTAACAATCTTTACAGCCGTGTATCCCTAATGCGCCAAAGTAACGTTTTTGCAGAAATGCGCCAAGATAAAAAGTTCTCTAAGCATCTTAAAATGTTAGAATTATGCATTAATAAATTAGTAAAATTTATCGATGCATCTGACGATCTATTGCTCAGCAATATACCTGCCTTAGAAACGGAATTACGTAAAGTACGAAACGTAGCGCATGACATCGCATTAACTGGTATTCGTTTGCGTGCAATCGATACCGATGTAGAGCGCGCTCGTTTTTCAAAACTGTTGCTTATTGCCGCGATTGTATCGGCAACATTGATTGCTTTCTTGGTGCTGTTTTCATATTTTCTATTTCACCAACATAAAAAATCCGAACAGGTATCAGGCGCAATTGAACGCGCAAGTATTCGCTTAAAGTCCAGTTTTGATACATCCCTTGATGCAATTATTGTTGCAAATGCAAGGGGCGAGATTACAGAATTCAATGAGGCTGCTGAAACGGTTTTTGGCTACTCTGCTAGCGAGATTGTCGGGCATGAAATTGCCGACTTCATCATCCCAAAACAATATCGTGATGCCCACCATGTAGGTATGAAACGGTTTAATGAAACAAAATCTGCAAAATTGGTTGGTCAAGGTCGCATCGAAATTACGGCTTTGCGTAAATCTGGCGAAGAATTTCAAATCGAGATTGCAATTGGACATGCCGAAGATGAAAATGGTTCTATTTTTGTGGCGTATATCAGGGATATTACAGAACGCCTTGCCGCTGAAGAAGAGTTACGTATTGTACGTGATAAAGCTTTAGAATCTGACAAAGCAAAGTCTAATTTTTTGGCCGTTATGAGCCATGAAATGCGAACGCCATTGAACGGGTTATTTGGAACAATTGAATTGCTTCAAGAGACAAAACTATCGAAAAAGCAAACCGAATATTTAACCTTAGCTAAAAACTCTAGCGATATACTTTTACATCATGTGAATGACGTTTTGGATGTATCAAGGCTTGATGCTGCAAAGATGGATTTAGCGCCTACGTCCTTTGATCTAGAGCTATTCTTTGAAAATGTTATCATAACAAATAAAACTACTGCCACTACGAAAAAGAACCGATTGATTTTAAACCTAGGAAGCATGCCAAATCAAAACGTTTGGATGGATGAACATCGATTACGACAGGTTACATCTAACTTAATCGGGAACGCAATTAAGTTTACAAATGAGGGTACAGTGGAAGTTACAGCATCCTTGATATCAAAAACTGATTTAGAATTTTCTGTTTCTGATACAGGTATTGGCATTACCGACGGTGATATTCATCATATCTTCGAAGAGTTTTATACACAAGATAAGTCCTATGATCGCATGGCACCAGGTGCAGGTTTAGGATTGGCCATCTGTAAGCGTATTGTCGATTTAATGGGAGGCGACATATCTGTGATAAGTAAAGTTGGAAAAGGTACGACATTTACGGTTAGTGTGCCATTGATACTGGATAAAAATGTTGTCGTGACTGAAGTTGAAACAGTTTCAAGTTACAATCCCGAAAACCTTAACTCGCGCAAGATATTACTGGTAGAGGACAATGATATAAACAGACGTATTGTGCGTGAAATGTTGGAAAATGATGGTGCTATTATTTCTGAAGCGACCAATGGCTTGGAAGCAGTGGAAATGGCTGATAAATATTATTTCGATCTTATTTTGATGGATGTCAGTATGCCTATTATGAACGGAATTGACGCAACCCAAAAAATCCGCAATTCTCAAGGTATCTCAGCTGCAGTACCAATCATTGGCTTAACTGCGCACGCATTATCAAAGGAACATGAAACGTTCCTTACTGCTGGAATGAATGCGTGTCTGTGCAAACCAATATCGCATGATGTTTTGGGTCATAGTATAGAAAGCTTTTTCATCACGAATGAAATGGAAAAACCCGTTCAGGTAGTTGAAAGCGATGTACATTTCTTAAATCAAAAAACTGTTGATGAAATTAAGAACGCACTTGGTGAGGAACAATTTGCGGACATTTTAAACAAATTTCAATCCGAGATATCCGAACTTATTAAAGCTGTCCCCCAACTCCTTCTGGATCGTGAATTTGATAAATTGGCAGCAATTTCACATAAATCTGTAGGGTCTTCTGGCATTCTTGGGGCAGACCGTTTGACACAAACATTACGTACGATGGAAAGCGCCGCTAAAGTAGAAGCGCAAAATACAATATCTGCTGAGTTATTAAACCTCTCTCAAGTCTGGGGTGTAACTTTAGAAAGCCTTCAAGAGATTAATAAGTAACCTATCCTTTAGGATAAACAACTATACATGTTTTTGTGTATTATACCTCTTGGACACAATACGATAATCACCATTTCGCATACATTCTAGGGGTGAGAGATATTGGGAAACCAATATAAATGTATGCAGGAGACGGCCCATGAACATTCGTCATGAATGTCCAATGCCCGACCTATCTTTTAGGGTTACAGCCCCGTTGTATTTATATGCAGCGGACGGGCAGACATATACAATTGACCGTTGGTCGTTGGCTGGTTTTATCCTTGATAAATTTGAAGGGGATCTGCCTGAAGGCTTGCAACTGTCTATTCCGTTTCAAGGTATAGATATAAAATTTCCTATTGATGCTGAACATACAGAGGAGGCAGGTGTATTTACATTCGCGAATTTAACTGTGCGCCAACGCGAAACATTAGCGATGTTTTACAAAGGTATTTTAACAGGGCGGATGGTTTCAAGCGCTGAAATGATCACAAGCCTTGATACCCCCGTGGACCTTGTTCCCATGGGGGAAACAGAAAGTGAAATGGCATCTGGCTTAGCCAAGGCCAAACCTAGAATACTACGTATTATTTGGAATGTTATTTTTTACATTCTGTTGGCGTCATTTTTATTTGGATTTGTTGGCAACCAAGTCTGGAAACGGCTTTCTTACCTAGAGCTTGATCATGGCCGTTTTGTTGCGCCAATCGTTATCTACAAGGCACCAGAGTCAGCCTACATCCAAAAGATATTGGTTAAAGAAGGGGAAAATGTTTCCTCCGGTGATATCTTGATACGCCTAGAAGATCCTGACCGTGAGGGGCTTGTTGATGAAGTTCGCACTGAAATCAGGATTGCTGAACGGCGTTTAAACCAAGCTCAATCACAACTGGATAATCATATGGCAAGGTTAGATGAATTCAGGCAGACTTATTGGGATGCATTTTACCGTCTTTGGTCCCCGTGGGATCAATCGGAACATTTGTACGATGATTATCCTATGGATGTTCAAAAAGCATGGAATACATTGAATCGATTTGATGGCGGAGAAATATTAAAGCCTGGAAGTTATCATGATACTTTACAAGACCTTCAAAGGCGTGTGGATGAGTTTTATTTAGATTTACGTCGCTGGAAACGCGATTTGAGCAATAAGAAAGCTGCTGCTGATGAATTGCATATCATCGCACGCACAGACGGCGTAGTTTCTTCTATTCCTGTTTTACAAGATAGTTTTGCCAGTAGGTCTGAAATTGTTATCACAGTCGAAGAAAATACACCTCGTGTGGCTATCGGTTGGCTTGATGATCGTATGGTCAGCAGTGTTTATATTGGAATGCCCGCAACAATTTCATACTCTTTCCGAGGTAAAGCGAAATCTGTGACTGGAACCATACTTGATTTACAGGCGGGAAGTGATGCGGTTCAACCTGGTAAGTTTGGTATGGTCATAACAATAAAGGCAGATAATGCAGGGTTGAAAAAAACACGTAAGTGGTTTCGACACAATGCACCTGCTGGCGTTCGACTTCACCGCAATATTCTATCAGGCTTGATTGGAGGCGGCGATAATGAAGGCACCTGACACACTCTATGCATTTGAAAAGCATCTAGACCAATGGCTTGAGGCGTTATCGGGCCCGATGCCTAAGGGACTGAAGAAATGGACACTAAAATTCTGGCTTCAATTTTCTGCATTATGCACACTTTTGATTGCGGCACTTGTGTATTTGCCAAACGGATTTTTTGAACCAGACGTTTTATCAGTATCTATTATTTTAGGTACATTAGGGTTATGGCGGTTTGGTTGGTGGTTTACACACGCCGTGCGTGCCGAAATCTACTCAACCTATAAATGGCCGAGGATGCGAAGGCGCGCAGATGCCGTATGGCAGGCAGGGTGGCGCCCTGGACGGCTTCATATTCAAATGACAACCTATTATGAAGAACCTGCTATCACGCGCCGTGTTATTGGATCTATTATAAGCCAGATTAGGCGGGAAGGTATTGCAACAACGTTATGGGTTGGTACTGGATCAAGTTATGACGAAGAAATCATCGCCGATTTTGTGCGCACCCATGCTGCAGACCTAGATGCTGATTTGGTTTTTCTACGTCAAAACCAACCTGGTAAACGCATGGCGATCGGGATGATATTACGCGCCATGAACCGGTCTATTATTGACCCAGACGATTTGGTCATCTTTATGGATGGTGATGCAGTATATGGAAACGATGTTTTAGAAAAAATCTGCTCCATGTTTGGATCTGACACTGAATTGCAAGCTTTAACGACAAATGAAGAAGTGATTTGTTATGGGCCGAAATGGATACAAAGTTGGCTGTCTATGCGGTTTGCGCAAAGACGTTTGGCAATGCAAAGCCATGCTCTATCGGATAAAGTCTTAACTCTAACTGGACGGATGAGCATTTTTCGAGCTCAACATATCGTGGATGAAAAATTTATCCGCACGGTCGAGGCAGACCATTTGGATCATTGGTTATGGGGCCGTTTTCGATTTCTCTCTGGTGATGATAAAAGCACTTGGTATCATCTACTAACCCGCAGTGCAAAAATGACTTATGTACCTGATGCTTGTGTTTACACCATTGAACAAATCGAGGGTTCTGGCACAGGGCGAATGATACAAAACTTCCGCCGTTGGTCTGGAAATATGTTGCGTAATGGGTCGCGTGCCATTGCGCTTGGCCCACGACAAGTAAAACCATTTATTTGGTGGTGCATCGTCGATCAGAGAATCGCAATGTGGACGATGTTAGTCAGCCCAACACTCGCCCTCTTAACCTTGTTTATTTATCCTACGTATTTACTTCATTGCCTAATCTGGATTGTTTTATCGCGTACTATCCTATGCCTATTCCTATTCCGTTATGCTCGCAGTACTGACTTAAGTTGGCCATTCATTTTATACTTTAACCAGATCATTAATGCGTGTGTGAAAGTGTTTATGATCTTTCATTTAAGCAAACAGAAATGGTCAAACCGTGGCAATCAATCAGCAGGTGACGAGACGGGTCTGATCGAAAGCGTTCAAAACTGTATGGCTAAAATTCAAATGATAACAACAGTTTGTGCTTTTGTAATAGGTCTCGCCATCTATATTGACCTACTGCCGATGCCAGTAATCTTATAAAATATAAATCCGAAATATACTTTGGGATATACGCCATGATCCGTTGAGTTAAATACTGTTCTCTTGCACTGCATCACTCTTTCACAACGTCATTTATAAAAAATTTACAAATTGAGAAGTGTAAGGAGAAATAAAATGATTTACCCAGTAATACTATGCGGCGGTAGTGGTACACGCTTGTGGCCATTGTCACGTAAAAGTTATCCAAAACAATTCACGAACTTATCTGGCGATACAAGCCTATTCCAGCTAACATTGAAACGTATTCAAGGCGCAGAATTTGAAGATCCAATTCTGATGACGAATTCGGATTACCGTTTTACTGTACAAGAACAGGCAGTAAATATTGGTGTTACGGAGCCTACTATTATTATAGAACCAGAAAGTCGTAATACGGCACCCGCTATTTTATCTGCAGCACTTAAGTTGGAAAAACAACCTGATGCAATCATGTTGGTAATGCCTTCAGATCACATAATCAAGAATGAAGAGGCTTTTAGAACTACACTTGAGACTGCCTGTTCTGCAGCTGAAGCGGGCAAGCTAGTTACTTTCGGTGTGAAACCAACACGAGCCGAAACGGGTTACGGCTACTTAGAAGTTGCTGATGAAATCATCTATGAACACGCGTCAGCATTGCCTTTAAGCGCTTTTATTGAAAAGCCAAATGCGTTGGCTGCTGAAGAATACCTGAGATCTGGTCGCTATCTTTGGAATGCGGGTATCTTCATGTTTAAAGTAGCCGATATTTTAGAAGCATTTGAAGTATTAGCTCCTAAATTAACAGTACCTTGCCGACGTGCTGTATCATTTGGCACCAAAGACCTAGGTTTTTTCCGTTTAGAAGAAGAGGCTTATAAATCAGCAGAAGATGTTTCTATAGATTATGCAGTAATGGAACTATGCGAAACACTATCTGTTGTGCCTATAGATTGTGGTTGGAGCGATATGGGAAGTTGGGGCTCTGTTTGGGAAGAGGGTGATGCGGATGAAAATGGCGTTGTTGAAAATGGATCAACAACAGCGATCGATTGCAAGAATACATTACTACGTTCGGAAATAGATGGTGTAGAATTGGTTGGAATGGGGCTTAAAAATATCGTTGCTATTGCTATGGGCGATGCCGTTCTAGTAGCCGATATCAGTCAATCAGAAAATGTGAAACTGGCTGTTCAAAAACTGAAAGCTAAGAAGGCAAAGCAAGCAGAATCGTTCCCACGTGATCATCGTCCATGGGGCTATTTTGAAACGCTGTCACTAGGTGAACGTTTCCAAGTTAAACGCATAGTCGTTCATCCCGACGCAGCACTTTCATTACAAAGCCATGTCCACAGATCTGAACATTGGATTGTTGTTCAAGGCTCGGCATATGTCACCGTGAATGAGGATGTGAAACTCGTTTCAGAAAATGAATCTATCTATATTCCATTGGGTGCTATCCACCGAATGCAGAACCCAGGGAAAGTTCCATTGCATCTGATCGAAGTGCAAACGGGCGCATACTTAGGCGAAGATGATATTGTGAGGTACGAAGATATCTACGCCCGAGATAAAGCAGCATAACAATAAAAAGAACATACACTCTCACACAACTTCAACGGCCCTTCGGGGCCGTTTCTTTTTTATGTTTTCTAATGTGTAGGGACGACTAACCTAAAGGATAGTTAGGTTAGTCAAAGTATCTTAAAACTATACAACCCAGACAAAGAATAATTTAAAACAAACAGTTAGCTTCATCTTAACGGAAATGAAGGATACGAAAAATGTTTGATAACCCAACTAACCAAGCAATGTATACAACCGCGCAAAATTTGCGTGTTATTGACGAGAAACCTTCCATAAGTATTGTTGGCTTGGGTTATGTTGGGGCGGTTTCAACCGCATGCCTCTCCAGTCTTGGGCATCGTGTTGTAGGTGTCGATATTGATATGAATAAGGTGGATTGCATCGCCAATGGTGTTTCACCTATTCATGAAAAAGACCTAGGTAAATTGTTGCACGAAGGTATTATTGAAGGCTTAGTTTCTGCAACGAATGACCTGACACAAGCCGTTATTGATACGGATGTTACGTTTGTATCGGTAGGCACACCAACAGCTGAAGATGGTGGGTGTGATTATTCGTATATTGATGCTGCCGCCCGTTCAATTGGCGAAGGTTTAAAACTTAAAAATGACTTTCATGTAGTCGTGATGCGATGCTCTATCCCTCCAGGTGTCACTATGGGCTTTATGGCTCCGATTATTGAGGAAGTCTCTGGATTGAAAGCAGGGGTCGATTTCGGCGTTTGCTTTAATCCCGAATTCTTGCGCGAAGGCGTAGCCGTTGAGGATTTTTATGCACCTCCCAAAACAGTTATTGGTGCTGATGATCTTAAGTCCGCACGTATTTTATCCCGTATCTACGATGCTGTTGATGAAACCCCTATCATCACCTCTGTTGAAACTGCGGAAATGGTAAAATACGTTGATAACGTATGGCACGCTACAAAGGTTTGTTTTGCAAATGAGGTAGGAAGATTATGCAAACCCCTTGGCGTTGACAGTCACGCAGTCATGGACGTTTTCGTGCAAGATACGAAGTTAAACTTATCGCCATATTACCTGAAGCCTGGCTTTGCTTTTGGCGGTTCATGTTTGCCAAAAGAAGTGCGCGCGGTAACGCATATTGCTCAAGATCTGGGCATTGATTTACCGTTGATTAACAGCCTTGGCAAGTCAAATAAGACGCAAATATCTGAAGCTATAAGGATGGCAAAAGAAACTGGCGCGCGTAAAATTGGTATTCTTGGTCTGGCATTCAAACCGGGCACGGATGATCTACGCGAAAGCCCAATACTAGAGGTTATTGCTGCTTTAAATGCGGATGGCATTGAAATCACAATCCATGACATGGCTATCACCGAAGACACACCTTTGGCTGGCCAACTCGCTTATGTACGCCATGGCAGCCCTGGCTTGCAGGCGCTTGCAAAAGACCTGCCAATAATGCTGCGAGACGATATCAAAGATGTGATCGCACAATCCGACGCATTGATCGTGACGCATAAAAACGATGTTTATCAAAGTGCAGCTCAAGCTGCAGGCAACACGCCAGTAATCGATGTTGTTCGCTTGTTCGACGATCTTCCTCAATTAGAAAACTATGCTGGCATTGGCTGGTAAGAAATCAAAATGACTTAACAAGGAAAAGATTATGGTAGAAGAAACACCTTCAATCATTGGTACCGATGTTCACGAAACAATCGACGGTACCAATGTTGCAGAAACAATCATCGCACTTGCCGGCGACGATATTATTAACGCAAACGATGGCGACGATATAATCTATGGGGATTACGTTGAACAGAACCTGTTAACAGGTACTGAGGGCGCCACTAGTTTTGCGCAATTCGGGGCTACAGGCGCTTGGACTGTTCAAGAAGAAGCGAACGGCTACACCTCGATGAGCCAATCGGTGATAACAGAGGCTGGCGCAGACTACACAGTCAATTTTGAGATAGCTGCAAACTATGGGTCTTCCACATTGTCAGGAGCTGTAGAAGTGCTTTGGAATGGCATTGTTATCGATAGTTTTGATACGAATAGTGCTACATTTGATCCTCATGCAATTTCCTTTTCAGGAACGGGTGGGGAAGGGCAACTAACCTTTCGTTCGATAGAGTCAACTCAGGACGACCCTCTTAACATTCAAACAGACGCACCAATTTTCTATTATGAGACTGATATGCAGGTCGGCACTGAAACGGTGAATGTAAATGCTTTTGCCCCAGGTCAAACTGGTATCTACCAAGTGTTGAATGGTGCGTTACACGTCTTTGATCCGATTACTGAAACTTATACGGCCGCGGGAAATGTAGCTTCTGTGGTGATCAATGCGGTAGGCTTTAATCAAGAAGACGACATGATTTATGGTATTGCCGTTGGTAACGGGGTGGATGCTTTGGGAAATCAAGTGTCCAGAACTGACTTAGTCATGATGGATGCAAGTGGTAACAGTTACCGTATCGGTGAAACCCCATATGCGTCATGGACTGGTGATTTCGATGATAGTGGAAACCTATGGGCTTTTCATTCCAGTATGGATCGCGTGACTATGATCGATGTGGGAACTTTAGATACGTATGGTAATCCAGTTTCGACCACATTTAAGTTTCCATCCAGCATGATTACGGACCGCGTGTGGGATGTATCATATGATGCTCAGAGTCAGATGTTCTTTGGCGTTGTCTCACCAAATCAAGATGGTGGAAATGGCAAACTTATGAGTATCGATGTGTCCGCAGTTGCGTCAGGAGGGGAACCCATCTTCTCAATTATTGAGCTTACAGGCACTATGGTTGACGGGGAGTTGCAAAATGGCATGGCCAATACGGCATATGGGGCCGCAATGATAGATGGTGATGGCAATCTATATGTTGGAGGCAACAATGGTGATCACGATTTGAATTCAGATACGGGCACCTCTGGGGGTATTTATACTGTGCACCAAGATGCGGCCACTGGTACGGGTTACTTGGAACTTGTTTCTGATGCTCCAAGGTCATCATCTAATGATGGCGCGATTGACCCTCGCTCTGCTGATCCTTTCAACGAAGTTGATGTTTCCGCAAGCGTTCTGATCCGTTCCCCTGAATTGGTATCAACAGCACAAGCGGACAACAGTTACGATGACCAAATCAATGCCGGCGCTGGGCATGATGATGCATATGGTGGCCTAGGGAACGATCAGATTGTTGGATCATCTGATGGAGACACTTTATCTGGCGGAACAGGCGAGGATGCGCTTTATGGCGGAGCTGGTCCAAATTGGCAATATAATGGTTTGGTTTCTATTTATGATGACGATGGCGTTAGATATGATCAATTTGGAAATATACTTCCAGAAGATGATGATCGAATTTATGGCGGCATTGGTGATGATTTACTGGATGGTTCTGCAGGGCATGATTATCTAGATGGTGGTTCTGGAGAGGATGATCTTTCTGGTGGTACGGGTAATGACACCCTGCATGGTGGCGAAGGCCAAGACCAACTGAATGGTGGTGGCCAAGATGATCAAATATACGGCGATTCTGGGAACGACACGCTGGTTGGTGGTTCGGGGGACGATATGCTTGACGGTGGGTCTGATGATGACAACCTTCAAGGCGGTGCTGGTGTGGATATCCTCAATGGCGGTCTTGGCGATGATTTCTTGTTCGGTGGCGTTGGTAATGATCAGTTGTTCGGTGGTTATGGTAATGACCGATTAGAGGGCGGTTCCAATAATGATACGCTTACGGATATCGCTGGATTGAATGATTTATTTGGTGGCTCTGGGAATGATGC
Organism: uncultured Paracoccaceae bacterium; assembly: GCA_913061275.1. Lineage (GTDB taxonomy): Bacteria > Pseudomonadota > Alphaproteobacteria > Rhodobacterales > Rhodobacteraceae > Amylibacter. The sequence continues at coordinate 26,231 of CAJXSR010000025.1, read as the reverse complement.
GTTAATTGGCGGGACTGACGCGGATAGCCTGAATGGCGGTTCGGGAGATGATGCGCTTTCTGGTGGCGATGGAAATGACGTTTTAAAAGGCGGCACCGGGCATGATGACCTTCAAGGTGATGATGGTAAGGATAAACTGTATGGTGGATCAGGAAATGACACGATCAGTGGTGATGATGGTAAAGATTATATAAATGCTGGTACTGGCGATGATGTGATCTTTGGTGGTGCCAACAATGATAAGATATTTTCTGGCGCAGGAAACGATATCATCAACGGCGGTTCTGGATCTGATCAGTTTGTATTTAGATCGGACGACTTGGGCGGGTATCACGATGAGATCAGTGATTTTCGGCGCAGTGGTGGCGAACAAGACAGGCTTGATTTGCGGTTGTTAAATCTTGCCAGTATTGGGCAAGCCGATACAGATTGGATTACCCAAAATGTAACTCAAAATGTTGATAACAGTCTAACTATAACCATTGGAAACAGTTATATTACATTGGCGGATAGTTATGAAATAGGTGCCGTTTTTATCGATGAAGTGACTGATGGTCTATTGATATAATCTCAATAATGGCGGTGGTCAAAATAGACCAGCGTCCTTTGCAATCATTGCTGCGTGTGTGCGATTTTTTGCATCCAATTTTCGGCATAAGGTTTTAACGTGAAGTTTGACTGTCACTTCTTTTAAGTCAATTTCACGTGCAATTTCCTTATTTGCTAGTCCTTGGCATAAGCCAGATAAAACCTGCAACTCTCTTTCGCTAAGTTGCTGTCTAAGAGGGTGATCCGGTACCTCATCTTCACTGGTCATAAAGTCCAAAGGTGCATATTTCTCACCCATAGCCATAAATTTCACGGCATTAATCAATGATGAGGCTGCCATAGATTTAGGTAAAAACCCTGCAGCACCTAATTCCAATGCTTTTTCAGCAATACTTTTGTTTGCGGTCCCTGAAATCAGCGCAACTGGTTTACGACCTGCAGTTTTCATTATGCTTAGAAGCCCATCTAAACCATTCATACCTGGCATTTCATAATCAAGAAGTATTAGATCGAAAGGTTCATGAGTCTCCATAGCGCGTTTTGTTTGCGCAAGGTCATTTGCCTGTGCGACAGTAAATCCGTCTTCTTTTTCTAAATAAGCGGAAAGAGTTTCTCGAACAAGATCGTGATCATCTGCTAATAGTATTCTCATTAAAAAAATAATCCTATTCTAGTAAGTTATATTCTAATACTTTGTTCTTCTTGTTTTGTTGTGTAAAGCTTTCATTTATGTAATCATATTATCTTACCAAGACCATCCAACCAAAGCCTTATATTTTTCTCGAGATCAGTGACGTGGCGTCCGTGTTATTCGGCATTTTTTACTTCATTTATCACTTTATTATTCAGAGTTTCATAGCGCTCGCGGATTTCACCTAAGATGGCTTTATGTTCTGCAACTAAATGCCCTTTTACATCCAACTGGTGCTGTGCTTCATTGATTTTGCCTTAAGGGCAATCAATCTTGGATGAATGCGAATTTCCTTAATTTTCATATTCCAATACCACTTTGTTGTACCGCATTTTAACAAAATGGACATATGCGTCAATGCGGACGCCGCAAGGGTGTTGTCAGACAAACTTGAGCACACCTCAAAAGGCACGTCAGGTTCAACATCATGTTACACAGAAATTGAACCACTCCGTGAGAGCAGTTGCACGTTATTGCTTGATGGAGTGTCTGGTTTCCAAATGTCTCTCGTGATTAAAGTGGTAATATATCTGCGCGTGGTAGCTGCATAACGTACCAATGGCTGCTTTGGAGAAGTTGTGCCGCAGTAACATGAACTCATGTGCCGTTAGCTGACTTGATAACTATGGGCGGTGGTTTCAACTGGTGAGCGCAACACTTTAATCTTTTAGGAAAGCAGACGTTCGCTATAAATTCCAGTTTATAAGTTGATTCCCACAAAGCGGCCATTCGCATCAAGTACATTCGCCGCAAATCAACTAAAGACATTGTTAGATTAAATGGAGTTGGGATCTTAATTTCTCGAATATAATTACAGATTTAGACTGCTTGTTATAATCCTTGGCAAATAACCAACCACTTATTACTCGAAATTAACCCAAAACTGCTGTTTGTCATAGCAAATCAGCTTATTCTGACAGTGCCCAGATAGGCGGCCAAGGCTGATGGGGGATTGTCCAAAAGAACATCTGTTTTGACCGGTGCTGCCACAAAACCATCAGCAACAAGTGCAGCCTGATCCGCAATCCGTCTGGCATCCGCAGGATCATGGGTCACCATTAGTACAGTCTTATCTGTCGCGATAAGTTTGTCTTTTACCAAAACCAGCATCTCATCTTTTAGCGCGGGGCCAAGCGTGGAAAAAGGTTCGTCCAGCAAGACCAAAGGGTGGCCTGCGATCAATACACGTGCCAGAGCAACACGACTTTGTTGTCCGCCAGATAATGCGCTTGGCTTACGTAGACCTAAACCTTCTAATCCCACGTCCGTCAACGCGGCCTCCACCGTTTTCTGTTCATCTTTCGATAGGCGCAGATCAGGTCGCAAACCTAGACCAACATTCTGCGCAGCTGTCAAATGCGGAAACAGGTTGTTATCCTGAAACAACATACTCATTGGACGCGCACCTGGTGGTAAATCCGTTAAATCCTGAGTGCCCCATGAGATTTGGCCCGCTACAGGTTTCAGGAAGCCTGCGATGGCAGCGAGTAGTGTGGACTTTCCCGCCCCCGAAGGGCCAATCAATGCGATAATCTGACCGCTATCGAACGTCACATCCGCCGTCAGCGAAAACGATCCCTGTCGCAATTCCAAACCTTTACATGTCAGCATCGGTGCGACCTCCTTGATCACAAATCCAGAACAGCAGCAGACTGATAGTTAAGAGAACCAATGCGGCACTGGCCGCGGCATCCATCTGGTATGAACCCATTAGCCGGTACATTGCCAGCGGTAGTGTTTCTTCTGCTTGTCCCGCAAACAATGCGATAACACCCAAATCACCCATGGACAACGCAACCGCTATACCTGCGGCGAAGCCCAGCGGGCGGCGGATACGTGATAGCACAATTAAGCGCACCCAAGTCCACCCGCGCATATCAAGAGATGTGGCCAAGCGACCATAATCGGCCGATACCTGTGCAACAGCTGGGGCAATTGATCGTAGTGCGAATGGCAAGGCCAGTGTTGCGTTCACCAACATCGTAATGATCAGTGCTACATCTGATGGACGGACGAACGGGAACACCAGTAGGAATGCACCCGTGCCGACCACAAGGCCCGATGCCGCCAACGGTAACACGCCAATCACTGCAACTAAGGCGCCACCGCGTAGGGCTAGCGCCAACGACATAATGATACACAGCGATGCAGATCCCAAAGCCACTAAGACCGACCGCAATGCAGCCATCCAAATTGTTTCTGGCAAATCGAACATTCCAGGAAGGCCATTAATCACCACCATCCCCAATGGCACCAGCAAGAACAATGCTGCTATCCCGATCATCCCATAATCAACGGTTGACCTCCCCAGATCCCAGCGTTGGACGATACGATCCAAGCCAGAGCCCATAGGGTCATTTCCTGTGGCGCGCCAAGCCAGAAGGGCAGCGCCAATGCAAAGCGCAAATTGGATGCAGGCCAACAAAGCCGCACGACCGAGATCAAAATCAAATCGTAGTGCCTGATAGATTGCCAACTCCACCGTTGTTGCACGTGGGCCGCCACCCATTGTGAGTGCTACAGCAAAGCTTGTTAGGCAAATTAGGAAGACAACAAGGAACGTGCTCGGCACCACAGCACGCAACATCGGCCATTCCAGCAATCGTCCAATAGGTACGTTCAGTGTAGCAGCCAACCGAAACCGCTCGGCTGGAATGCTGAGCCAACCTTGCAGTATAAAACGGATAGCAAGCGGTAAGTTAAAGAAAACATGTGCTAAAATAACACCATGTATTCCAAAGATTGAAATAGGTTCAAAGCCAAGTATTGCCAGGCCGTCATTAAAAATACCCCCTCGACCAAACACAGCCAGCAGACCTAAGACTGCAACAATTACTGGCAATAAGAAAGGTGCCCCTAGCAGTGTGATCAACACCTGCCGCCCGACAAAGCGACGACGCGCAAGTGCGCGCGCAACAGGGATCGCCACAATAACGCTGATAACAGCAGAGAGAAATGCTTGAAGGATGGTAAACCGAATTGCCGCCCAATCAGATGAGGCTAAACCGCTGCCCCATTCAGCACGCCACGCAACTGCACCCAGCGTCCCGAGAGACAACATTAGCACCAGTGCTGCCGCAGCAGCACTGGGCCAACGGGAGATTATTTGGATAGGGCTGTGCGCCATTCGTCCAGCGCTACGTCACGCATATTAGCTGCATCTGTAGGCGACAACAGCAGAGCCGTTGCAGGTGTATGAAGCGTTTCAAAACCCGCAGGCAAGCCACTGTCAGGTGTTACCGAAGGATACATCCAATTTGTCGTCGGGATCACCCCTTGGAACGCATCAGAGAGCATAAAAGCCATGAATTTGTCTGCCAGTTCGGACTGATCTGTGCCTGCAACTTTACCTGCAACTTCAACCTGCATGTAGTGACCTTCGTCGAAGCCCCATGCTGTCTTACTATCGTCTTCTTCGGCAATCAAATGATAAGCTGGGGATGTCGTGTAGGACAGAACTGCATCAGCTTCACCTTCAAGGAACATGCCGTATGCCTCGGACCAGCCCGGAGTGACGGTGACAATGTTGTCAGCCAGATCAGCCCAAAGGCCAGCCGCTTGATCATCATAGGCCGTCTTGACCCACATCAGTAACCCCAAACCAGGGGTGGATGAGCGCGGATCTTGGATAACGATTTTGATATCGCTATCAGCTAAGGACCGCAATGATGTTGGTGCAGCAGCACCCTTATTGCCAACAAAGGCAAAATAACCCCAATCGAAGGGTAGAAATTCAGCATCAGCCCATGCAACGGGTAAGCTGAGTTCTGCATCCACGCCGTGTGGGGCAAAAAGCCCTGTTTTTCGCGCTGCTACTATCAGGTTTGTATCCAAACCCAAGACAACATCCGCATCAGTTTGTGGCCCTTCCAACTGTAAACGTGCAAGCAGTGCAGCACCGTCGCCAGCACCCACAAACTGCAGATCGCAGGCACATTCTGCTTCAAAAGCAGTCTCAATCGCAGGGCCTGGGCCCCATTCTGTAACAAAACTGTCGTATGTCATAACTTGCAGCACTGGGGTCTCGGCCGATGCACCTGTGGCACAAAGGGCAAGTCCCGCAACAGCTGGTAGATAAGTGGTTTTTAGCATCGTATCCTCCAAATGCAACTGGCGGATTGGGGGATAGCGTGAATGCTAAACCTTCCCTCCGCCGGTCTTAACCGGTTCAGGTTCTACGGGTCCGCATTACGCATCTCAGCCTTGTTAGGCCCCCCGAGGTGCGACGTAGTTATATCGGATTAAAGACAGGGGCAAGTTAAACCTCTTGAGCATGATTGTGCCGCCCCTTAGGTTTAATCTGACAATGCCAATTGAACTGTTCCAAATTTTGAAATGACCCTGGCATGCCGTGTTGCGAGATAAAATCGGGTGAAGCGCACAAAACACGTTCGTTACGCATAATCTTACGGGCTATCATGTTAGGATTGGTCAGTTGTTCAGCAAAACTAATCGCTATATCAAATTGTTCTTCTTCGATGTCGACGTGGCGATCTGTAAGTTCGAGTGATACTGTGATTTTCGGATGTTTTGCCAGAAAGTCTGGTAAGGCTGCGATGAGCTGAAACTTACCAAACGCTACACTTGATGCAATGCGCAACAAGCCATTAGGCTCAGGATCAAAATTGGTTATGTGATCCGTTGCTTCTTGGTATTTTTCTGCAACTGCGCAGCATTTCTTATAAAATTCTGCTCCATCTTCGCTGACTACAACCCCAGTCCGTGTACGGTGCAACAAGCGCCGTCCAACATGATCTTCTAGTTGACTAATTTGTTTGCTGACAGCCGATGGAGTTTGGCCACTTGATCTCGAGACAGCGGAGAAGCTGCCCAAGTCTACAACCTTTACGAACAAAAGCAATTGAGACGAAATATCCATGTGCACACACTATACTAAATTTAGCGCTCCAACCTATGCGAATTTGGAAAAGCCCCTATGCGTATTCGACCCATTGAGAGCTGTCACCGTTAGCGCTAAATATTATTTCGAAGCACAGAATAACTATTACAATCACGAGAGCGGCAAACAAATGTTAAAAGCAATTTCACAAAGTAACCAATTGTCAATTACAGCTTTCAACCATCTTCGTGTGTGGTGGGTTGCATTAAAGGATGCTGAAACGATCTATCAGCAGCGTAGGGCGCGATATAAGGAAACGTATAAAAAGTTGTCCGCACTTTCAGATCGCGATCTAGCAGATATGGGTACCTCAAGGTCGAACATAGCTAAATTGGCGAAAGAAGAAGCCATGAAAGTAGGCGCCAAATGAAACAATCTGGAAACGTTTTAAGCGGCGCATCTATCGGAATTCATTTGAATGAAGTTTTGACAGCAACCAAAGCATGCATAGGGTCGCTGGCCCAAAAAATCTCAGAGGCGACAACTCGTATCATGTTGGCTATGCGGATTGGTCGGATGGCGTCCGCGTTGACTGCTTACTCTGATGAGCAACTTGAACACATAGGCGTGCTGCGCAAGGACATAAGGGACCATGCCCGTATGTTAATTACCTACGAATATGATGGTCTCTAAAAAACGAAATACCGCGCTGGTGTAGGCGCGGGATTAGACGGTACCAGACTCGCTCCTCCCAGAGTTACCTGGCGCCTTACTAGACGAGAATTCTACTCGGAGCTCGTTCTATCGGTTGGCACGCATTATTTTTGCGTGCCAACCTTTTTTATTAGTAGCTCGACCAACCAATCCAACATCGGGCCTGAACCATAGGTTGTACCGGCGATGAGGCGTTCGGGCATAAGATCGTGCACCTTTTGCACTCGGTCAATCATGGTTTTGACTGCCCCGACCTCGGATTGGCGAACGGACCGCGTGGCCTCAACATCCATGATCACGGCATTATCTGTATCGATCGTCTCGCAGGGGGATATATACCTGGGGGTCCCGTTCGACCCGCACGCCATACCATGGCGATATGACATATATGGCCTTGTCGCAATTTGAATATTCACAGGACCCCGACGGCACGGGGCAAAAAACATCTCGGATTCCTGTCATATCGGTCATGGGGTGTAACTGGAAGACGCGTATCTGTCCCTACCATGGAGCCGTGGCGCCATGGTAGGGCGTTTCTTCCTATGCATGATGAATACATTTATTAGAAATATTTTTAGTAAGATGAGGTCACAAAAATAGAAGCAATGTATTTGCTCTTTGTCGTCTGGAAATGGGTGTTGGCAGTCGGCTGGTCACCGCAGTTTGCTTAGCCATCCAAGCGTATCGTCAGTGTCTCCAAGCGGTTTGTACTCGGCTCCAAGAGGCCCTGCGTAGCTGAGCCTCTCTATGGTTTCGAAGATATGTTTATAGGCCACTTCTCCGTGATCTGGGGGGCCCCGGTCCGGTACAGATGCAAACTGGATGTGGCCGATCCGAGGCATCAACGCTTCGATCCGGTGGGTTAGATCTCCTTCCATCAACTGGACATGATAACAGTCGAACATTAACTTCAGGTTGGCGGCACCAACCATGTCCATCACCTCTAACGCCTGTTCAGTCCTCGTGAGGAAATACCCCGGTGCGTCATATTTGTTCAGCGGTTCGATCAGGATGGTGATGCCGTGTAATGTGGCCCGTTCGCAGGCATATTTCAGGTTTGTCACAAAGGTTCTGTGCGCTTCGCCCCCGTTGGCGAACCCGGCCATGACATGGATGTTTGGCGCGGCGATTGCACGCGCATAGGTCAAGGCCTCATCAATCGCTGCACGAGCCTCGACCTCGCGCCCGGGAATTGCGGACAGACCGTTGTCGCCGGCCTCAACTTTGCCGCGCCTTGTGTTAAGGCCCAACATCGTCATGCAGGTTTCTTCGAGCGCAGTTTTCACGTCCTCGGCATGTACTTCATAAGGCCAATGGCATTCCACTGCATCAAAGCCTGCCGCTTTGGCTGCTCGGATTGCATCTGGGAGCAGACGGTCGTTCCATAGAAATCCAAGGTTGGCAGAGAATTTCAAACATCCCACTCCACATTAAATTTCATCACGAGGGCATGAACATCAGTGGTTGTTAGAGTGCGTGGGTTCATTCCGCGTGTCATCATCGCCAGACGTGCGGTGTCTTCAAGTTCTTCGATTGCACTGCAGGCGGCCTCGACATCCTTGCCCGCAACCACTGGCCCATGGTTGGCAAGCATGACCGCCGACCGTTTTCCGGCCAGCCCACGTACTGCCTCTCCCATCGCTGGATCACCTGGCAAGAAGAAAGGCAGCAATTTCACCTTGCCCAGTTTAATGATCCCGTAGGGCGTCAGCGGCGGTAGAAAATTATCTTCGTTTATATCCGGCATCAACGACAGAGCCACGGAATGACAGGAATGCAAATGTACAACTGCTCCTGCAGTACTGCGTGTGTCATAAAACGCACTGTGCAGAGGCATTTCCTTGGTCGGTTTGTCACCGCCAATCAGAGTACCTTGCGCATCTAAATGGCTAAGACGGCCGGGATCGAGGCTACCAAAGCTGGTGCCGGTCGGACTCACGAATAATCCGCCGTCGGACGTTCGGGCCGATATATTTCCAGTGCTTCCGCCCGTCAGGCCGCGGTCGAACATGGATTTTGCCAAGAGGCATATCTGTTCGCGTAGTTTGGTGTTTTCGCTCATGCGGTCTCCAGTTTAGCTTGGGCATCCGAAAAGAAGGACTCGGTTCCGAAGTTTCCCGATTTCAAGGCCAAGGCGATCTGATGCCTTCTAGAATGACAGAATGTCCAAGGTACGCCCGGCGCAATCTCGGCCCCGATGTCAAGTTGGTTGATTTCAAGTGCCTTAGTTACGGCACCTGAAGTTTCGCCACCCGCAACTATAAAACGCCGTGCACCGGCATCACGCGCGGCCACTGCGCAGGCAGCCAGTGCCTGTTCAACGATTTCGCCAGCTTGTGCCACGCCCAGCATGTCCTGGGCTACCTTCACACTTGCCCGATCAGTTGTCGCATAGAGGATCGGGGCCCGGATCAATTCCTGTTGCGATAACCAATCAATCGCCGTCTGCGGTCCACTTTTGGTAAGTTCTAAAGGATCAAGCCTGTAGGCCGGTGCCCCTCGGTGCGTATAGTCGTTCACCTGCATGTTCGTCATCTCTGAGCAGCTGCCCGACAGCACAATGGTTTTGACCGCTAGCCTAGGCGCCTTTTGCTTGAAGGCATCTGCCGAAAGTGTGCCATCCGCAAGATAGAGCCCGGGGAGCGGCATCGCCACCGCGCTGCCTCCTGTCATCAACGGCATGTCGCGGCATGCCTCGGCGATCACTACAAGGTCAGAATTGGCCACAGCATCAACAACCACATGGGCCACGCCTTGATCCCTTAAGGCCCCCAGTTCCGTACGCAACGCTTCTGGCCCACGCGCCACAGTAAAATGGTCTACTAACCCCACAGGCCGCGTCACCTGAGGTTCGAGAAGTCGTATCAGATTACTGTCACGCATCGGCGTGAGTGGATGACTCCTCATTGGGCTTTCGGCCAGAGGCTGTCGACCGACAAAGAGGTTCCCCATAAAGATCGATCGCCCGTTTTCGGGGAACGCCGGGCAGTAGATTATTTGATCAGTGCCTAGATCTTCCATCAGCGCCTCGGCCACTGGGCCGATGTTACCTTTTGCCGTGCTATCGAAAGTCGAACAGTATTTCCAAAAGAACCTTTGCGCTCCGGCGGCCTGCAGCCATCTGAGAGCGGCACGGGTTTCTGACACGGCTTCTGACACTGGTGCGGTGCGGGATTTAAGGGCAATAACTTCGATAGCTACCGTATCACGCGGCGGCACTGACGGAACTCCAATCCTGAGTGAGACCCGCACGCCACTGCGTGCCAACAGTCCAGCTATATCCGTTGCCCCGGTGAAATCATCTGCTATGCACCCTAAAACCGTCGTCATGTCTTCATTCCCCGCCTGTCAATGTCTTACACAGTAAATTGATCCACGACCTGATTTCACCATAGGCGCATCATAGAGGATCGCTAAACGGAGCAGTGATGTTACACTCACATCGCGTGGCACAATCGTCGTTGGATCGATGAAAAATTTCGATCGCTCCAGCTTCCCTCCTACTGTGGCTCTCTTCTGAGTATAATGTGCGGTAAGGCTAGTCACCGGACTATGCCTCGCTCGGAAGGGTCAGGCCTGCGTTGCGAGCATAAACCTTTGCCACAGCGGCATCATCTTCCGACCCAAACCCCATATCGACAGCGGTTACGAATTGCTGCAAGGCGGCTTCCGTGATCGGTGCGCTGAATTGAGCTGATTTGGCTATGTCCAGAACGATGCCAAGGTCCTTTGGCCAGATGTTTACTGAGCTTCGAGGCATGTAGTCACCTTTAATGATATGCGGCGTGCGGTTTTCCAGCATCCAGCTGGTTCCAGCGCATTTGCTGATCACCTCGAGGAATTTATCGGGCGATACACCCTGAGACATACCGAAAGTCAACGCCTCAGCCATGGTGGCGATATGAACACCCGCCAAAAGCTGGTTCACCGCTTTCATGGCGCTGCCGGCTCCGACCTCCTCGCCCAGTTCAAACACTGTCTCAGCAATGCTGTCCAGAATCGGACGTGCTGCGCCAAACGCTTCTGGCAATCCTGACGCCATGATGGACAGGTGACCATTGGCAGCCTTGACCGATCCGCCCGAAATTGGCGCATCTAGATAATGTACATCAGCCTCCGCGCAGCGTGCCGCCATGTTCTTCGCAAAAGCAGGTGGTACGGTCGCACATACCAACACCACAGCACCAGGTTTGAGGCTCGGGACTATCCCGTTTTTACCAAACAGAACATCCTCTGTCTGGGCCGCGTTCAAAACCACAACTACAATTACATCCAATAAACCCGCCGTATCGGCCAGATTGCTCTTCTGACCGCCTTCGGCCTGAAGCTGTGCTACACGTTTCAGATTGATATCTATACCCCAAACCTTGTGCTGACCACGTAACGCGGAAGTCGCCATTCCGTACCCCATGGCGCCAAGTCCAATCACGGCCAGATTACGTTTGATTGTGGGATCATTTTCCATGTCAATTTCCTTTCACCCAATTATGCAGGCACTAGACGATGGCTCTTCAATAACACGCCCTGTGATTGGGTTTTGAACTACATCTATTACAACGATCTTTGTCTGTAGTTAAAGCATTTAATTTGTTGTGACCGTTAGGCAGGAGGAATTTCAACAACCCAGTATATCCACTGAAAGTTGCGATATCGGCCAGCGCGTCAGCTTGGAAGGAAAAGCTTCGCGCCACGCATTGCACAACAACCAGTCCCTGCCAATCCCAAAATATCGATAGGTCTTGGCGACGCAACAAGCGGAGCATCTCAAGGAAGTTCCCGTGTGCGTAAAGCCAAGGCACCCCCTTCCTCAACGTCCTTACGGACATAGAGCATCGCTTAGGGCGATTGGGGTGGGGCATATACAGTTGTTTGACCATGGCGAGTAAAGAAAACCATACTGTAGCTTTACTGGGTACATATAAGAAGGAAAATGAAAGACAGCAAATTTAATACGAACGGTCATATGCCAACTATCTACCTAGCCCTCACCACCCAACCTGTTTTGACTAAATTTCCTCTGACGATGCCCTGAATTGGACTAAAGCAGTATTTTCATTATTTTATTTTTATCTTGCATCGTTCAGGAGGTTGTAATCCCATTTTCACCTCCCTATATTGGCTAGCGAATTCAAATAATTTTACAAGAAAAACAAGGAGCTACTTCTGTGATTGATGAGAATGCTAAAGAAACTTATTCCTTCCAAACGGAGGTTGGTCAATTACTTGATATTGTTGCCGGGTCTCTTTACTCAAATCGTGAAATTTTCCTCAGAGAGTTAGTGTCAAATGCTTCTGATGCTTGTGATAAGCTTCGCTATGAAGCTCTTACCAACCCTGCATTAGCAGAAAATTCTGATCAATTTTCAGTTTCGCTTGAGATAAATAAGAAAGCGAAGACGCTGTCCGTTTCTGACAACGGTATTGGAATGAGCCACGACGATTTACTTGAAACACTTGGAACAATCGCGAGATCAGGTACTGGCGCTTTTCTTGAGTCCCTGAAGGATGGCGAAAAAGGAGAATTAGGTCTCATTGGTCAATTTGGCGTTGGTTTCTATTCTGTATTCATGGTTTCCGATAGCGTTGATGTTTTGACGCGAAAAGCTGGCGAAGAAAAAAGTTGGCAGTGGTCATCCGATGGAAAAGGCCAGTTTACAATTGAGCCGGGTGAAAGGGAACAATGCGGCACCACTGTAGTTTTACACTTAAAAAAAGACGCAAAAGAATTTCTTGAAGAAACCCGCGTTCGCCATATAATCAAAACTTATTCTGATCATATTAGTTTTCCAGTGATGCTGGGAGTGGAAACGCTAAATTCTGCCTCTGCCATTTGGACCCGCGCACCCAAGGATGTGACCGAGGAACAGCACACAGAGTTTTATCATCATACATCGCACGCATTCGATAAACCCTGGCTTGTCCTGCATAACCAGATTGAAGGCGCGGTGAGCCACACTAGCCTTCTCTACATACCTTCGTCTGCACCATTTGATTTGTATGATGCTGAACGCAAAAGCCATGTAAAGCTATATGTGAATCGAGTATTTATATCGGAGAACACTAATGGACTTATACCTACCTATCTGAGGTTTCTTCGTGGTGTTGTCGATTCAGAAGATCTCTCACTTAATGTTTCTCGGGAGATGCTTCAGTCTGACCCAAAACTTGCTAAAATCAAAACAGCACTAAGCAAGAAAGCGATTGGCGCCTTAAAGAAGAATGCCAGCAAAGCTCCCCAAGAGTATGTTAATTTTTGGGAGAATTTTGGGGCAGTATTAAAGGAAGGCCTGATCGAAGATCCAAGTTTGCGGGATAGGATTCTCGAGATTTGCCGATTTTCTTCGACCCACAATGGTGAATTGACAAGCTTGTCAGATTACATTGGGCGATGCAAAGACGGGCAGGACACGATTTATTACATGGCTGGTGAAGACGCTAATAAGATAGTGCATTCTCCTCATCTGGAAGGCTTTAAAGCTAAGGGTGTAGAAGTACTGCTATTGTCAGATCATGTAGATGAGTTCTGGCTTCAGCATATTACTGAATTTGAAGGCAAGAAATTCAAATCCGTAACACGCGGAGCGACTGATCTCGATAAGATTGATAGTGATCAAAAAGTGGATGACGAAAAGGACGATGAAAATTCTCCGGCGCTCAATGACTTGATTGCTGCAATAAAACTGGAACTCGGTGAATCAGTTAAGGATGTCCGTCCATCGAAGCGACTAACCGATAGTCCTGTGTGCCTTATCGCTGACGATGGGGATATGGACGTCAATATGGAAAGACTGTTGAAGCAGCATGGTCAATTGAAGGACAACATGCCGCGTGTTTTAGAGCTAAATCCGAACCACAAAACTGTTAAGAAACTGGCCGAACGTGCAAAAGGTAATGAAGCTGCATCTGATGCTTTGTTGAAGGATGCTGCTCACTTATTGCTAGACCAAGCCAGGATTTCTGATGGTAAAGCCCCGGCTGACCCAACGGAATTTGTTCGCCGCCTCAACTCAGTTATGTATTGTGCCTTATAGCGGCTAGTTCCTATGACAACGCCAAAATGTATGCCGAGAAGTACATACAGGCTGATTTATTGAAGGCGCACTTGGCAAAAAGTGGTGAGGTCATCCCCGCGTGTAGAAGTGGTTCCTTTTGGCGGCGCTGATTGCACTTTGGTTGTTTGTCTATTGCTGGCGCCGTGCCAGCAGGCCCAACAAAAAAACACCGCACCCCAAAACATCATAAGATGGACATTAATATCATCGCGCGCGATACCTCAACTGTACCAAACTAAAACTGAAAACCGCCTTCACGCAAGGATTGAAATCGATGGAAGCTATCCGTGGAATTATTCTGAAAATTGCCTCAGTTACAACTTTCATAGTTATGGCGAGCCTGATCAAAGTAACCTCGGATCATGTTCCTGCCGGTGAAGCCGTCTTCTTCCGCTCGTTCTTTGCACTCCCTGTCATATTGATTTGGTTGATTTTCAAACGTGACTTGAAAACCGGACTGAAAACCTCGCATCCGATGCAGCACCTCTGGCGTGGGTTGGTTGGAACAGTTGCGATGGGATTAGGATTCACTGGTTTGGGTTTGCTGCCCCTACCTGAAGTTACAGCCATCGGATACGCCGCCCCGTTATTGACAGTTATTCTTGCTGCAATGTTTCTTGGTGAACAAGTCCGCGCATTTCGCTTAAGTGCAGTTGTCTTGGGCCTTGTTGGAGTTCTCATAGTTCTGTCTCCAAGACTGGAAGCATTTTCGAATTCCGATTTGGCTAGCCGAGAAACTCTTGGTGCAACGGTTGTTCTAATGGGCGCAGGTTGTGCAGCGCTAGCTCAGGTGTTTATCCGCAAAATGGTCTTTACGGAAAAGACCTCTGCAATCGTATTTTACTTCACTGTGACATCAACATTATTGTCGTTGCTCACAATACCGTTCGGATGGGAAATGCCTGGGCCACGCGAAGCGATGTTACTTATACTGGCTGGTTTATTTGGCGGAATCGGACAAATTCTTTTGACTAGTAGTTATCGTTTTGCTGACGCTTCTGTCATTGCGCCTTTTGAGTATACATCAATGATTTTGGCTTTGGGAATTGGATACTTTGTCTTTAACGAAACACCAACTTTAACAATGTTGGCTGGCGCATTCCTTGTTATTTTGGCCGGGGTGTTGATTATATGGCGCGAAAGAAAACTTGGTTTGGAAAGGTCAAAACAGCGCAAGGTTATGACACCACAGGGGTAAATGCGGTGTTGTCAGACAAATTCAACTTGTCTCAAAATACCATAACTACGCAATCCTACGAGGGGTGCTGTCAGAGGAAGATTAACCAGTCCCAAACTTTCCAACAAGCACATTTCTATGCCACGTCCATCTGGCACCAAGGTCTGGTTTGGACCGTTAGATGACTTGGTAACT
Organism: uncultured Paracoccaceae bacterium; assembly: GCA_913061275.1. Classification (GTDB taxonomy): domain Bacteria; phylum Pseudomonadota; class Alphaproteobacteria; order Rhodobacterales; family Rhodobacteraceae; genus Amylibacter. The sequence goes on along the minus strand of CAJXSR010000025.1, from coordinate 11,013 downwards.
ATGGGCGGAAAGCGGATGTTGGTTACATTCGCTAACTGATCGTGCCACACCGCTGAGAGCCGACATTGGTGTTAACCTAAAACTGAGAAATCCTTTGCAATGCCATATTGTAGCTCCGAGCCCAATTTACCCGATGCTGCAGTCCGCAGCAATGGAAGCAATGACACGGGAACGGACCTTGGCAGCATCAACCTCGGACCAATCCTATCTTTGGTCAGCAATTCGAATGTTGCGGATTGCGGTATCGGGAAGAGCCGAACATTCACTGAACCACTTATGAATGCTCAATTCACAAGTGGCCCCAACTAGATTTGAAAACAGTCCGGCAAGAGACCAGGAGGAATATCTTGATAACAAACCGGCCGAGTGAAGCGCCTAATGGACATGGTGCCGACGGAAGTGGCTCCGAAGTTAGTGGACGCTGGATAAGGGCCACCATGAACCATCGCCTCACTGACCTCGACGCCCGTAGGTAAACCATTGGCCAAAATGCGTCCAGCCTTGCGTTCCAAAATTGGCATCAGTGATTTAGCGGCTTCTTCGTCAGAGGCTTCCATTTGTAGTGTACATGTCAGCTGGCCTTGCAGTGCATGGGCCACGCTGTGCATTTGCTCTAAATCGTCGGCGAGGACAACCAGACCAAATGGGCCAAAAACCTCTTCACCCAAGTCATCATTGGCCAACCATTGTGCGGCGGTCGTTTGGTAGAGATAGGGCGTGGCACCGCGCCCATCACAGGTCGTCGTCAGTACGGCCTGAACGCCTTCGCTGGCCGCGATGCGCGATTGCCCTTTGCGAAATGCCGATGCGATCCCATCCGTCAGCATCGTTTGCGTGTCGATCTGTTCCAACGCTTTTGCAGCTGCTGTAGTAAACAATTCAGCCTGATCTTTCAGGATCACAACGGTCCCGGGGTTTGTGCAAAACTGCCCAGCCCCCATCGTCAGGGAACCTGCCCATCCTGTGCCAATATCAGCCCCTCGTGCCTTGCCAGCACCTTCAAGAATGAACATCGGGTTGATTGAGCCCAGTTCGCCAAAGAATGGGATGGGTTCAGGTCGGCGGGCACAAAGATCAAACAAGGCACGGCCACCGCCCAATGATCCCGTAAAGCCGACCGCTTTGATCAGTGGATGCTGCACCAAGGCTTGTCCCACTTCAAGACTGCCACCCTGCACAAATGAGAAAACGCCGGGGTGCATGTCACATGTGACGATTGCCGCGTGAACCGCTTCTGCGACGATCTCGCCTGTGCCAGGATGTGCTGAATGGCCCTTCACAATCACCGGACAGCCCGCAGCCAAAGCGGCAGCTGTGTCGCCGCCAGCGGTCGAAAATGCGAGCGGGAAGTTGGACGCACCGAACACTGCGACAGGGCCAATGGGCCGTTGGATCATTTTCAGATCCGAGCGCGGCAACGGCGCACGTTCCGGCATCGCTTCGTCGTGACGACGATCTAGATAATCTCCGCTCAGAATATGGCTTGCAAACAAGCGCAGTTGACCTGTCGTGCGGCCACGCTCGCCTTGCAAACGCGCCACAGGCAATCCTGTTTCCTGCGTGCCAATTTCTGTGATTGCTTCGCCGCGCGCCTCAATCTCATCCGCAATTGCGTTCAAAAACGCGGCGCGGTCTTTACGACTGGAATAGCCAAAGGACCAAAAAGCGTCTTCAGCGGCGTTGACGGCTTGATCTATGTGCTCGGGTGATCCGGCAGAGAAATTATGAGCGGGGCCATGGGCCGGTTCTGAGGTGAATCTGGTTTCGCCTCCAACCCAAATGCCCGCGATAAGATGTTTGCCATGTGGTGTGAATGTCATGTCTTTTAATGTCCCAATTGGTGACTGCGTTGAATTTCATAAATTTTTCGACTGCTCAGCGGATTATCAAAGCGGGAAAAACGCTTATGAGAACCACAACAACTGCGGCGACGGCCACAAAAGGCAATGCCGATTTGAAAATGGCCCCGGCTTTTACGTTTGAAACCGTTGCGGCGACGTAGAGCGCGACACCAACCGGCGGAGTCACAAGCCCCAAGGTCAGGTTCAGACATAGGACAATCCCCAGATGATAAGGGTCGATCCCGTAGACTGATGTCGCAATCGGCAGAACAATCGGAACGACCATAATCAGCGCAGGTATCCCATCAATCACCATACCGACTGCCAGCATAATGAGGTTAAGCAGTAGTAAGAATAGAATGGGGTTGTCAGCAATGACGACGATCCATGCCGCCAAGCTTTGCGGAATCTGGCCATAGATCAATATCCAGCTAAAGACATTTGCAGTGGCCACCATGAACAAAACAAGCGCCGCGTTGGAGCCTGCTGTGAGCAGCATTTGCGGTATGTCACGTTCAACCAATTCTTTGGTTACGAACTTGCCAATCAGATATGCCATGACGGCGGCGATGGCGGCAGATTCTGTTGGTGTCGCCAATCCCAGAGTAATGCTGCCGATAATTGACGCCGGAATGGCCAGCGTGATTAAGCCATCGCGAAACAATGCGATACGTTCCGGCTTTGACAATTTGGGGGCTTCGGGAAACGGATTGATCAACCCCATAATGAAAATCACAACCATGAATCCACCGGCCATCATCAACCCCGGTACGATGCCAGCAATGAAGAGATCGCCAATCGAGATTTGAGCAAGCACACCATAGACAACAAACATCATTGAGGGTGGAATGACAGGAGACAAAAGTCCGGCGGCCGTTGTTGTGGCCACTGCGAAAGTTTTTGAGTATCCTTCGCGTTCCATTTCGGGAACCATGACTTTCGACATGATCGCGATTTGCGCTGTGGCCGACCCAAGGATCGAAGCCATCATCATGTTTGCAAGGATATTCACATAGACAAGGCCACCTTTCATAGTGCCGACAATTGCCCGGGCCATACCAACCAACCTGATCGTGATACCGCCCCCATTCATCATTTCGCCAACAAGCATAAAGAGAGGGATGGCCAGCAACCCGTATTTACCGATACCAGACATCAGCTGTAGCGCGTAGGATCCGATCAAGGCAGTGTTGCCCGCATCAATCAGGTACGCAGCCGCAGAAACAGCAAGAACAACCCCGATGGGCGCGCCAACGAACAGCAATACAACAAAGACAATGGCGGTGATCATTTTGACATATCCAATGTGTTTTGGGTGCGGATGTCCTGAATGAGGCAGGCCGAGCTGTGAACCAATAATGTGAACGCGAACACGGGCATCACAAGGAAGAACCACACCCGGCGTACACCGATGGTGTTTGTGACTTCTTGATAGACGCTGTTGTAAGTTTCTTCAAAAAAGCCCTGCAATTGAAAACCGTTTCTTGCCAAGGTTAGCGGGTCAAACCAAAGCCAGGTTGCATAGGCCAGAAAGAGCGCAAAAAGCACGTTCACGCATTGTACGAAAATCGACATTCGGCGGCGGTTCTTATCGGAAACAGCATCCGACACGAGCGTAACTGCAAAATTTCGTCTTTGCGCAAACATCAGGCTGGATCCAACAAAGGCGAATACCACCATTAAATTGATCGCAAGCTCGTCCGCCCAATACAAAGACGAATTCAATGCACGGCTCGCGACGTTGATAACCATCAACACCAGTACGGAGGCCACCAACACCTTCAATGCGGCGGCCTCTACTTTGGTAATGCGGGACGATAATTTGACGATGTAGTTCATGATTGTTGCCTCCAGTAACACGGTTGAATCGCCTGCTTCTGAAAACAGGCGATTCTCAAACCTTACATCAAAGCTGCGGCTTCGTTGCGCAGACCAATGATGGAAGGTGCTTTTGGCTCCCAGATACCGGCCCATTTACTTAGGGTATCCCCAAAGAATTCGGGTTCTGCCGTTGTGACGTTCATTCCCGTCCCTTTTAAATCATCGAGCCACTTGGGTTCAAACTCAATGTATTGACTAAAGAGCCAGTCAATTTGCTCGGATACGGTTTCCGAGAGCATTTGCTTTTCAGCATCGCTCAGAGCGGCCCAGTATTTACCCGAAACAACGGCAACCACAGGGAACATCATCTGGCTGGTGGTCTTGAGATTTGGAGCTTGATCAAACAGCTTCAATTTCCAGGCGAGTTCGAGATCGATGTCAGCGCCGTCAACCTGGCCATTTGCCAAAGCATCAAACAATCCGGGCAAAGGCACCGGGGTTGGTGCGACGCCCATCAGTTCGTAAAAATCACGCAGGGCTGCAAATGGTGTAATCCGGTATTTGCGACCGCTAAGGTCTGCCGATGTTTGTGCGTCATCACGTGAGATAAGATGGCGCATGCCCCCCAGTCCAAAACCAAGTCCTTTCATGCCTAATGTCGAAAATTGATCAAGCATTCCAGTTGCGGTTTCGCCCGTCAGAAGTTTTGAAGCATGCGCGACGTCTGGTACAAGGTAAGGTGCAAACAGCGCACTCATGTCATCAATTCGGTTTGAAAACTCGGCTACCGTCAAAAAACCCATTTCAAGGCCACCGGCCTGAATTTGCTGGATCATTGTTGCTTCGTTGCCAAGCTGACCTGACGGAAACACTTGAGTTTCAAACATCCCACCACTTTTTTCAGCCAGTGAGACACCAACCCGATCCATTGTCTGTGTCCAGAAGTGGCTGCCCGGCGTAATCGTGCCGATCCGAAGCGTTTTAGCGGACGCTGCTCTAAGCAACCCGGGTGTAGCCAAAGCTGCCGCTGTCAGTGTTGTTGTCTTCAAAAATGTACGTCGTTTCATTTTGTTTTCTCCCATTTTGTTTGATTGTATGTGTTAGTGAAAATAAGCGCCACCATCGACGACAAGCGTTTGACCTGTCATGAATGCAGCATCGTCTGAGGCAAGAAATACCACCGCACCAACAACATCTTCTGGCAGTTGGTCGCGGGCGATAACACGCGATTTGACAGATATTTCTTGCAGTTTTTCGACTTGATGCGGGTTTGCTTTGACCCCATCTGACAACGTGAAGCCTGGTGCAACACCGTTAACCCGAATGCCAAATTCACCCAGTTCTTTTGCCAGTGCTTTCGTCATCGCATTGATGGCGCCTTTGCTGGCAACGTAGTGTAGTAAATAAGGAACCCCCTTGAACGGGGTCCCTGACGACATGTTCACAATCACGCCAGCACCTTGCGCTTGCATCGTTGGTAAAACGGCAGCGGTAACCAAGGCCTGGCCCATGACATTGACGTTCAGAACTTTTTGCCATTCTTCAGGCGTTATCTTGGAAAACTCGGTTAGTTTCAGCGTGGAATACAAGCCTGCATTGTTAACCAGTTTATCAATACGGCCAAATGCATCCACTGCCGCCGCAGCCATGGCTTCACATGAGGCAGAGTCTGAGATGTCACACGTCACGCCAATAGCCTTGGCGCCAATCGCTGTCATTTCAGCAGCCGTTTCCACGGCCCCAGCCACGTCCGCTATTACGACTGCAGCGCCGTCTTTAGCAAATCGTTCAGCAATAGCGCGACCTATGCCCATTGATCCACCAGTTACGATTACAACTTCTTGTTGGTCCATTGTCTTTTCCTCCCGAGTTTCTTGCACCTGCGCCTATTTTGACCGCGCAACTTGCCTGATGTCATTTATCGTTTGCGTTGGTGTGATCAGCTCAGGATCAACCTGCAGCTCGATCAAACTTGGCCCCTCATGTTCGCAAGCACGCTCCCACGCACCTGCAAATTGATCAGTCATGGTAACCGTTTCACCGTGACAGCCATAGGATTGCGCAAGTGCGGCGAAATCAGGATTGATTAGATCAGTCGCGCTTACCCGGCCCGGATAATTCCGTTCCTGATGCATGCGGATTGTGCCATACATCCCGTTGTTGACCACAATCACTGTCAGATTTGCAGTGTACTGAACCGCAGTTGCAAGTTCTTGACCGTGCATCAAAAAACACCCGTCACCAGCAAAACAGACCACTTGCCGATCAGGCATCACACGCGCCGCCGCCACAGCAGCAGGTAGCCCATATCCCATCGATCCCGAAATCGGCGCAAGTTGCGTGACATAACGGCGATGTCTGTGAAACCTATGAACCCAAACGGTGTAGTTTCCGGCCCCATTTGTCACGATTGCATCGGTCGCAAGAGAACTTTCGATATGGTTCATGACCTCTGCCATGGCAAGGTCACCACGCGCTTCGGGCAGCGTCGACCAAGCACGGTATTCTGCGTTGCATTCAGCATTTGTCGCTTGTCGTTTCGACAGATCAAAATCGGGACCTTCACAACGTAACAGTGATGCAATGACCTCATCGGGAGGCGCAGAAATACCAAGCTGTGGTTTGTAGACGCGGCCAATCTCATCTGGTTCAGGGTACACGTGGATAAGGTGCTGTGCACACTTGGGAATGCCCACCAACGAATATCCACTGGATTCCATTTCACTGAACCGTGTACCTAATAATATCAAGACATCCGCACTTCTGATCCGAGCGGCCAGTTTTGGGTTAATGCCGATGCCTGCATCCCCGGCATAACAAGGGTGCTCATTGTCGAAATAATCCTGACACCTAAACGACGCCGCAACGGGCACAGCCCATTTTTCAGCGAACGCTTGCAGATCAAGGCGTGCCTTGTCAGACCATACACCACCACCGACAATGATAAGCGGCGCGGTTGCTGTCGCAAGCGTATTCAAAAGTTGGTCGGCGTCCTGCGCAGTTATCGATGCGCGCGGTGGGTTAGCAGGCCCCAAATCCGGCACTGGCATTGTGGCGAGTTCAGTCAGCATATCTTCGGGCAGAGCCAGAACCACGGGGCCGGGACGCCCCGACATTGCCACATGAAAGGCGCGTGACACCATTTCGGCCATACGGTCCGGGCTATCAACTTCGGCCACCCACTTGGCGACCTGACCAAACATCCGGCGATAGTCGATTTCCTGAAACGCTTCGCGCTCGCGCATGTCGCGGGCCACTTGACCAACAAACAGGATCATCGGGATCGCATCCTGGCGTGCGATATGCAAACCGGCTGACGCATTTGTCGCCCCCGGCCCACGCGTCACCATACAAATGCCAGGTCGCCCAGTTAGCTTGCCGGAGGCCGCAGCCATCATCGCCGCGCCGCCTTCCTGACGACAGACCGTAAGCTCAATTTCTGGTGCGTCTGTTAGGGCGTCTAGAACCGCCAGATAGCTTTCGCCCGGAACAAGAAACGTGTGTTTCACGTCCTGCTGGCGCAGACATTCAACCAAACTCTGCGCTCCCGTCAGAGCATTATCTTGATGCGAGATGTTCACAGTGCCAGCCCAATCTCACCAAAGTTCCGATAAGATTGTGACTTGGGTTTTGAGCGATCTTCTTCGTTCACATAGTGGATGGATGATTTTCCAAGCAGTGTTTTCGGCAACACCATCGCACGAATGAATCGACTTGGAATGCCCTCAACGGCTTGTAGGAAAACCGGCTCAGGCCCACCTTCAAACCACGGACCGCCAGGGCCATACGAGGTTGATGTGCCTTCTGTATCAATCCGGACCAAGCCTTCACGTAGGCAACGAATACCAGGGCCCTGATGCGTATGTAGCATGGCTGTCCCTGCAGGTGGGAACGCCACACTGTCGAGCCGAAGAAAGCTGTCAGAATTTGCCAAAGCTGTTGGCACAGAACCTGACAACTTCTTAACGACCCTGTGTGTGGGCGCCTCTTGATCTGCATCAGACAAATCCCAGCGCCACAATGATGCGCCTTCAGGTCCTGTAACAAGCGTTACTGGCCCATCTGCGACAAGCCCATCGTCACAAGCAATGTCCTGACCTTCGGTTGAAATTTTACCGGCAGTCACATAAATTGCGCGCGCTATGGTATCTGAAAGCGTAACTTTCTGCCCTGCTGCAATAATGTCTTCATACAAATGAAGTTCCATGAATAACTCTCCTTAAAACTCTAAGATTTTGGCTGCATAAACGGTGCGGGTATCAGCAATTTGTTTTCCTGATAGCGCACAAGCGGGCGGATTTTTTTGACGTAAGCCTGCCAGTCGGGATCACCCACGAGCGCTTTGCGGCGGGCAGTTCGGTCTGCAAGGTCAGAGTACGACCAAAGGTGCACGATCTGGTTCTGCGGCCCAAACTCAACTTGATAATACCCAAGAAGATTGCCCAAAATGCGTGTTTGTACGGTTAATCCATCAGCTTCGTACAGCTTAAGGTATTCAGGAACCTTGCCAATGTGTAACGTGTAGATACGTTCTTCAACTATCATGCTGCTGCCCCCAAACCTGCAAGGCAGATGTATTTAAGCTCTGTCCAGTCATCGATGCCGTATTTTGAACCCTCACGGCCGATCCCGGATTCCTTGACCCCACCAAAGGGCGCGACTTCGGTTGAAATGAGACCGGTGTTCACGCCGACAATACCTACCTCAAGTGCGTCAGCGACCCGGAAGATCCGACCAACATCTCGGCTATAGAAATAACCAGCTAGGCCATACGGCGTATCATTTGCCACCGAAATGGCGTCCTGTTCATCGCGAAATGTCGAGATCGCAGCGACTGGGCCAAACAGCTCCTCATGGGCCAGATCCATATTCGTCGATACATCTGTCATCACAGTAGGCTGAAAATACGTACCACCGGCTTCATGACGGTTACCACCCACGTGTATCTTTGCCCCTTTACTGATTGCATCAGCGACAAGGCGTTCAACTTTTTCCAAACCTCGTTCGTCTATCAAGGGCCCCATTTCTGTTGCTTTCTCAAGTCCGTGACCTACTTGGATTTGCCCGGCGCGCGCACTTAGGGCAGCTACGAACTTGTCGTGAATGCTTTCCTGCACGAGAATGCGGTTTGCGGCGATGCATGTCTGACCAGAGTTCCGGAACTTGCAGATCTGAATGCCGTCCAATGCGGCTTCAATATCTGCGTCGTCAAATACGATGAAGGCGGCATTTCCGCCAAGTTCCAGACTGATTCTTGTCAAATCACCAGCGCAGTCACGCATGAGTTGCTTGCCAACCGCGGTGGAGCCGGTGAATCCAATCTTGCGTACCAACGGGCTATCAACCAATGCCTTTCCGATTGCTGGAGCATCTTCGCGGGCACCTGTCACCACATTAAAGACACCAGCTGGCAGTCCAGCCATTTCGCCCAATGCTGCAACCGCAAGGGCGCAGAGCGGCGTTGCTTCGGCTGGTTTCAGAACCATACAATTACCAGCAGCCAGCGCAGGTGCTGCTTTTCGCGTGACCATGGCCACAGGGAAATTCCAAGGCGTGATGCCACCGACCACACCTAGAGGATTGCGCGTAACCAATATGCGGGTGTCATTGCGATGTGGAGGGATGATATCGCCATAAAGCCTACGGCCTTCTTCGGCGAACCAGCTCAAGAAACTTGCGGCATACTCAATTTCCCCAACGGATTCCGCAAACGGCTTGCCCTGTTCCTGCGTCATGAGACGTGCCAGATCTTCGGAGTGCACGCGAACCAATGCCGCCCATTTCTGAAGGACCGTGGCGCGCTCAGCAGCCGTGCGGCGGCTCCAGTCAGGAAACGCTGCTTGCGCTGCCGCGATTGCATCATCAGTTTCAGCCGCACCCATTCGCGGAACTGATGCCAAAAGCACGCCCGTGGCAGGATCGGTCACATCCATGCGCCTCCCAGAGGATGCAGCAACCCATTTGCCTCCGACATAGCAGTCTGTTTTTAAAAACTCTGGCAATTTTACCACAATCAATTCCTTTAATTTTTGCGTTTCGCATCACGCTTCCGTTGACTTGACGTTAACTATTATGCGTGGGGTTGTCTTTGCCTCCCCCAAGTGCTATTTACCTTTTTGTCCGATTATTTTTTTGACACAGCTTTTGGAGGCGACTTGGCTGAAGCATTAGGAATCGCTGTAGGTGCATTTGGGCGGGTTGCTCTTTTGTCGGCAACGGAACCAGTTTTGGATCATGCTCATTCTCAAGTGCATGCCCTGATCAAAATATCTGGGCCAGATTTGAGTTTCCGAGTTGATGGAAAAATCGACCAACTGACAGATCGTCAGATGATACTGGTCAATCCCTGGGTCGTGCACTCTAATGAAAGAGAAACCGGAATTGAGCCCACAATCTTGCTTGCGCTCTATATAGATATGCTGTGGTTTGGGGAGCAAGGCAATAACATCCTGACGGGCTTTCACAAGTTGCCCTTTCATCAAGCGACAGCCGCAATCAGTTCCGCACTGCATTACCAGGCTCGAAATTTGGCGGATCAAATGGCCGATTTTCATACAGAAGATGATCATTTTGACTCATTGTTGCGCGAATTGTTCTTTTCAGTTCTTCAGTGTTCGAAAACAGATGCAATTTCAGATGTAACTTCACAGCGGACGTTCGCCAGCGATCCACGTGTCCGCAGAGCAATACGAGTCTTTCGAGAGGAGCCTTCAAAAGAAATAGACCTGAATCGGGTTGCCAAAGACGTCGGACTGTCCCGCTCGCAATTCTATTCACGATTTCGACTGTGTACTGGACTTAGCCCGAGAACATACATTGACACATTGTGCTGCGAGCGGGCCGCCAGTCTGCTCAGTGATCCAGGGCTACCGATCGCAGAAATCTCTGAATTGCTGGGCTTTTCCGCGCAAGGTCATTTTACCCGGTTTTTCAAATCCAAAACAGGCGTGTCACCAAACAGTTTCCGAATGGGCCATATAGAAGTGGGCAAAGTTCTTAGATAAGATCCCAAGTTGCGCATTTTGACTGTTGTCGACAGGTTTACAAGGTTCTGCCCTGTAATTGATGCGCGGTTCAGTTAAAGGGGAAAAAATGTCGTTGAAACCTTAGATATCACTTGCCGGTAAGTCGGCTACCCCAAAACAATCAAAGTTGGTAATGGAAACGAATTCATCTCTTGGGACATGGATTTGTGGGCACATAGTCTAGAATGTGAACATTAAACCGCTTTTTGCTAATGTCTGTTTTCGGGAAGTTTGGGGTTCTAAAATTAGTGCGTTCCGAAAGGCAGCTTTGGGCCTATTCTGTTGAAAAACTCCGTTTTCGGCCAAAATTGGAAAATATTTCCCCA
>CAJXSR010000024.1 GCA_913061275.1 uncultured Paracoccaceae bacterium | reverse complement strand
GATCGTCGGCAGCGTCAGATGTGTATAAGAGACAGAGCCACAGCAGGGCAGAAAATCTCTTTTAGCCGAACCCCCTCGCAAAAAATCTTCATTTTAGCTGTGTGGGCAGATATTTTCAGATTTTGTTAGAAATCAGAATTTTTCAACAGAATAGGTCGTTACTGACGAATTGTGCGCGTTGTTTTGCATTCGAAGTGAAACCGATTTTGGTAGTGTTTGAAACTTGTGACAAATTGCCATTTATGTAATGAGTTGCCACTCCCGTTATAACAAAGCTTTCTAAAGTTTGGTTTGAATTCAGGGGGCAGATCACTGTGCCGCCCATCGGTCAATGTTTTGGTATGTGAATTTTGGCCAATCCATTTTCATACTCCGCTCGCAATTCCCAAGCCTTGTCAGCCCACTTTAGAATATCTGAATTAGAGTTTATTTTGTATGCATGCTCTTCAATAAGCTCATCTAAATAAAATTCAAGTTTACTTAAAACTCTTGGATCATCCGTATACACATTTTTCCTATATACTGCGAATTGATGTCAGCATGTTGTTTGATAATTGGTAAGCTGAAATCAATAGAACCCACAATAGAAATATCGAATTCTGGGAGTAGTACAATCCTTGTATAAAGTATTGAATAGCCCCTAGTTTCCTAGACGCATTGCTTGTTCATTTTTTGCTGCCATTCAAAGTCTATAGGTGACAGCATTCCATTTCTAACATGTTTGCGTTTCGGGTTTCTAGAAAATTTCAAACCATAATGGACGTAGTACGTCCATCAAGGTCAATTATTAATATGGGGTGAAATGTGGGATGTGATATTCAGATATTACGTTAAGATATAGTTTTTAAAGTATTATTTAAGTAAAGTGGCGGACAGACAGGGATTCGAACCCTGGAGACGGTCACCCGCCTACACACTTTCCAGGCGTGCGCCTTCGACCACTCGGCCACCTGTCCGTGAGCGCGGGTTTACACAATGCAAATTGGGCAGGCAAGGACAAAAGCCAAAGATCAGGTCTTTGGTTTTACTTGTGTTTTTCGTGCAGGTTTTACTGGTTTTGGCAGGAAATCTTCGGGATTTTTAATTGTCACAACACGCTGTGCAAACGGTATTTCGATACCTTCGGCGGCAAAGCGTTTTGCAATCTCATAGTTTATATCAGATGTGGTGCCTAAAACGGTATTTACATCGCGAATTATAGCACGCAACTGAAAATCCATAGAGTCAGCGCCAAAACCCATAAACACCACCCAAGGTGCAGGCACAACCAAGGTTTCTGGATGGTCATTAGCAATAGATAGCAACACTTCTGTAACTTTATCAGGGTCGGTTCCGTAAGCCACACCAATGGGTACTTTCACCCGCCCGCGAATGTCATTATGCGTCCAGTTAATCACGGTACCTGCGATCAGATCCGCATTGGGTACGATGACTGTTGCCCTATCAAAGGTTTCTATCGTTGTTGATCGTACAGATATATTGCTGACGTTACCTGAATATGCGCCAATTTCGACCCAATCGCCGATTTTCACGGGTCGTTCAATCAGCAGAATAATACCAGAAACAAAATTTGATACGATCGCCTGTAGGCCAAAACCAATACCAACAGATAGGGCACCTGCGACAATCGCAAGATTAGATAAATCCAACCCAGTTGTCGTAATTGCAATCAAAGCTGCAGAAAAGATACCAACATAGCCAAAGCCAGTGACAAGCGCATTTTGTGCGCCTACTTCAATGCGTGTGTTAGGAAGCACGGCCGTACGCAATGCTGATTGCAGCAAACGGGTAATGGTATAGCCAATAAAAAAGATCAGTATGAATACCAAGAAATCTGATATTGAAACACTTGTGTCGCCCATCGCAATACCTTCGTTTAATGTAAACCACAGATTGCTTAAATCACTGACCCGCGCGCCCCAAATAAGGGCAAATATCGGAACAGAGGCGCATATCAATAAAAAGGCCAAGCCAACTTTATACAGGCCACCCGATGTCAGATCAGCGACATCTGTTTCGCCATTTTCCGAAGGTGAACTAAGGAACCGTACCAAAAGGATATATATAAAGAAAACGGCTGCCGATAAAGCCAAGGTCAGTGCCATTGAAAACACAGCCGTGGCCCCTGCATTTGAATAACCAAGCCCAGCCAATATCGGGCCACCCGCACCCAATATATAACAAGCCCACATATATAATGTTGCAAGCCGTTCAGGTATACTTTTTACAGAGGCATTGCCGCGCAATATCGTGCGGTAAATATTGAACTTTTTCCCCGCACGAAACAGGCCGTAACCCAACAATATCACCAAGGGGAACCGCAGGACTGACATTATTTCTATTGGCCAGTCAGCGCCATCGGCGAGTCCATCAAGCAAATAGTAAAGCGCCATGATAATACCGATTATCATGATGGTACGCTGGCCACCCACCACTAAATCAGTATTTTGGCTTTCAGCATCACCGCTGAATATTTTACCTTGCGGCAAATTTTGGGATAACCAATTCGCACCAAATATAGACAAACCTATCAACGGCACTGAACGTATCAATAAATCACCCCGTAAGGCGAAAATGTCAGCAACTTCGATTGCATATTGTATGCACAGTAACCCAAGCATCGGCAAAATAAACACCGCCAAAGAAGACACCAAACGCATTGTATCACCCAGATTATTCAAACCACTATCACTGGCCGCTTCCAAACGCCGCCCCGCCTTGCGGGTGGCAGGGATCATAAGCATCAATCCAAGTGCCAGTAAAAACAGAATAACTGGGCTGTTTTGTTTACGTACTTTAGCAGGTAGTTCGCCAGTCCACTGTGCGTTTGCCTCTGCGCCTATTGTAAGAATATGGTCTAATAATGCGAATATTGCAGGCGGCCATAATACTGGATTTAAGGGCGTGCTATCCAGTTGTAAAAGTGCCGTGGTTTTACGTGTGCGGATGATTTTATCAATTTCACCGATTAATCCGCTGGCACGTCTAAAAGCTTCTTGCGCAACTATTAATGGTGCGCGCGCTTCGGCTAATTGGCCTGCAAGTTCTGCGCGCCTTGCGGCAACCAGATCAGTTTCCTGCACTCCATCTTCAGGTACGTCACCCAAGCTTGCAATTTGTTCTTGCACGGTATCTACACGCCGCACACGGGCTTCTTGCGTGCTTAAAGCTGTTGCGCGAAAGCTAACCAAATCAGAACGCAGTATTTCAAATGCATCCGTTGATGCTTGATGATTTGAAACCACATCTTCAGCGCGGCTGGCAAGTTCGCGGAATTTTTCTACGTCAAATTCCGTTTCGGTATTCTGTGCCATAGCTGTAAAGTTTACGAAAAACGACAGAACTATTGTGGTTATAAATGCTTTAACAGCCCAGTTCACGATCGTTCCTACTCAAAAACTGAAGGAATATTGTTTGCGGGCTTATCCAACCATTCAGGTACAGGCAAATTCATTGCCTTTAGAAACTTTGGGTTGAAAATTTTGGATTGATAGCGATTACCGTAATCACACAATATCGTAACGATAGTATGCCCCGGCCCCATTTCTTTTGCCATGCGGATCGCACCTGCGATGTTAATACCAGTTGATCCACCCATACAGATGCCTTCATCACGCAACAGATCAAAGATGATCGGTAACGCTTCTGCATCAGGAATGTTAAAGGGCATATCAACTTTTAAGCCTTCAAGGTTGGCGGTAATACGCCCCTGCCCGATACCTTCTGTAATACTGTCGCCTGACGATTTCAGCTCGCCATTTGCATAATAATTATACAAAGCCGCACCATCAGGATCGGCAAGTGCAATTTTTATGTCCTTGGACTTTTCGCGCAATCCCATTGCGGTTCCTGCCAAAGTTCCCCCTGTGCCAACTGCACTGACAAAACCGTCAATTTTTCCACCAGTTTGCGCCCAAATTTCTGGGGCCGTGCTTACGACATGCACATCGCGGTTGGCAACATTATCAAACTGGTTGGCCCAGATCGCGCCATTTGGTTCAGTCTGGGCCAGCTTATTGGCCAAACGTTCGGAATATTTGATGTAATTATTCACGTCCTTATAGGGCTTTGCCGGTACTTCAACCAATTCAGCACCTGCCAAACGGATCATATCTTTCTTTTCCTGACTTTGGGTTTCAGGAATAACAATAACCGTCTTAAACCCCATAGAGGCCCCGACAAGAGCCAAGCCAATACCCGTGTTTCCCGCAGTACCTTCAACGATGGTACCGCCTGGTTGTAACCTACCAGATTTGATCGCATCTTGAATGATGCCCAAGGCAGCACGGTCTTTTACTGATTGGCCAGGGTTCATGAATTCGGCTTTGCCAAATATTTCACACCCAGTGATTTCAGAGGCTTTACGTAATTTGATAAGGGGGGTGTTGCCCACTGCATGGGAAAGATCGGAATACACGTTCATAACAAATCCATTTCATTAGTGTTTATTATTGATACGCCGCATACCGCAGGGCTTCAACAGTCAATGCAATGGATTTGTGTATCTGTATAAATTTATGTCCAGAACCTATTTGCCAGCCCTGATGCTATTCCACTGATAATACCACCGACAACAAGCGCCAGAATAACGTTTGGATCCCATATTATCTTTAAATAAATCATCGCCGCATCAGCCCAAGATGTAAAAACGCTTTCGAAACTTTTGATAAAAAATCCCTGCAACTTTACGATAACAACCCAAATGCCAAAAACGCACGTGCTTAAAAATACAAACGAAACAATGCCTCTGAGCCCTGCCATTATAGAGTCCATACCGCCAAAACCAGGATCAAACCCGATAGAACGCCAACCGACTAAAAAACCTATTAAAACATTCACAAAAAGGTATTCTGTGCCAACTGTAACGCTGGGGGTATTTCCAAGATAAACGAACGAAATATAACCCACTGTGCAAGCTAGGAACACTGCCCCCATAAGTTTAGCCGCTGTTGGCATATGTCAAACCCTTCTCATTGTGATTTGCGTAACATCAGTGGTTCCATACTCAAAACCCGCTGCGCAAGATGTTAAATAGTAATTCCACATATTTCTAAAACGGTGGTCAAAATTTGCACCCTCAATATCATCCCAATTTGCATTAAACACATCATACCAACGGCGCAACGTCAGCGAATAACTTTTGCCAAACTCGATAGAACCGCTAATGTCTAATCCAGATTTCTTAATTTCCTGACGCAACCTTGTGGGGCTGGGTAACATCCCGCCTGGGAAAATATATTTTTGAATAAAATCAACGGTTTTTCGGTAATTATCAAACAAATGATCTGCCATTGTAATGACTTGAAGCGTTGCCTGCTTGCCAGGGTTCAGGCAATTATGCACAGTCTTGAAATAAGGTTGCCAGTATTTTTCACCAACCGCTTCAAACATCTCGATCGAAGCAATACCGTCAAACTTGTCTTCTTCATCACGGTAATCTTGCAATACAATATCCACGTTTTGTGCAAGCCCTGCCTTAAAGATGCGTTCTTTGGCAAAGTTATATTGTTCTTTTGAAATCGTGATACACTTTAAGGTAACACCCCGTTGCGACGCTGCATATTCTGCAAAGCCCCCCCAACCACACCCAATCTCAAGTATATGGTCGCCTTGCTGCATCCCCATTTGGTCGCAAATAGAGGCGTATTTTTGTATCTGTGCCTGCTCAAGGCTTTCTTGCCCAGTCACAAATAAAGCTGATGAATAAGTCATTGTATCGTCAAGCCATTTTGCATAAAAATCATTGCCCAGATCGTAATGCTGGGCGATATTTTTTTTAGCCTGCGCCTTTGTGTTTTGATGCATCCAGTGACGCATACGTTCATACATGCGCAACAATCCTGCACCTGGGTACGATCTTGATATTTCTAGGAAGTTATCAAAGACCACATCCAAAAATGCCTGAATATCAGGCGATGACCATTGCCCATCCAGATAGGCATCCGAAAACCCCAGATCACCTTCACGGATCAACCGCGACCAAACCTTGTCATCATGTGATATAACCCGTGCATAATTCCCCGCATCAGGGCCATCTATTTTAAATATACGGCCATCTGCCAACTGCAATTCCAACACCCCGCGTTGCAATGCCTTCAATGAACGAAACACCAATGGAAAGTATCGCGGCAGATCTTTGTGACCATCTGTTGTTACTAAAACCGTCATCCCCTAGCCTCCAATTCATGCAAAGCTTAGCGTGTTTAGACGGGGTCTGCCAAGTTTTACAAAAACAACACCCTATATAGAGGCAAGGTTTTGCCTATTTAGGGCTTAAAGAACTTGCTCCAATGCATTGATAAGTTTATCAACTTCCTGTTTTTGTGTGTAATGTACAAAGCTAACCCTTAAAACACCATGATCTGGGTCTATACCTTGTCCTTTTAGGCAGCGAACGCCGTAAAAATCACCGCCACCTGCATTGACGCCAAGCTTCACCAAATCCTTCGCCACATCTTCGCCTTTGCTTGCCATTGAAACAGCTACGGTCGGGGCCTTCTTTTCCGCATCACGCGGACCAAGTAAGCGTACTGAATTCTTGTCACCCAGGTAATCCAACAAGGGTTGCAACAGCTTAATCTCATGCGCACGCATCAAATCATGCACATATGCCCCCCGCCCTTTTGCATTCGCAGTACCGCCATCATGATGTGAATAAAGCGCATCAATATAATCGGCCATACCGGCAGAGGCCGCAATTTGCGCATGATCGGGCCCAGCAGGGGTAAAGCGTTTGTATAAGCTATCCGCATTGAAATAATGCGCTTGATTGGGCAGCTTTTCCCCCAGCGCGCGTTTAATGGTCATAATACCCTGATGTGGCCCATAGGTTTTATAGGCCGAGAACATATAAATGTCTGCGCCCAGCGCACCCACATCGGGAATACCGTGCGGAACATATGATACACCGTCAACGCAAGTCACAGCACCCGCAGCATGGGCAATCTTGCAAATAGCTGCGACATCATTAATTTCGCCCACCACGTTGGAACAATGCGGAAAGCAAACCAGTTTCACTTTATCGTCCAGTAAAGTCACCAGCTTTGCAGGGTCAAGATAGCCCGTATCGGGGTCTATCTGCCATTCGCGTACTTCGATGCCGCGATTTGCTAGACGACGCCATGGGCCAGTGTTGGCCTCGTGATCTTGGTTGGTCACTACAATCGCGTCACCCGCTTGTAGATATTGGCCAAAGGCTTGCGCCAGAACATAAACGTTTTGTGTAGTGGACGGCCCAAAGCTTAATTCATCTGTTTCCACACCCATAATCGCGGCCAGTCGCGTACGGGCCTCATCCATTTCCTCACCCGCAAGACGACTGGCTTCATAGGCACTGTAGGGTTGGACTTTACGTTCAATATAATAGCGCGTCAGACGATCAATTACTTGTTTGCATGTGTAAGAGCCGCCAGCGTTTTCAAAAAATGCCTGCCCATCTAAGGCAGGGCTGGAAAAGGCTGGAAACTGTGCGCGTACAAAATCAATATCTAGTGTCATAAATTACCCCAAAAGTGAAAATCATCCAACAGATCGTTGGTTATCGTACTTTTGTGTCAAATGTGAATAAGCGCAAGGCTAAAAATACGTTACAGACCCCTTGCAATCAACCGCATGATTTCAATGTTAGCCGCCCCGACACCTTCATTCTTAAATCCGCGATCCGCCGCATTGCTGGCGATCACCACACCCAAAGGGCGGTTGATGTAGATGTATTGACCATAAACACCGAGGGCAAAAAACTCGCCCTCAGTGGCCCCTGTTTCAGGGATCCACCACTGGTAGCCATATTTTCTGTCACCCTCTTTAGTGTTTGCAGTGGCCATTGTAGAGGCCCGCAACCACGCCTTAGGCACAACCTGCTGACCACCATATTGACCGTCTTGTGCGATCATTAAACCAAACCGCGCATAGTCACGTGTGGTCAGGTTCAAGCCGCCCAAAACAAACGCAACACCTTCTCCATCAGTTACATAATAGGGTTGTTTTTCGAAACCAAGCGGTGTCACAATTTTTTCAGAAATAAGGTCAGCCACAGTGCGCCCCGTAGCACCTCGCACCACCATGCCAACCACATGGGTATCAATAGAGACATATTGCATTTCCACACCTGGTTTTACGAAACTATCCTTCAGGCTGGCGGAAAAATCATCCAGTGAACCACCCAAGGCAATAGTACGCCCCATTCGGTTAATATCGGAGTCTTTATCAAGATAGTCTTCATCAAAAACCACACCACTGGACATTTGCAACACATTACGCAAGCTGGCATCCTCGTAAGCACTACCCTTCAAGGATGGTACATATTTTATAACCGGGTCATCTATTGAAGCTATCGCCCCCTCTTCCAGTAATATACCGACCAAAGCTGACAAAAAGCTTTTGGCAACTGACCACGACATGCGCAGATCATCCGCATGTGTGTCTAAATAATAATCCTCAAAAACCATCTGCCCGTCTTTCAGGACAATCAAAGAAGTCACGTTGCGCTCTTTAATCCAACCCTCAACCTCTGCAGGCAGTTCAATAGTATTTCCCTTTACCAACTCACTGACAGCGCCTTGCCCGCGCGGTATTGGTGTATTCAAAAAAGCTTCATTCATATGGCTAAAGTTGTGAACTATCTTTTTGGCGTTAAACAAACTGTTCACAGCCAGAAGTCGTGTAATCTCTTCACGTTTCCACAATGCGATTGCACTAATGAAGAGGATAAGAAGCACAACACCGCGCAGTGTTATTCGAATAAAACGTGGCATATTTTGTAGCTCCCAGTCATAGATACGTATCTTTTTATGCATAGCACTCTATATTCGGAAAATCATCTGAGCTTAAGCAAAACCTCACGTCATATTCTGGAAACCGTTTCATTTTACAGGTGTAAATAAGCATTACTCAATGGCACCTCACGTACATTCAATCACGATAAATATCTACCGTCATATAGCTTAACATAACAAAGCCCCAGTATTTTTGAGTTTTCTGGTTACTGGCCAAAAGGCCAAACCAAGGTAAACGACTAGACATTCCAACCTTGAAACGAACAAAAAATTCGAATCATATAACCAGTCCAGAACAATTCTTGCAAAATAATTGACCTGATTTCAGGCCCGCTTAATCATGTTTGATTTATCCTTTAGTGCTGTAATAAAACACTCTGGTAAGAGCCGTTATTGCCTTATAAAGGGTCGGGTTTTGTTTGCACGAAAATCTCATGCTTTATATACTCAACCAATTACTTTGGTTTAGGGCTTCGTAAAATTCCAAAGTATTCCTAGGGGTAATTGCAAATACATATCTTGCTACCTAATAATTTTTTACACAAAAAAGGGGAAGACATTTATGTCAATTCAACCACCATTCACGGAGCTTGAAATAGCAAAAGCACCGTCAGGGTTTTACGAAGGCTACAGCCTTCCGATCGCCCTTATTAGTAAGGTCAGTATCACTCTGTTGGTGCTCTGGGCTTTAATCTGGCCACTAAGTGCAAATGGCGCACTTTCATCATGGAACGGCATGTTGCTTAAAAACTTCAACGCATTCTACATCATTTCAGTTGGCGTATTTGCATTTTTCTGTTTCATCGTCGCCGTTATCCCATCAATCGGTAAACGCATCTTGGGCCCAGAAGGCGAAGCACCAGAGTTTTCGAACTTCTCATGGTTTTCAATGATGTTTGGTGCTGGTTTGGGTGTGGGTCTTATGACTTTTGCAACCGCCGAACCTTTGGGACTATGGGGATCAAACCCTGTTGTTGTAGCTGGTGGCGTTGCAGGCAACACCGAAGAAGCACTGCAATCAGCATACCGCTATACATTTGCACACTACGGTTTTCACGCATGGGCAATTTATGTAACGGTTGGTCTGTCATTGGCCTATTTCGCATACACACGTAACATGCCACTCACCATCCGCTCGGCACTTACCCCTGTTCTGGGTAAACTCGCAAATGGCCCTGTTGGCCACCTTGTTGATGTCTTGGGCGTTATTGCAACGATCCTGGGTGTGTCTGTAACCATCGGATTTGGTGTTAGCCAACTTGTAGATGGCATATATGCAATCACAGGTATGGAATGGTTAATGAACGGCGCAGAAACACCTGCACCTAGTAAAGTTGGTTTGATTGTCGCCTTGGTCATAATCATGGCAATGTCTATTGTATCAGCGGTATCAGGTGTTGGGCGTGGTGTTAAATACCTGTCTAACTTGAACTTGGTTCTATCATTGATCCTGCTTTTGACATTCATCATCTTTGGCTCTTTTGCCTTCGCGATGACCACATATGCTACAGCACTGGTTGATTACATCATCAACTTCTTCTCGCTATCCTTCAACGCATACTCACCTATGGGATTGGCAGAGTTTACAGCTGGCCTACCAGACGCTGCAAAAGCACTATCAGCCGCAGATATTGCAGCAATGCATGGCTCTGCAACGGGCCCTTGGGGATCATTGGCTGGCTTTACAGAAGCTCTACCAGCATCAGTAACAGCGTTAGAAAACTCTGAAGGCATCACGTCTGCAATTTACGATACAGCAGCACGTGGGCGTCAATTTGGTTGGCAAGCCGCTTGGACAACATTCTACTGGGCTTGGTGGATCGCTTTTGCACCATTCGTAGGTTTGTTCTTGGCACGTATCTCTAAAGGTCGCTCAGTACGTGAATTTGTACTAGGTGCTGTTATCGCACCTGCATTGGTTTGTTTTGCTTGGATGACTATCCTAGGCGGTACAGCGATTGATCTGGAACTTACAGGGGGTGCTAATGGTGCAATCATTGGCGCATCAAATACAGCCAAACTGTTTGTCACACTTCAAAACATGCTGTCTGGCGGTTTCTTGTCAGGTATCACTATCATGTGTGTGATCTTAATCATGACATTCTTGGTCACATCCGCTGACTCTGGTATTCTTGTGATGAACACGATCATGTCTGGTGGCGAACAGGAAACTGGCATCAAACACCGCATTATCTGGGGTATCTTGCTAACACTTGTAATCGGCACATTGCTGATCGCTGGTGGCGGCGGAATGGATGCGCTGAAAAACGCGATGATTATCGCAGCGCTGCCATTTACCTTCATAATGGTTCTAATGGTGATTTCATTAGCCAAAGCGATGTACCGTGACGGTGTCCGCGACAAAGGCTAAGCCTACTTACATAATTTAGAAAACGGCGTCCCTAAGGGCGCCGTTTTGGTTTGGGGGGATAAGGTGGTGTTTAGCAGACATTCTGAAAACCAAGGACAAGGGCAGAAGCTGCCATTCAGATCAGCGAGATTGCTAAAATCGCAGTTGTGGCAGCGATAGCGAACCATCACATGGTAGATGAATATTTATAGTTATGTGAGGATAGTTTATGGGAGTTTCGATCATAAGCGCTTTAGCAAGTTTTCCCCAAGTGCACGTAATCCAATTCCTGATCTGATTTCAAATTCCTCATAGTGAAATTGGCGTGCCGAAATACCATGGCTTGCAAGACTGGTTGCCAAATCCTTTCGCATTGACTTGGGTCCACAAAAATAGATTTTAGTACCAACCGTATCGGCATTAATCTGGCTGAGAATATCTTTTGCACTCAGACGGGCTGACGATTGCGTTTCATGCAAGATGATTTTGAAATTTTGTACTTTACGTTCGATGCGCTTTAACGCGTCAAGATGTGTTGCATCTGAGGCGTTACGAACGCTGTAAATCAATGTTATTGGTCCGTCATTATCAGTCAGGGTTTGTGCCCATGCGATGAATGGTGTGATCCCTATACCCGCCGCAATCCAGATTTGAGGTTTGGCGTCCAATTTTCTCTCAAATCGGCCAAACGGCCCCTCAATATGTGCGATTGTTCCAAGTTCTAATTTTGTTTTTAGTACACGGGTATAATCACCTAATGGAGACACACTCATGCGGATATTGCCACTATTATCTGGGGCTTTGCTGATAGTGAACGGATGTGGCTCAGATAGTCCACTCTTTGCAAAAGTCACAAAGGCGAATTGGCCTGCCCGATACTTCATGTGACGTTTTACTGGTTTCATCGTAATAGCTGTTGCTTGTCCAGACTGTGTGATGTCTGTAACCTCATATGTCGATGACCGGCGTATCCAACTAGGTGCTGCTTTGTACGCAAAGGCTAAAATCCCAAGAGCGCAAAATGCAGACACATAAAGCCCCAATGGATCGCCATTTGAAAACGGTTTGAGTATGAATAAAAAATGGAAAGCACTTAGAATAAAAAAGCCTCCGATTACACGGTGGGTCCAGCGCCACAGATGGTAAGGAATAAACGTGGCTATTGTGATGACGACAAAAATCAAAAAGCCATAAAGGCTGATTTCACCAGCGGTCTCGGCCACTTCAATCAACAGAGTATTACGCCCTAATCCGTCCATCTCTGCATCTATTGTATCATGCAACAAAATGGCAACCATGGCGCCAATTCCCAACCATTTGTGCAAAATATAGCTGCGATCAAGGCCGCCAAAGATGTGTTCTACAAACCCCAAGCGCGTAGCAATGATTTGCCCTAAAGCCATTGCAATCAAAGCCTGCATCCCCAGATACTGGCTGAAGAGGGCAATCGTGTCATGCTTTGCAGCTAAAGGTGGAAGCCAAATGAGCGGAAGCGCAAGTGACACTGCAACAATTATCAGTCCAATAATTTTATGGTGCATGTCATCGTCCTTTTTATGCCCGTTAGATATCTATTGGGAAATAAATACAAGTAAGGGGTAGAGCAAGTGGAAGTTTGTTTGAATGTCTAGTTTGGACTCAGCAAAAAACCTACTACCCGTTTGCACAAGCGATAGATTTTAGCCGATTACTAATACATATCAAATAGATAACCCTATGTCCCAACTGGAACATTTTAAAGATCACGATGATAGCAATGCGTTTAGGCGTTTTCATCCACCACAACACGATCCTTCACCTGACCCTTAAGATTATCGCAGCGCTTCCGTTTACCTTCATAATGGTTCTAATGGTAATCTCATTAGCCAAAGCGATGTACCGTGACGGTGTCCGCGATAAAGGCTAAGTACACTTACAGTGATTAGAAAACGGCGTCCCTAGGGGCGCCGTTTTTGTTTGGGGAGCATTGTAGTGTTTAAGCAGGCATTTTATGTCTCTCAAAGCAGACATTCGAAAAACCGTGGGCAAGGGCAGCTTTGGGGACAAAGCTGCCGTTTCCAGAGGGAAAAATGCTCAATATATATGCCGCACTAGTAGTTCATGGATCAATTTATCGGTGTGCTCGGCAACTGGATTATCGCTCTTGTCGGGAACTCTATGATATTCACCAGCATCAAATGCTACAAACACATCATAAAATACTGGCGGAACTTGATTTTTTTTGAAACCTGTGAAGCCTCTAAGTACACATGACCAAAGCTCGTTTACCAACGTGTCGCACATTGTGTATGAAAGCCTACCTTCTTGATATTCAGATGCTATTTTCAGCCCGACAGCATCGTAAAAGTTAGAGTTGTTCAGTGTTCCAGCCCAACGAATTATATCGTCATCCGAAATTCTTATCTCGTAATTTTCAGAAACTCTTTGGATCATTTCAAGCAGTGGATCAGACATAGACTCTCTCTCATTGGTGTAAGGTATTCAGAGTGTACTTTCTTAAAAAAGGGGTTGCCAGAGGAAAGCTAGATATCAGATTGAATCCAATTCTTACGGTGGTCAATTTGGGCTCTAAGCTGTCATCTGACTGTTTTACTCAGATGACCGCTTTTCACACTATGTATTAGACGCAGTGAGATGCCTAAGTGTACCCTATAAAGAGTATTGGACCAAATTATTCCCCTGCCCTTCAAACCGCAAACCCCACTCAATAAAAAACCTACCACCTGTTCAAACAAGCGGCAGGTTTTTTAATATTACCTATTTATATCAAATAGATAACCCCCTGTCCCAACTGGGACATTTTAATTGTCACGGTGATGGCCGCTCTTTTAGGCGTTTACATCCACAACAACACGACCCTTCACCTGACCCTTAAGAATATCACGACCCAGTTGCGGCAAATCAGATAGTGTTGCAGGCACAATCATATCCTCCAGCTTATCCATCGGCAGGTCTTTTGCCACCCGCTGCCAGGCAGCCACACGGTTTTCATAAGGCCGCATCACACTATCGATGCCCAGCAAATTTACACCGCGCAGCAAGAACGGAATAACAGTCGCAGGCAACCCTGCCCCACCTGCCAAACCAACAGCTGCAACCGATCCACCATATTTCATCTGGCCCAAGATCCGCGCTAACATATCGCCACCAACTGCATCGATACAACCAGCCCAAGTTTCAGCTTCTAACGGGCGCTTAACAGTCTCATTAATGTCTTCGCGCGCAACGATCTGTGTAACCCCCAATGATTTCAGATAATCCGCCGTTTCAGGCCGCCCTGTGACACCCGCCACTTCATAGCCAAGGTTTGACAATATTGCAGTTGCTACAGACCCTACGCCCCCAGCAGCACCCGTGACCAACACAGGCCCCTGATCTGGCTTCAGCCCATGATCTTCCAGCGCCATAACAGAAAGCATTGCGGTAAAACCTGCGGTACCCACCGCCATTGCCTGCTTTGTTGTCAAGCCATCAGGCAAAGCCACCAACCAATCGGCATTCACACGGGTTTTTTGGGCATAACCACCCCAATAAGCCTCACCATAACGCCAGCCCGTTAGCACCACCTTATCGCCCACTTTATAACGGTCATCTGATGAACTTTCGACAGTACCGGCCATATCAATCCCGGGGATATGCGGATAGTTCCGTACCAATCCGCCACCTGGGCCAATGCACAAGCCATCCTTATAATTCACAGTTGAATATTCAACAGCCACAGTCACATTGCCCTCAGGCAAATCTGCGTCAGTAATTTTCTGCACAGCGGCGGATGTTTTACCATCCTCGTCTTTTTCAACTATTAAAGCGTTAAATGTCATGTGTTTTCCTTTTAAACATTGTCATTATTTATGGTGATCTTAACCCAGCACGTGCCTTAAGCACCAGACCAATCAATCGGGCAAATTTCTGCAGACTTACCGCCAAAATCCCACATACGACCATGATCGCGCACCCGTGAGCGTGTGCCTTGTGCCGCAATAATATTTGGCCCCATCCAATATTGTGAATTTGTGATTACTACAGCTTTTTCAGGATCCAAACCGCCAATGGTTTCAATCTCACCTTGGATTTTCTTGCCGACATTCAGGCGGCGCTTACTGCCGTCAGTTTCAATATCTACTTTGGTCTGTTCCGCGTGAAAGATATCGCTAACCAACATCGTGAACAAACCCGTTGTACCACCAGCGACACCAGAAAATATCTGCAACAACCCATCATAGGCAGCAGGTGTCGCGCGTTCATCTACATAGGCTGCTACACTCCAATTACCTTCGGCCATGCGCCCTGGGATGTCAGCCAAAAGTGCAACGTTTAGGCCGCCAATATCTTCGCCCTCAAAGTGGCCTTCATCTATACGAATGGCCATCCATGCGTGGCAATAGCCCTCTGTCGGTCGGGCTTTACCTAAGCTGACCACACAGGGGCAAAAGGTTTCGCATGAACAATTCAAAAACAACTCGCCTTTTAACGCCCATTTCTTAGGCACAATTTGTCTGCGCGTTGGTACTGATATTTCTACTTGATCTAAAGCCATTCTTGATCTCCTTTATATAATATTTAAAGCATGCCCGCCCACTAAAATTCCTGATCCAATTAGAACAACGCCCAATGGCCTAACGATATACCGCGCTACTTGGGGCAATTTCTCCAATGTCATCAGGACTGTTGCCAACCCCATCCACAACAGGTTCATCGTGCCACCGACAAAGCCCAAAACCATAAATCCCCAACAACAAACGACGCAATATATTCCCAAAGAAAGGCCCATATGGGTGCCGCCAATAAAGCCTGTTTGCCAATGACCTAAGAAATAATTCATCGGCGTATGGCAGACGCCATGGCAAACTTGCTTGACCCAAGTGAATTGGAAAAGTCCGACCACTATCAATAACAATGCGGATGGCCATAACAGGATAGTTGCGCCCAGCACATCCAACCAACCCCAAGCCATCATCCAAACTTGTGCAGCGGCTATTATGCCTGCAAACCCTACCCATGCTAGGAAATATCCAGAGATAAGGCCTATCATACCAACCCGTGTTCCATCGGCGGATACAACCAAATCTTCATAGGTTTTCAGGGTAACTAAAAATGTAGGGCCCATCATAGCGATCATCATAATCGCCCACATGGGAAACAATACGCGCATACTATCCATCGGGATCATAGCACCCATGTCCATTTCGCGAACATTTACACCATACCAATTCAAACCCATATGCGATGCCATGGCATACATCATCCACCATGCCACAATGATTGCGCTAAAAAACACTAACCATAGGCCTGAACGGATAATATTTGATACGGCGACAGTCACGACAAAGCCCTTTTGATCTAGAATCTATGCACCCCTTGCCCTACAAGAACTCTGAGTACATTAATCTATATGTCAGACATTTAAATGTCTGACAATTAAAATATTTAGGTGTGGTATGAAATATACGTTAAATCAAGACAGTGAATTATCCTCTCAAATCGCCGAATCCATACGTGAAGCGATTATGAACGGCAGTCTATTGGTAGATGAACGACTGCCATCGGAAGGTGAACTTTGCGATAGGTTTGAAGTATCCCGCTCCACCGTTCGCGAAGCATTAAAGCGGTTAGCTGCACAAAACCTGATCCGCACACAGCGCGGTGCCACGGGTGGCGCGTTCGTTAAAAGGATTAGCTTCGAAGACGCCTACCCCCAGCAAATCACCACATCCACATTACTTTTATCTATGAACGATGTGTCATTTGAAACTGCATGCGAAGCCCGTTTTGCGGTTGAGCGGGCATGCGTCCCTTTATCTGCCCAACGCTGTAAGCCCGACCATTTAGCAACAATGCGGGCAGAAATTCACCGTCAAACACAAAACGGGTTAAGTGATGAAAGTTTTTGTGCCTCAGACGTTGCATTCCATAAGGCTCTTGTCGAAGGGGCTGGAAATCCTGTGCTAACCTATCAACTGGCAGGGGCTATTGAATCCATGCAACCCTTGATGAATATGATCACATTTTCAGAACGTGATCGCGTCAAAATCGTTGATCTGCACACAAAAATTGCCGACGCGATTGAAGGCGGCCAAGCCGCTGCCGCAGATTTGGGCTTGGATGAGCTTGCAAATTATACGATGACCCTAGCAGATCAGGTACGACAACAGCGCGCTGCCCGAAAAAAGAACATGGAATAAGCCCATTTACCATCTTATTCCGCATATAAATCTAATCGTAATTCTGCATTGAACCCAATTCAGCATTCCCCTATAGAACATTCCTAAATGCACCCGTAGCTCAGCTGGATAGAGCGCTGCCCTCCGAAGGCAAGGGTTTAATAAGAAAGAAACAAATAAATACAATTAACTAGAGGAAATAAAAAGAGCTTTAGTCTCCGATTAGTCTCTTAAATGGTCCCGTAGCTCAGCTGGATAGAGTGTTCGCCTCCGAAGCGAAAGGTCACGCGTTCGAATCGCGTCGGGACCACCAATTATTTCAATGCCTCATTGTTGGATGACTGCTTTCACTTGCAAGGCCATTCATTCATATCCAGTATGAAAGTCAGCCGTGCCGCCTTACTATCAAAAGTCGTATTTTGGAAAGAGGTCGCTTTGTCCGCACAACTGACATTCAGTCAAAATCTAAACCGGACGCTTCCGGCCCTTAGCTGCCATTCACTGAGCAAATCACAGATGCAGTGAGATATCTCCAAAGCCGCCGTTCGCGCAAAGTGTTCTAACTTTGAAGTTTAACGACGGCAGTACGGACTAAGGGCCGTACCTTATTTCTTTTCGAAAGTTTATAAGGGCGAAAAACGGTCCCTGATCATCGAACCTTGTATCTAACGGCAGGGTCGCCCACGATGTGATCAATCAAGGCTATTTCCCAATTGAGATAGGCATGATGTTCCCGTAGATGCACCTGAAAATCGTCATAGTGATCAGATTCAAAATAGGTGTCAGTCGGGCGGCTCAGCAGCGAGCCAATCCCTGATTCTACCGGATGACCCGCGTCAAGCCAGGCCGCCATCCCACCATGCAATATCCTGACTTGGTGCTCAAATGCCACGAGATCACGCAGTACCAGTGCGCTTGACGAAGGCCCCGGTGGATTGCGGTTCGCCGAGGTCAAGCAGATTGCTGAAATCTTGAAACGCGAGGGTGCTGTCGATTTCTTTAACTGCATGGTTGGCCGGATGGATACCGAAATCACGCTGGTTGAGGAAAATATGCCGGGGATGAGTCGCCCGTTGGCACCATATCTTGAGACAGTCGGTGTCTTTCGGCGCGAGATAGGTATGCCTATTTTCCATGCTGCACGGGTGACGGATGTCGCCAATGCGCGTCATGCTGTTCGCGAAGGCGTGCTGGATATGGTCGCCATGACTCGCGCCCATATTGCCGACCCCCAAATTGTCAACAAGATCATGCGTGGCGAGGAGGACCGCATCCGTCCTTGCATCGGTGCGTCACACTGTATCTACAAAAAAATTCATTGTATTCATAATCCCGTTTCTGGCCGCGAAACACTGCTGCCAATGGAGGTTTCAGCCAGCGATACTCCAGGCAAAAAAGTGATTGTCGTGGGTGGTGGACCCGCTGGAATGGAAGCCGCGCGGGTGGCTGCCGAACGCGGCCATAAAGTGATTCTGTTTGAAGCCGCGCCTCGGTTGGGTGGACAGATACAACTAGCTGCAAAAACCACATGGCGCAAAGATTTGATCCAGATCGTTGATTGGCGCGAGGGCGAATTGGAGAAACTGGGTGTTGATGTGCGTTGCAATATCTATGCCGAAGCGGCGGATATTCTGGCGGAAAATCCCGATCATGTGTTTGTTGCGACTGGCGGCATACCGGCTGAACAAAACCTACCAGGGGCAGGTTTGACCGTATCCAGTTGGGATTTATTGTCTGGCGATATGCGAGCCGAGCAGGAAGTTCTAGTTTGTGATCATACCGGGCGTCATGAACCAGTTGCGACGGCGGATCTGTTGTCGGCGAAAGGTCATCAGGTAACAATGGCAACCATAGATTCCCATTCCGCCACCGAAATGGGCTATCCTGATCGGATGATCTTCCACAAACGGCTGGCGGAACAGGGCGTCAATACCCTTGCCTATCTGAAACTCAGCGCAGTGCATAAAGATGGCAACCGTTTGGTGGCCACATTAACCCATGAACTGACAGGCCAGACACAGGAAATAACAACCGACCAGGTCGTGTTGGAAACTGGTACAGACCCACTTGCTGAGGTGTTTTTTGAGCTGCGCGAAGGTTCAGCCAACAAGGGCATTACTGATGTGGACGCCATGGCCAATTGGTCGGCACAACCACAGACGCACATAGAAAGCTATACACTGCATAGATTGGGTGACGCGGTAACCTCACGCTCGATCCATGCTGCTTTGTTGGAAGCGTACCGTTTGGCGGTACACATATGAGAAGAGGTAAACCAAATGCCGGAAAGTCTGAGTAGAATTATTCGACCTAAATCAAATGGGTGGAAGCCGAAGTTGTGCCTTTACATTCGAACGGCAGAATAGTCCGTATTGTTTCCGTTGCTAACTATGTGAATACTGTATTACACTAAATGTCCGCTATGCGGACGCTAAACAACAGCCTTTGGTCAGTTTCTAATGGCAGCTATGGGCCGTTAGCTGACATGGTAACTAAGGGCGGGAAGCGGGCGTTCGCAGTGGATGCGAATCCCCTTACTTGATATTACATAACCTGACATTCAAACCGCAGGCACAATCGGTTTTTAAAATGGGAAGGGGCCTGCGCCGCTCTCTGGCCCGATCCGAACCGTCTGGAAGCCGCCATCCCATTTATGAAGCAAGCAACCATCTTCCATATCCATAAAACCAACGGGTGCGTTTGGTCGTGTGTCCAATGCAAAATTACTAGACGGCGATGGTGCTGAAATTGCGATATGGCCTCCAAGACTGACTGTCATCATGCAGTGTATATGGCCGCAAACAATCCGAAGCTCGCCACCGAAACCAGATAGTACTCTCAAAAGTTCGACACTGTTTTTGAAGCCGATGTCGTCCATAAAACGTATACCAGTTTTGAAGGGTGGATGATGTAGCGCAAGTAACACTGGCTCATGTCCAATTGATGTTAGGGTATGAACAAGATACGCAAGTGTTGGCGCATCCATCATCCCATCCTTTTCTCCCTCAATGAGTGTATCAAGGCCGATGAGGTGAATATCGCCAATTTTCTGATGCCAATTGAGTTTTCCAGTTTCAGGAAGATATCCATCGCCAGAAAAAGCCGCCCGCATAGGTTCGCGTGCGTCGTGATTGCCAGGGATTACATAAAAAGGCAGATCAAGTGGTGCAAGTATCTCTTTGAAGAGTTGGTAGCTCTCATCGCTTCCATCATCACTTACATCACCACTAATCAGCACCGCGTCAACAACACCAATTTGGTCGCGAATATCCGTGATCCGCTGTACGAGCCGACGAAACGGTGCAGCTGTTTCTAATCGCCCCGAAACCAGCGCACCTTCTGGAACGATATGTGTGTCAGAAATTTGTAGGATGGTGGTCACTTGATACCCGCACGTAGGAAAGCCTGAACGAACTGGCGCTGGAATACTAAGAAGGCGATCAACAATGGGGCAACTGACATTATTGTGGCTGCAGAAATTATGCTGATATCTACCCCGTTTTCGGGTGCGCCAAAGATCGAAAGGCCAACAGTCAACGGGCGGGTTTCAGGCGAATTGGTCACGATCAAAGGCCAAAGAAAATTATTCCAATGCGTGGAAACTGAAACCAGTGCATATGCAAGGTATGTTGGTTTAGCCAAAGGCACGTAGACGCGCCATAGTATACCTAACAGACCACATCCTTCGATACGGGCCGCTTCGTGCAGTTCGATCGGGACGGATTTGAAGGATTGGCGCATCAGAAAGATGCCAAAGGCGCTTGCCATGTAAGGCATGCCGACGCCAAATAATGTGTCAAACAGCCCCAGTCGTGACACCATCGCGTAATTTTCAACTATCAGGACTTCGGGCAAGATGAACAACTGCATCAGGACAAGAATGAAGACTAGGTTTTTTCCGGGGAATTCTAATTTGGCGAAAACGAAACCTGCCAATGTTGTAAAGAAGAACTGACCAATCAGCACAATTGTCACGAGTAAGAAAGTATTCATGAAATAGCGCAGCCAAGGCGCGCCATCCCATGCCGTACGAAAATTATCGAGTGTCCAGGCAGACATGATGTTGAAATTCACCGCATCTGACGTGGTGTGAAACGCCGCCCAGAAGGCAAAGAGCAATGGTGAAATCCAAATGAGTGCCAGAAGAATAGCGGCCGCGGATTCGATGTAATGGGACAGCCGTTTCATTGGTAATGTGTCCTACGATCAAGGTAGAGAAACTGGATCGCTGCAACTATGCAAAGAACGGCTAGCACAAGGATCGTCATGGCGGCGGCGTGAGGTGCGTCGAAAAAGGCAAATGCCATTTCCCAGATATAATACAGGATAAGTTTTGAGGCGTCTGACGGTCCGCCTTTGGTAAGGATAAACAAGTGGTCAATAAGCTTGACGGAATTTATCATCGCGTTGACCATGATGAACAGCGTTGTGGGCATCAATAACGGAAGCACGATCCTGCGCGTGTAAGTCCAACGGCTCGCACCTTCGATATCGGCAGCCTCTTTCAGGTCTTCGGGGATGGTTTGCAAGGCCGCGAGATAGAATATCATAAAGAACCCCGCCTCCTTCCATATCGTCACGATGATGATTGCCCAAAGGGCCGTTTCTGGTTGGCCCAGCCAGTTCACGGATGGTAGGCCAAACAGCGATCCGATCTGATCGAGCACTCCAAGTCCCGGAGTATAGAAGAACAGCCACAAGTTGGCTGCAGCGATCATCGGTAAAACGGTGGGTGTGAAATAGGCTGTGCGTACAAAGCCGCGCAATGGGATTTTGGAATTAGCCCAGAGCGCCATGGCCAAAGCAATTGCAATAGAAACTGGGATGGTAATGCCAGCATAGAAAAGGTTGTTTTTGACCACCAACCAAAAGGTGGGGTCGGCAAACAAATCAGCGTAGTTTTCAGTGCCAATAAACTCTGACGGTTTACGCCGTGTGTTGCGCGTAAATAAGCTGGACCAAAAAGTCGCAACGGATGGATAGAAGGCAAAAATCGAGAGCATCAGCGCCGCTGGTGAAAGCAAAAGCCAGCCATATATAGCTTGTCTACGCCGTTCTAAATTTACATGGTTGCTCATTTTGTAATGCCTAAAAGGATCGCTGGCTCTCTAGGAGAAGAGCCAGCGAAGTGTTAAGTTCAGCGATATGCTTTAAGCAGACGCTCTGCTGCGGCTTGCGCTTCACCTAGGGAGTCTTCAGGGCTTTTGGCTCCTGTCAATGCGGATTGGATGGCGTTGTTCAAGCCATCACGTACACGTGCCGTTTCAAAGGTTGAAAACTCGGCAACAGCATTTTCAAGCTGGTTGCGAGCAACCAATGCTGGTGGGAATTCCGCAGTATAAGCCTTTAGAGCTTCGGTTTCATAAGCAGCAGGAGAAACACCCATGTAACCCGTTGCGATTGACCATGCGGCAGCCTGTTCAGGCGAAGTCATGAATTGGATCAACTTCATTGCCGCGGCTTGTTCTTCTTCACTGGTATCTTTGAATATGTAGAAGTTACCACCACCAGTTGGTGAACCTTTGCGCACATTGGCTGGCAATTCAGCGACGCCAAAGTCGAAGCTAGCATTCTTCTTCACTGCAGTCAGATTACCAGTGGAATGCCACATCATTGCGGTTTGTCCTTCAAGGAAAGCTTGGCGTAACGTGCCCCATTCGACAGTACCTGTTGGCATAATTCCATGCTCAGCCGACAGAGATTGCCAGAATTTCAATGTATCCACGACAGCGGGATCGTCGAAATAGGTTGTAAGACCATCGTCGGACATGACCTCTTTGCCATTCTGGATCGCCAGCGCCTGGAACATCCAATAAGGGTAGCCCGTGGATGGGATCATAAGCCCGTAGGTGTCATCTTTGGTTAATGCCTTACCCGCAGAGATCAACTCGTCCCATGTGGTAGGCGGTGCTTCAGGATCAAGGCCTGCTGCGCGGAACAGGTCTTTGTTATAGTAAGCGACGATGGTCGAGCGTTGAAATGGGATGCCCCAAGTTTTTCCTTCGATTTGCCCATTCGCCATCAGCGCAGGATAAAAACTGTTCAGCCAGTCGCTATCACTTGTCAAATCATCAAACGGCATGATCAGATCCTGTTCAATCAAGTCATAGGCATCAATGGAAAACATGACCGCAAGCTGTGCAGGCTCGCCTGAATTCAACGCAGACAATGCACGTACGCGTGTGTCGTCGTAGTTGCCAGAATAAACCGCATTGACCTTGATGTCAGGGTTTTCGGCCTCGAAGCTGTCGACGATCCCGTCAACAACTTGGGTTAATGAACCACCAACAGCAATTGGGTAATACATTGTCAGCTCGGTTTCGGCCACTACAGGCATCGCAATGCCCACAGCAAGTGCCGTCGATAAACTAAGTTTCTTTAGATGTTTCAAGTCTTTATCCTCCCATGGATTTAAGTCATTTTGACAAACTAATGCCCAGTAATACGTTCGCCTGCTTCGTTGAACATGTGCAGATCTTGGTCGTTGAATGTAATGTCTATGTGTTCGCCTACCGGTAACATTGATAGCCCTGGTCGCATGACAGTCAGCCCTACAGCGCCCTCATGCTCTAGTCCGATTAATGTCTCGGACCCTAGGAACTCAGCTTCGCTGACGCGGCACGACAATCGGCCTTCACCTGACGGCACGATAGAGATTTTTTCCGCACGCAGTCCTAGTGTCAGTCCTGGTTGTACGCCATCCACAATATGCGACTCGATCAATGCCATCGGTGGCGCACCAACAAATTCGGCGACGAAAGTGTTCGCAGGGCGATTGTACAGATCATCGGGTGAGCCGACCTGCTGTATGCGTCCATCTTTCATTAAGACGACCTTATCAGCCATACTCATCGCTTCGGTTTGATCATGGGTCACATAGACAACCGTAATGCCCAAGTCGCGCTGAAGTTTCTTAATGTCCTTACGAACCGAATTGCGCAGCTTTGCGTCGAGGTTGGACAAGGGCTCATCCATCAGACACAACTTTTGCCCAGCGACGATTGCACGGGCAAGCGCCACACGTTGCCGTTGACCACCGGACAGCTCGGCAGGTTTGCGGTTCTCAAGACCTTCAAGCCCAGTGATTTGCAATGCGTTCGCTAATTTTGCTGCCCGCTCTGTACGGGGAACACGGCGGACTTTTAAGCCGAATATAACATTTTCGGCTACTGAAAGATGTGGAAACAGGGCGTATGATTGAAAAACCATCGAAAGGTTGCGATCCGAAGCAGCACTCGTTGTTACATCTCGCCCCTGTATCCAAATCGAGCCTTCATCTGGCAATTCAAGCCCAGCCAAAAGACGCAAAGATGTTGATTTACCACATCCCGACGGCCCCAAAAGAGCAACAAAAGACCCTTCGTCAATATCGAGTGAGATATCCTCGACACCTAGCTGACCATTCCAGCGCTTGGCGACATCTTTTAAAACGACAAAAGGTTCTGCGATCATCGTTCATCTCTTTCTGTAAGAATTAGCCGATCACACAAGTTATCTATGAGTGTATTAAATTTTACATCTGGACGTCGATCAAGAATGACGTGATCTACATCACTGATATTTTCACCAACAGCAGGGGCCATCCGCCCAAACTTCGTGTGGTCTAATACAAGCATCGACACTTGTGCGTTTTCTCGGATGCGCTCTCGTGCGCTAACTTCCGCGGAATGGAATTCCAACAAACTTCCATCTTCGGCAACACCAGCTACGCCAAAAATACCATACTCAGCGCGATAACGGCCAAAGAAGTCCAGCACCCCATCGCCCAGAATATCCCGATCTGGAAGCCGCACTTCACCGCCAGGAAGAATGATGCGGTTGGATAGCTCATCACTCAGTGCCATCGCAGCACTTAAATTGTTGGTGATGACGGTCAAACCTTTATGTCGACGAAGCGCTTGCGCCACACTTAACGGTGTCGATCCAATAGAAATAAATATGCTCGCCCCATCAGGGATCAGGGCCGCAGCGGCCTCGCCAATATCACGCTTTTCGACCAGATTCGTGCCAGCACGTTGATCAAATGGTGTATTCAAATGTTGTTTAGCCAATTCAACGCGACCATGGCGGCGGCGTAAAGTATCGCCTTCGCACAATTTGTCGATGTCCCTACGGATCGTTTGTGTTGAAACGTCAAGCGCTTCGGCCAAAGCACCAACGGAAACCGCCCCGCGCTCCAGCACGATTTCTGTTATTTGCACTCGTCTGTTTTGTTTCTTAGTCGTCATTTTACTCTCTAGATTCGTTGTTAGAAACTATGCCTTTAAAAGCAACAAAACAACAAAATAGTTCCGTATTGGTAATTATTATGGTCTGTTTTTGTACTTTTGGCATAAAAAATGTTATTTTGTTGTTTTACATTTATGCATACGCGCAATATGGTGGAGAGATTGCAATTATGAATTGCGTAAATTCAGTTAGACTATCAGGTACACAAAATACATGTTAACTACCCCCGCCATTTTTGATCGATATCAAGAAGTTAGGTCTCGGATGCCGCAAGCCGTTACCACGTCTGCGTTCCAAGACATTTCATCTTTGATCGAGATTGCAGATCAAACTTCGGCATTCATATTTGACGCCTTTGGTGTTCTCAATGTGGGCGAGACATTGATTGATGGTGCAGATCGCCGCTTGGACGAGTTACGCACAATGGGATGTGAAATCCGTATTCTTACAAATGCTGCAAGTTATGATCGTGTGGGTGCGGTTGATAAATTTCAAAGACTTGGACTGTCGATCAAAGACGACGAAATAATAACAAGCCGAGACGCTACACTTTCGGCTGTCACACCAGGTCGATGGGGAGTAATCGCAGCCCCAGAAGATCAATTAGGCGATATCCCGTCCAGCTGGCAACGGCTTGGTGACACTGCACAAGATTATGATGCAGTCGATGGGTTTCTATTTTTGTCCACTTCAAACTGGACAGCACCGCGTCAAGAGATGCTTGCCGCATCACTTTTGAAGGATGAAAGACCAGTGTTAATCGCGAATGCTGATCTCGTAGCTCCACGCGACGATGGGTTTTCGTTGGAGCCAGGGTATTTCGGTCATCTGCTAGCTGATAAGGGCATCAGTAGTGTTCGGTTCTTTGGGAAGCCGTTTCCCGAAGTTTATGATCTTGTTGAGCAATCTCTTCCTAATACGCCAGCTCATCGTATCGTGATGTGTGGCGATACATTGCACACTGACATCATGGGAGCTGCAGCTCGAAATTGGCGTACCGTCTTGGTCACACGCGACGGTTTGTTTTCTGGTCACGATACGCAAGTGTTTTGTCAGCAATCAGGACTTTATCCCGATTGGCGTTTGGCACGAATTTAATGCTCACGCTCATCAAAGTGCCGTTACATGACGAATGTCCGTTATCCAGACGATGCAAAGAGGCGACTGATCTATCGATAAACGGCAGCTTTGGGTCGTTCATGTCGATCAGACGAAAAGCCTGAGAGCCGTCAGTACCCACGCAGCTGCGGGGCCGACAGCACCACCTAACCGGTGGTTGAGTGATGTGGTTGAAGACATTTCAAATTAGCCTGATATTTTGGCATCCATTGCCGCATCCCAGCCCAAGCTTACCAGCACGTCGCGCGCAATTTGGGTGATTTGGGGGCCAAATTTTTTGCGGAACGTGGGCGTAAAAACTCGCATTGATCCCGTCGCACCAATGGACATCGTGGCCCCCGGCCCGCTTGTCGCCAGCGGGGCGGCGACCGAACACATGCCGCGCTCGATCTCTTCCACGCATTCTGCAAAGCCGCGCTTGCGTATAGTTTCGAACTCCGCTTCGAGGTCTTCCACCGATGTGAGAGTAAACTCAGTGTAGGCGCGTAGCCGTCCCTCCATATCTCCCGATGAAAATAAGTAGGGCGAGAATGCAGCAACGGCCTTTGAGCAAGAACATGCATGCAAGGGGCGTTTTCCTAAACCAGGATGGAGATATGAGACACCGGTGTCTGGCGTCTCAACATGAATAATTTCAACGGATTTTCCACGCAATCGAGACAGAAAAAACGCGGTGCCAAATTGTGCCGCCGCTTGTCTTAGCGCGGGCGCAATCGTCTCGAGCAATGCACGATCAGAGTGATCATTTTGCGTGATCCGCTTCAGGCGGGATCCAATCGTAAATTGTCCACGCGCAACGGGTTCCAAAAGACCTACACCGACAAGGTCCTGCACCAATCTGTACGCAGAGGGTTTGGGGAGGTCCGAGTGGGCGCAAATGTCAGCCACCGTTGCCTCTCCCTTTTGTCCAACAGCTTCAAGGATGAAAGTCAGGCGTTCCAGATGCATTCTTTTACCTTGTGATAATTTATTTATTGATATACGAGAATAATCAAGTGACCGCAAGGGAGGAATGTGATGATGGACAAAGCATGCTGTGGCCCAGGGTACGCAAGCCCTGCCGAGGCAATCAAATCGCCACGCGAAAAACTGTTATACACAATAGCCATCTACACCGGGACTGGCATCCAGAAGCCAGACTATTTGGCAACAGTTGACGCAGATCCAGAGAGCCCAACTTATTCGCAAGTCATTCATCGGCTTGAAATGCCTGGCATCGGCGATGAGCTGCATCATATGGGTTGGAATGCATGTTCTTCGTGTCACGACAACGCAGGAATGGCACGCAAATACCTGCTGGTGCCCGGTGTGCGGTCTAACAATATCCACGTAATCGACACGGCAACGGATCCATTTGCACCGCGCCTGCATAAGGTGATTGATGGAGCAGAGATCAAATCAAAAACCAATCTGTCTGGACCGCATACGGTGCATTGCCTTGGGTCCGAGATCATCATTTCGTTCCTTGGTGACGCGCAGGGAGAAGCACCCGGTGGGTATCTGCACCTCAACAAAGAATTTGAGATCGTTGGCCGTTGGGAAAACTCTATGGGGGACATCCCGTTCAGCTATGACTTCTGGTATCAACCGCGCCACAACGTGATGGTCAGCTCCGAATGGGCTGCACCTAACACCTTTATGCCAGGCTTTGACCTCGAAGAAGTCGGACATCTTAAATACGGCCGTCGTCTTCACATTTGGGATTTTGAAAAGAAAGAGCCTATCGAGACGATGTACCTTGGTGAAGATGGCCTGATCCCATTGGAAGTGAAATTCCTACATGATCCCGACAGCAGCCACGGCTTTTGTGGTGCTGCGCTCAGCTCAAATGTCATCCACTTTTGGAAGACAGACGCGGGTAAATGGGAATGGGAAAAGATCATCGACGTTGAGAACGAACCGCACCCCGAATGGCCCATTCCTATTCCTGGTGTGATGTCGGCCATTCTGGTCTCGATGGACGATAAATACCTCTACCTCAACAACTGGCTGCACGGCGACATGCGCCAATACGACATTAGCGATCCCCATAACCCCGTATTAACGGGACAGGTCTGGATGGGAGGGCTGTTGGGCCGCGCGCCTGAGGTCAATGGCGTCAAAGTTGCGGGTGGACCGCAGATGTACCAACTCTCACTTGACGGCAAGCGGCTCTATGTCACTACCTCGCTGTTCTCAACTTGGGACAACCAGTTCTACCCCGAGATCCGCACCCAAGGAGGCGTCATGCTGATGATCGATTGCGATGTCGAGAATGGCGGCATGAAAATCAACGAAGACTTCATTGTTGATTTCGGGAAGGAACCGAACGGACCAAGTCGTTGCCATGAAACCCGCTATCCAGGTGGCGATTGCACAAGCGATATCTGGCTGTGAACAAGACCCGCACCATCACAATCGCCAATCGCGACGATGCGACGTACCAAGTCGACGCACGCCGCCCTTTGTTGGATACGCTGCGCGAACAAGGCGTCGATTTACCCTATGGCTGCAAATACGGCGGCTGCATTACCTGCGCGGCCAAACTGACGGCTGGTGAGGTGGATCAGCGTCGGCAAGTAGCGTTGAACAATCGTCAGATCAACAATGGTTACATTTTGCTTTGTGTCGCCCGCGCTGTCTCCGATTGCACCTTGGAGATCGGCGTCGAAAGCCATGACAAACTTTACCGCAACCCCTTCCTTGATCCGCTTGAGCCACATGAACTGAAGGCGGATATCGCGACACCTAAGGAGGCTTAGATGCCTGAGACTGATCTTGATCAATTGTACAGTTATACCCCAGAGTATTTGGCCGAAATTCTGCGCACGGTTAAAACGATCGCTATGGTTGGTGCCAGTGGCGACAAGACCAAATTCAGTTACGGCGTACTGCGTGTGCTGCACGAAACTGGATATGATATGATCCCAGTGAACCCCAACCCGAATTTGACGGAAATTCGCGGTATCCCCGTTTTTCATTCGCTGGAAGAAATCAACCGTCCTGTTGATATGGTCGAAGTGTTTCGTCCCAAGGAAGAACTCTACGCTATCACCGAGAAGGCGATTGCCATTGGTGCGTCGGTTCTATGGGGTCAGATTGACGTCTATGACGATCGTGCGGCGAAGTTAGCCGAAGAGGCGGGCTTAAAAGTGGTTATGAACCGTTGCCCAAAAATCGAACTTTTCCGCCCA
The DNA here is from genome assembly GCA_913061275.1 of uncultured Paracoccaceae bacterium. Classification (GTDB taxonomy): domain Bacteria; phylum Pseudomonadota; class Alphaproteobacteria; order Rhodobacterales; family Rhodobacteraceae; genus Amylibacter. The sequence continues at coordinate 26,160 of CAJXSR010000024.1, read as the reverse complement.
TTCTGGAAACCTCGTCTTGACCTTGAAATTTGACACAGGGCGATACAGAAATTTACGTGCCGCCCTTGTTTAGTTGCGGATGTAGCGGGCCCATAAACTGGCCGCTCACCGCAGTGCTAGGCTGGCTCAATCCCGACCAAAGAAAGAAATCAATCATGGCTCAGATAATTACAAAAAGCGCGAAAGACATCGTCAAAACGGCTATGTCCGCAGTGCCTGCGATCAGTGCAGAAGAAGCAATAGCTTTGGTTGGCTCGCCCGATCACGTGTTTGTCGATCTACGCGATGGCACAGAACAGGCAAAAACTGGCACTATTTCTGGGGCTGTTGCGTCGTCACGCGGCATGATGGAATTTCATCTCGACCCAGAAAGCCCAGCACATAAACCCGAGTTCAATCAAGATAAGACCTACGTGTTCTACTGCGCATCAGGCGGGCGGTCGGCAATGGCCGCGATGGTGGCTATGGATATGGGGCTCTCGCCTGTTGTGAACTTGGCCGGAGGTGTTGGTGCCTGGAAAAAGGCCGGGGGCACGTTGGCATAAACCATGGAGCGTGCAATGAATTTTCTAGATTTGAACATGTCAGTGCTGCCCGATGTCAAAGGGTTCTTTGATCCAGCGAGCAATACGATTTCCTACATCGTGAAAGACCCCGAATCAAACGCTTGCGCGATCATCGACAGCGTTTTGGACATGGATTATGCGGCAGGACGGATCACTTATGACAGTGCAGATCGCCTGATTGACACCATCCAAACTCAGGGGATGTCACTAGAGTGGATAATCGAGACCCATGTTCATGCCGATCACCTTTCCGCCGCGCCCTACATTCAAGACAAGCTAGGTGGCAAAATCGGCGTTGGTGTCGGAATCAAGGAAATTCAGAATACCTTCGGCAAGATCTTTAACGAAGGTACGGAATTTCAACGCGATGGGTCGCAGTTTGATGCCCTTTTTGAGGATGGCGACACCTACACCATTGGAAAGATGACCGCTTTCGCAATTGCCACACCTGGTCACACACCCGCTTGCATGGTACATGTGATTGGCGATGCGGCGTTTGCTGGTGATACGCTGTTTATGCCCGATGGTGGCTCAGCCCGTGCCGATTTTCCGGGTGGTGATGCGGGGCAATTGTACGATTCCATCCAAACCGTGTTGTCCCTTCCCGATGAGATGCGCCTATTCATCTGCCATGATTATGGTCCCAGTGGGCGCGCCATAGCGTGGGAAACAACTATCGCGCAGCAACGTGCCGACAACATCCACGTCGGTGCTGGGGAATCGCGCGATGCCTTCATCAAGTTCCGCACAGAACGGGACGCTCAATTGGCGATGCCGAAACTGATTATTCCGTCCCTGCAAGTGAACATGCGGGCGGGCAAAATTCCGTGCGACGAAAGCGGCGCACCCATGCTGAAGGTTCCACTCAATGGCCTATGAGAGTAATATGGAAAACGATGGCTTAATTTTACGAACCGACAAGAACGGTGTTGCCGTTCTTACGTTGAATGCGCCCAAGTCGATCAACGCCTTGTCAGAAGCGATGTTGCTCGCACTGTCCAACACATTCGAAAAGATTGCAGATGATCGCAGTATCAAAGCGGTGATCCTTCGCAGCGGCGGAAATCATTTTTGCGCGGGCCATAACCTCAAAGAGATGACGGAGCGCCGTACTGACGCCGACGGTGGTTTGCAGTATTTCCAAGATCTCTTTGCCAAGTGTTCTGCGATGATGCTTCGTGTCGTGCGTTTGCCCCAGCCAGTGATCGCCGAAGTGAAAGGGATTGCCACAGCGGCTGGATGCCAGCTTGTGGCCTCATGCGATCTTGCAGTAGCTGCCGATGATGCAACATTTGCCACATCAGGCGTAAACATTGGGCTGTTTTGCTCAACACCGATGGTCGCACTTAGCCGCAATGTGCCGCGCAAATTGGCCATGGAAATGCTGTTGTTGGGAGAGTTCTTACCTGCAGCCCGTGTCGCCGAAATAGGGTTGGTAAACCGCGTTGTGCCCTTGGCGGAGCTGGAAGACACATCCATGGAAATGGCCCGTATCATTGCTGATAAATCGCCGGCTGCCGTTAAGATCGGCAAACGCGCCTTCTATGAACAGCTAGAAATGCCATTAGATGAAGCTTATGCTTTTGCTGGTCACACGATGGCGGAAAACATGATGACGCTTGATGCAAACGCTGGAATAGGGGCCTTCACCCGCAAAGAGCCAATGCCAGATTGGACAGTGGAATGATTTACGAAGGTCCGGAGCTTGTACGTAACGCAGCAAATCACACTGCCCTATCACCCGTTTCTATCCTCAAACGTGTCGAACGCGTACATCCAGAGCTGCCCGCGCAAATCCATGGTCGTATTCAGCGCAATTGGGGTGAGGTCGCGGCGCGTTGCAAACGGCTTGCGTCCGCGTTGGCCAAACGTGGTATCGGCAAGGGTGATACCGTTTCCCTGATAGCGCCTAATATCCCCGAAGCGCTTGAATGCGCATTGGCTGTGCCCATGCTGGGTGCGGTTCTGAACGCGAATAACACGCGGCTTGATGCTGATACGATCACCTATATTCTTGAGCATGGCGAAGCCAAGGTTTTGCTGGTCGATACCGAATTTTCAGCTATGGCTGCGAAAGCCGTCGCGCAATCCGGTCTGGACCTGTTGTTTGTGGATATCGAGGACAACGAAGGCCCGGGTGGAGAAAAGATCGGCAATTTGACCTATGATGCACTGCTGGCTGAGGGCGATCCGAATTTCGCCTACTCCCTGCCGGATGACGAATGGGACGCGCTTGCGTTGAACTATACCTCGGGCACCACAGGGTGGCCCAAGGGAGTTGTGTATTCACATCGTGGTGCGTGGACCAATGCGGTCAACAACGTGGTAACTTGGGAAATGCCACATCATCCCGTTTACCTTTGGACGCTACCGCTGTTTCATTGCAATGGCTGGTTCTTTCCTTGGACAATCACCATGCTTGCCGGTTGCCATCTGTTCCTGCGCGCGCCAAGGGCCGATGCGATCTATGGCGCTTTTGCGGATCATGGGGTCACGCATCTTTGCGGCGCACCTATCATCATGTCGATGATCTCAGGCGCGAAAGGAAAACGCGATTTTCCACAAAAAATCAAAATGATGACCGCCGCAGCCCCACCTCCTGCCAGTGTGATCGAGAAAATGGAGGCCATGGGCATCGCAATCACCCATGTTTACGGCTTAACCGAAGTTTACGGCCCCGCGGTTGTCTGTGCAGAGAAACCCAGTTGGGCGGAGCTACTTCCTGAAGAACAAGCCATTCTAAAGGCACGCCAGGGTGTGGCTTATGAGTTGGAAGAAGATGTTTTAGTCTTAAATTCCGATACAGGTAAGCCTGTCCCGTGGGATGGCGAGACACTAGGCGAAATCGTGTTTCGCGGTAACATCGTCATGAAAGGTTATTTGAAAGCCCCAGAAGAGACAGCAAAGGCCTTCAAAGATGGTTGGTTCTGGTCAGGAGACATCGCGGTGCAACACGCCGATGGCTATATCGAAATTCGTGATAGGTCCAAAGATATCATCATCTCTGGTGGTGAAAATATCTCGTCCATTGAGGTGGAAAAGGCGCTCTATTCGCATCCCGCCGTCAGCCTTGTTGCGGTCGTGGCTATGCCGGATGAGAAATGGGGCGAAGTGCCCTGCGCCTTTGTTGAGCTATCAGGCGAAGCCACCGAAGAAGAATTATTGATCCATGCGAAGGCAGGCCTTGCTGGATACCAACGCCCAAAGAAAGTGATCTTTGGCGAACTCCCAAAGACCACTACTGGAAAAGTCCGCAAGAACGAACTTAGAGATCTGGTCCGCCAAAAAAGCTGACCCCCAACACAATTGACTGGATACACATCATGCCTCAAGAACATAACTTTGCCCAATTCAGTTTCGGAACACAGGTGCGAAAATCACCTTTCTCCGACGCAGCCCTTCGTTGGGGAGCCAAGGGATTCTCTGTCTATAACCACATGTACATCCCACGAGATTTTGGCGATCCAGTTCAAAATTTCTGGAATTTGGTCAACGAGGCGATCTTGTGTGACGTTTCTGTCGAGCGCCAAGTCGAGATCAAAGGACCGGACGCTGCAAAGTTTACCCAATTCCTCAGTTGTCGTGATCTGTCGAAATGTGAGGTCGGACAGTGTAAATATGTGCTGCTCACAGACCAAGACGGCGGGATCATCAATGACCCAATCCTTTTGAAATTGGCTGATGATCATTTTTGGCTTTCCATTGCTGATAGCGACGTCCTGCTTTGGGCACGCGGCCTTGCAGTAAATTCAGGCATGGATGTCGAAATTTCTGAACCCGATGTGTCCCCTCTACAGTTGCAAGGTCCCAAATCTCGCGAGGTCATACGCGCAGCCTTTGGGGACGCCCCAACAGAGCTGAAATATTACCGTTTCATGGAATTTGACTGGGATGGTGTTCCATTGATTATTTCGCGCACAGGCTGGTCCAGCGAACTTGGGTACGAGATTTTCCTACGCGATGGATCTGCGGGTGACAGGCTTTGGGAACATCTGATGACCGTAGGTACGCCACTGGGCTTGAAGCCGGGTCACACGTCGAGTATTCGGCGGATCGAGGCGGGCATGTTGTCGTATCACGCAGACATGAACCTTGCGAACAATCCTTTTGAAATGGGTATGGATCGTCTCGTCGATCTGGATATAGATGCGGATTTCGTCAGCAAGGCGGCATTGACTAAGATCACGGCGGGGGGGGTATCGCAAAAATTTGTTGGCTTGGTTATTGAGGGCGATCCATTTGTCGGGCCCAATGATTTCTTTTGGCCCATTACGAAAGACGGCGTGAAGGTCGGGACAGTCACGTCAGCGATCTATTCTCCAAGACTTGAAAAGAACATCGCACTTGCATTGGTCGGCATCGATCACACAGCATTAAATACCGCCCTAGAAGTTGATAAGCTGAGCGAAACACGCGCTTGCACAGTTGTGCCGATCCCGTTTTACGACCCTAAAAAGTCGATTGCTTCTGGAAGTTGATTGGAAGGTTGCGGCACAGGTTTGATAGCTTGTGCCTCAAAAACGTACCCGTCGGAGCAGTCTAGGTTTGAAGATATCAGGTGTGTAAGTGAATGCCGTGACTAAGAAGATAGAAATCAACTTTTTCATGTAGCTGAATTGGAAGCAGACATTGCTGCGATTGCAGCGAAAGTTAAATCTGTCCCACGAGTGCTGACGTCAGACATGAGAAACCTCTTCGCTGCAGCCTTGTCACGCCGTTTGGTTACAAAACTTTCAAACACTTCACCTTCATGATCAACCGCACGCCACAGATAAAACCTCTCACCATTGATTTTCACGAAAACTTCATCCATGTGCCACTGACAATTTGAGTGGTGCCCTGCCCTTCGCTTGCGAATTTCCTGTGCAAATTTTGAACCAAAACGACCGACCCAATACCGAACCGTTTCATGTCAAATATCAATGCCTCTCTCATGCAGAATGTCTTCCACTTGGCGAAAGCTCAGCGGGTATCGCACGTAATACATGACGGCCAAGCGGATTATTTCAGGAGAAGTTTTGAAGTATTTGAAGGGGTTTTGTTCTCTCATTTCCAAACCTACGACGCTATAACCGCAAACTCAAGTTTCCTCTGACAATGCCATCATACTGGGTGCAATTCTCGGCATTAGGCATCTCTTAGCGGGGTTTGAACCATGAAGCTTGAAAGTTGATGGTGTTATCTGAGGAAAGTTAACCAGTCTCAAAGTTTCCAACAAGCTCATTTCTACGCCACACAAAGTGGGCGCCACTCAGTCAAAGCAGCGTTACAGGTTTGCTTGAAAATCTGTCGGGAATTTAGGTGTCTATGGGGCATTGTCAGATTAAATCCGGAAGCCCTATTTCACGGGTATGTTTCACGGCTTGACTTGTAGCAAAAGCGAAGCATTACTGTGCCAGCAAGCAACCTGTTATTCCCTACCGGATACATGTAAATTACTTATGGGGATATGAATGAGTTACGGTGAAAAGCAAGTAAAATTCATCCAAATAAAATAGACCTATGGTAGCATTTGAAATGCTTATAACATTCCCTGATACGCGTAATAATTACCCTGATATGCAAATCATTTTCCCTGTTAATTTCTTAGGGAAATCACCCATAACACACTGTAATCAGGTGTCTATTACAGGTTAAATTCCTCAAATCTGGTAAAAAACGCATATTTTCCCTGTTAATTTCCCTGTTAGCAGGGAAATTTGGCCGAGACTCGTTAGCTCAAGACTGCACACAGCACCACCATACCTATCTAATTGATATCACTGTACTTAAATTGGAATTATCCCGTGTTTTCAGGATGATACGGGATGTCATTTCAACCCAGACCCTAAATAGCCACTGATTTGACCAGAATCTATCAAAAGTCTCCAAACGGCTTTTGCACGGTCGCCGTTTGCAGCGCCGTGATGCAGTGATGATTATACTGTAGAGGGTTTTGAAACGATACCGGCCCTTAAAGAGGGCGGAACATCTCGCGCTGATCATGCCAGACGGTTGGAAAGGCATGGCGCAACAACCACTGGGTTGTCAGACCAGTCGGTTGGGTGCCTTCATAAACGTCGCGTATGATGTCTGGCGCCAGAAAAGCCAGTTCAATCAATTTCTGGACACGATCTCTGGACACACCGTCTACCTTGGCAATCGCCGAATAGGTTTGCCCTGCCCGAACCAATGCAAAGTAGCGATGTGCCTGGGCAATGTTTTTGAACAGGGTTTCATCGCGATGTGCTGCTGAGCCAGCCAGGATTAATTTGGTTTCGACCCCACGCTTGCGGTGACGAAATTCCGAACTGAACACCAGGATGTCGCTGTTGATGCGTTCTGATACTACACCGAGAAGTCTGGCGACAGCTTTTGCACAAAGTGTAATCGTGATCTTGCCCGGCGTGATATCAACGCGATCTACTAGTGGTCATGTCGCGGAATTGTGCCGCTCCTTTGACAATACCGTTTCGCGGCTTGACTTATAACAAAAGCGAAGCATTACTGTGTCAGCAAGCAAGCTGTTATTTCCTACCGGATATACGTAAATTACATATGGGCTATGAATGAGTTGCGGTGAAAAGAAAGTAAATTTCACCCAAAGCGAAGAGGGCTATGTTAGCAATTAAAATACTTATAATATTCCCTGCTAAGTTAAATAATTACCCTGATATGCGAATTAAATTCCCTGTTATTATTCTTAGGGAAAACGCCTATAACTCACTGTTATCACGTCTACATTACGGGCTACATTCTTCAAACCATGTGAAAAACACATATTTTCCCTGTTAATTTCCCTGTTAACAGGGAATTTTGGCTGAGACTGGTTAGCTGAAGACTGCGCACAGCACCATAAAAAACCCTTATTTATATGGGGGTACTCCAAATCAAGCACACATAAAGAGCTCTTACTTTGTTGATCTGGTTACACTGAAAGAATTGAATCCTTTGTTCTGGGTATTGCCAGAACAAATTGCCTACAGTTTGCCTAATTGTTTTGTTATGTGTCGGCAAATTTACCACTCTTCAAGCGGGCATGGAGAAGAATTTGTGATAACCAACGTATCGAACATCGCTGACGCAGGTTCGCTCCATCTTGACGGCGTAGTGTCGTTAGCGTCAGGCGGTGTTGGTGGGTGGACGCTGACCTTTGCGGCTGGTTCCAATGACGGCGGTATTTCAGTTTTCGAACTGAATGACGACGGTTCACTGACCAACCTGTTTAATCTGGATGACGACGGTTCGCTGGATTTGAACGCGCTTCGCGACATTTCTTTCGTTGAAAGTGGCGGCAACGCCTTCCTTCTGGCTGACGGCCGAGAAGACCAAATTGACGTATTATCTATTGCTGCCGACAGCACGCTAACGTCAGACAGCACTTACCTCAATCCAGATCGGCGCAAAGACATTCATCTTCACCGGATCAAGTTCGGTTGATGGCATCGTAGCCTACGAGTTGGCCTCGGATGGCACGCTCACCGAGACAAGCACAGTTGAGGACAGTGATAACATCAATTACGAAATAGAGGGTATCCGTTCCCTTATCTCTGGCAAGTCGGGCGGCAATTCCTACGTGATCGCAGCTGATTACGACGACGCGGAATTTCTGTTTTCGAGGTCGACACGAACGGTGTTATGACCAACGTATTCAACCCAGCCGACGGCACCTCGCCCGACATTCTTGGCGAAGACCTTGAACTTAGACATGTGCGTTCGATTACCATGCAAGAGATGGGCGGTAGCACCTACATATATGTTGGTGGTGAGGTCGACGATGGCATTTCGGTTTTCGAACTTAACTCTGACGGCTCGCTTACCAACACCGCAAATTACACGAATGGCGGGGTGCATAACCTCGACGACATCCTGGCGCTGGAGGTTGGTACAACGCTTGGTGGCACCACCTACCTTTTTGCAACTGGCGACAACATTGACGGCCTGCAAGTCTATCAGGTTGGCAATGACGGTAGCCTGACTTTCTTTGATTTCTTCGCCGACGACGGCACAATGTTCATGACTGACGCCGAGGACATCACCACCGCCATTATCGATGGTAAGTTGCACGTGCTTTCTGGTGGCGATGAGAGCGGCATCAGTGTCTTTACAGTTCCCTGTTTCGCGGCTGGCACTTTGTTCGCCACGCCTCAGGGGTTGCGCGGTTGAAACGCTTGGCCCAGGTGACCATGTTCTAACCCTTGACGCAGGGCCACAGCCAGTACGTTTTATGGCAGTGCGCAGATTAGGGCCCGATGATCTGGAAAACCATCCTCACCTAAAGCCCATCCGTATCGCCCGCAACAGTTTTGGCCCCAACATACCCGATCGTGATCTGCGCGTATTGCCTCAGCACAGGGTACTTGTGCAAGGCCCACAGGTGTTGCTAAATATTGGGTTGGAAGCGGCCCTTGCACCAGCCTATGGCCTGACTTGCCGACCGGGCGTATCGATAGAGGCTGAAGCGACGCGCATAACCTATGTACACGTCGGCCTAGATGCACATCACGTTTTGATCTCAAACGGGATGGCAACTGAATCTTTCCTGCCTGGGTCTGAAGCTATTTCTGGGCTTGATTTGCCACTCAGGGCCGAACTGATCCAGATTTTCCCCTATCTTGTTTGGGCCCCATACCGCGGCATTGCCCCAGCCAGACCGATCCTTCGCCGCCAAGAAACCACTGTGATCGCGCACCAAACCAGTGGCAGAGCTTGAGGTCTAACTTAGGGTTTCCAGCGTTATTCTAATTTATTGAGGCATCAAACTGAAAGAGTTTGAAAAGCCTGAAAGTGACAATTCCATTCTGACAGGGTTATTTCCAACGCCCATAATATTCACAATCAGAACGTTACCGCTTTTCAATGCTGAAATCATTTTCGCTGTCATTTCAAATCGGCTGTATGCGCCGTTTGCGTCCGATGTTTGAATGGCAAATTTCTGGGCTTGGCCTTCATCTATAGAAACATCAACCCCAGATGTCAGATCAATACCATGGGGCAAGCTTAGCAACATTCCATATGTCTCGGCATTCTTGAAAATGGATGCAGATATAACCCGTTGGCCTGTTCCTTTTTGGAAAATTGTTTGTGACATGGTGCAGGTCAACTGGGTAGGGTTTGCATTATTATTACAAGTAACACCCCACAATGCAGGTGTTGCTTCAGTTGTCTGTGCAATGCTGGATTGCGAAACCGATGCAAATGCCGTTATGGCTACAAACATAAATAATAAGGTAGTTGAACATCTTTGAAAATTCTTCATTACATATTTCCCCGTAAGCAATCAATCAAATGTGATCTTCGAATACAACAAACAAAGCAGGCCAACAAGCCTTTGAATAGATGGAAACGCTTTATAAATGTTATCGCACCAGTGCGGGCACTTTATCAATCTACGTTTCACCCGCACAGATCTAACTATATCGCCATATTTTACCAAAAGTCGGGGGTTTACTGATCTGCGTCGTATTTATTCTATTTATTTTAAAACTTTTCAAGCTAGGCTTTGATAGCAATAATGGCTTCAAAGCCTAGCCTGTATAGGATCACGCACATGTCAAATATAGTTTTTGAATTTAATAAAAATTTAAAGTGGGATGACCTACCCGACGCTGTTCAACATCAGGCGAAACGGTGTTTAATTGATCTGATAGGTGTCGCGGCGGCTGGCACAACAACTGATTTGTCAAAGATCATCAATAGCCACGCAACCCACCAATTTGGCGCAGGCAAAGGTGCAGGGGCGCGGTTAATGTTTGACGGCAGACGCGTCAGTGCATCGGGGGCAGCCTTGGCCAATGGTATGACGATAGATGCGATTGACGCCCATGATGGGCACCCATTAACTAAAGGCCATGCAGGGTGCGGGATTTTGCCAGCTCTGATTGCCCTTATCGAAGCCAATGAATTAGAGGTTTCAGGTCAAGAGTTTTTAACAACACTTGTTATCGGCTATGAAGTTGCCATTCGCGCGGGTATCGCGCTTCATGCAACTGTTGCAGACTATCACACATCGGGTGCGTGGGTTGGCTTAGGAATAGTTGCGATGGCAGCACGCCTTTTAAACATGGATGAAACCCGTTTTCATGAGGCCATAGGCATAGCAGAATACCACGGCCCGCGCAGCCAGATGATGCGCACAATCGATTTCCCAACCATGGTAAAAGACGGATCTGGCTGGGGGGCTATGGCGGGTGTTTCTGCCGTGTATCTAGCACAAGATGGCTTTACAGGTGCCCCTGCAATTTCGCTTACGGGTGCGGATGCCGCACATTATTACGATGATCTGGGTTCTGACTGGTACATACTAGGGCTGTATTTCAAAATGTATCCAGTGTGCCGGTGGGCCCAACCCCCCGTAGAAGCCGCCTTGCAGCTTAAGAAACAACACGCATTTCAAGTAAGCGATATTCAGGCCATCAAAGTATACACATTTCATGAGGCTTATCGTTTATCCACCAAAAACCCTCAATCGACAGAGGCTGCACAATACAGCCTGCCCTTCTCCGTCGCTGCCGCATTGCTACGCGGAACTATTGGCCCGAATGAAGTTGGCAACAGCGGGTTGAATGACCCCGACATAGCCAACTTGGCAAATCTAGTAGAACCCTATGAAGATGATCTGTTCAACGCCAAGTTCCCTGCAGAACGCTGGGCCCGTGTCGAGATTGTGTTAACCAATGGAACCGTATTGAAATCAGAACCTTCCGTAGGTTTGGGCAATGCTGAAAACCCGCTGTCAGATACTATTATTCATCAAAAATACCATACTCTTGCCAATGAAATACTAAGCAAAGAGTTTGCCATAAAGATAGAAAATACCGTTTGGGCATTGGATGTAGCACCAGATATTTCTGATCTGTTCAACTCTGTTTTAAACAAGCCTGCCTAGTTTATTTGCAACTTAACAAGCAACTGATACTGGCTTATAACCACCTGCCCCGTCAAACAATAAAGAAATGCTCTGTTTGTAGGTTATGTATCACAGTCTGTTTAACGGTATTTTAAGTATTGGATTGCCATCTTCATCCGTAGGCACTTCGCCTGCGCGCATATTTACCTGCAATGATGGAATGATAAGTTTAGGCATTCCTAATTGCGCATCGCGTTCGGTGCGGAACTTAACGAATTCTTCTTTGGTTTTACCCCGACCCACATGGATATTATGCTCTTTTTCCTCACCAACTGTGGTTTCCCACTGAATATCACGCCCATTGGGGCCATAATCATGGCACATGAAAAGTCTTGTTTCATCAGGAAGGCTAAGCACTTTTTGGATTGATGTATAAAGCACCTCTGCAGAGCCGCCCGGAAAATCACACCTAGCAGAGCCGCCATCTGGCATAAACAAAGTGTCCCCCACAAAAGCAGCATTACCGACCACATGCACCATACATGCAGGTGTGTGCCCTGGCGTGGCCATTGTGAACACGGTCATTTCGCCGATTTGATAGGTATCACCATCCTGAAACAAACGATCAAACTGGCTGCCATCCCGTTGAAATTCAGTACCTTCATTAAAAAACTTTCCGAAAACTTCTTGAATAACAGTGATGTTTTCACCGACCCCCATTTTGCCGCCAAGTTTTTCCTGAATATAAGGCGCGGCTGATAGATGGTCGGCATGCACATGGGTTTCAATAATCCATTGTAGATCAAGGTCGTTATCCTGGATATATGCAATCATAGTGTCCGCATGAGTGTAAGTGATCCGGCCCGATGCCATATCTATATCCATAACACTGTCGATGATGGCGCATGCGTTAGTTTTTGGGTCTTTGACCACATAAGAAATAGTGTTTGTTTCAGCATCAAAAAATGCTTCAACTATTGGCGCCGTCGTTAAATCAACCGAAGATTCAGACATCAAGTATTCCTTATATGGTCAATTTTGCATTACATCTTACAAGTCTTAACACCAATTAAACGATATAAGGGGCAAAATTTAAATACAGCCGTGGCAACAAGTACGGCACCGACAATGATAGCACCGTACATCATTGCAGCGGTGTTAAACATGCTAAGATTAGTCAGTAGTGGTGCTAGAATAAGTGCTAACCCAACAACAGCACGTAATATGCGATCAGTTTTTCCGACGTTCATAGTTCTTCTCCTAAGGTTTCTATTATAGATACCTAGTATAAATTTTCACTATCGTCGGTGACATTATCTCACAAACATTCGAAAAAAGAATATTATATATACTTATGAAACCACAAGAGCATTTAAGGCAGGTTTATCAAGTATCTCTATCGCTCCTCGGCTGATTTTAATCCATGATTTACGTTGAAATTCCTGTAGCTGCCTTGAAATAACCTCACGGGCAGAACCCAGTTCCACCGCTAAGATTTGATGTGTGGCAAATACCGTATTTTTGGTACTACTAAGTTCCAGTAATTTATGTGCCAACCGTATATCAATGCGCTTAAACGCTACCTCTTCAATGACAATAAATAAATCCGTTATACGTTTTGAATATGCTGAAAAAACAAAACGCCGAAAGTCTTCGGATTGCGCAACGAGTTGGTCAAAAACCGCAAGCGGAATGGCAGCCGCTTGTACATTGGTTTCCGCAATTCCTTCGGCGGTATATTCTTCAAACGCCAGCAGACAGGCGGTAGTTAAAACACAGCTTTCTCCAGCATTAACGCGGTAAAGCACAATTTCGCGCCCTGTTTCAGACAACTGGCTAACGCGCACACAACCTTCTAACAACAACAGCATATTTTCGGGCCTTTTGCCCGGGCCAAAGATTACCGTATTCTTGGGAACCGTGACGATCTGTGTTTTCTCGGTTAATTGCCTTTGAAGTGTACCCGATAACCGAGACAGGCCCTCAAACCTAGAAATCCATTCCATGTTTCACCCCAAATTATGCTTATCGTTATGCTGATCTACAATCATCATATCATTTGTAGCATACCAGAAAAGATCAGCTGGTATATCCCAATATAGGTTGCATATGTCGCAACCGTCAGTGTATTTGCCTTTGTCATAAAACTGTTTTTTAGGGTATAGCCCCACATTCAGCCTTCAAAGTATCAAAAACATGAAAATCAACATGAACCGCGCTGCCCTTATCTTGCTCTGATTACTTTAACGGCATGTGCTACAGTAAGCAGTGTTGGAAAAGACATTTCAACTGCGGGCAAAGCAATTTCAAAAGCAGCGAATTAGGCCTGTCGCGTAGCTATTTTAAGCCAAATACTTGTCTCATAAGCACCTGTTACAAGAGGTATATTCGCCAAACAAGATACCGCAATCTGTTGGTGCATTGTTTTGGCAACATACTGGCTGGCAAAAAGTATCTCATAAGCCTCACTGGAAATCATCGGGCCCAATACGTTTTGTTCATTATACCCCCGCCACAGCCATTGTTCTGGATAAGGATAGGGCAAAAACACATCATGGATATGGATCAAAACACCCGGTTTAAGAATGGGAATGATACGGTTCAAAATCATATCAACATCTGTGCCGGGCATTAAAATATGGCTGGAATCGAAAAACGCAATGTCGTTGGCTTGCAGGGCGGCAAACTGTTCAAGGTGGTCTTCATTTAGTAACTGTGCATCCCATTCAACAGGCAAAGCTTTGATTGTGGTGCGTGGATTTGGGTCAATCGCAACTTGTCTGCAATCCAAAACGCCATCTTTCACCCCACGCGCCATAAACCGTGTGGAATGACCAGAGCCAACTTCAATGATTGTCTTTGGCTTGTATTGCCGAACCATTCCATAGGCAGCAGCCCCGTCCAAACGCGCAAACCAATCCTGATCCCATCTGGGCGATAAACCCTCACCAAAATTATCAAACGCATCAGAATATTGATCTAGAGATTGGCAAAACCTTGCAAAACTATCTCGGTTTTCATCAAATACCTTACGAAGATGTATGTATTCATTTTGACTTGTCGGCACTTTATCCGCGTAACGGTAAGGAATAAAAAAACCACGCGCAGGCAACCCAAAGGCAGTTTGTAATTGAAACCTAAGCCGTCTTAAGCCCAGCTTTATATTAGGTGCCATAAAAATATTCTTTCACTTCAAACTACCCCAAACTTTAATAATAAAACAAAACTTACACTGCTTAAATGCAAAACTCTCATTAAAGTGATGTGCTTGGATGTGTGCAATGCCATTTTACATCGCTTATAGATACAAAACGCGCAAGTCGGTTAAGTTCTGCATCTAATTTAACAACTCTTGCCCGTGTCCATTTGACATTCAGCTCGACCCAGACATTCAGCACATTAATAACAGAACTTTGCCTATCGGCCTTTGCTTCAATGCGCCCTATGAATTTATCTGCTTCAAGCAACGGAAAAACATAATATCCCCATTTACGTTTTTCAGCTGGCACAAAAATCTCTATCCGATAATCAAACCCAAAAAGCCTTTCCAGACGCGTGCGATCACGTATGACTGGGTCAAACGGGTTTAATATGCGCAAACGCGTGGTTGGGTTTTCGATATTTAACAAACGGCTCTCAATATCATGGGCACCATATGCATCGCTCCAGGATCCATCAGCGGCTTGTACTGATACAGGGGTTAGCTGTGCTGATGCGGCCCAAGTTTTAACCTCACGGGCATCCACCGCCCCCCAAAATCTTTGTATTTCACCCAACGTGGCAATTCCCAAGCGATCAAGCGCGCTTTGGCACAACCAATTTATCTGATCTTTATCCGTATGGCTTTGCGTCCGCAGATCATCTGGAATTACCCGCGTGGACAAATCGTAAAATTTCGCAAAATTCTTCCGGTGCGATGTTGATAATTCACCAATATACCACATGTAATCCAATGCCTGCTTATGCGGAGGCCGTGACCACATTTCTTTTGGGGCAGAGCGTTTTGTCTCAAAAGCGTGGGTGGATAACGGGCCTTCATTGGCAATCCGTTGTTTTATTAATTCACGCCCTGCTTCATCAGGCATAGACGCATAATATTTAGACCTGTCTAGCTGGTTCTTGTGCCGTTCAAATTGGCGCTGCCACATGGGGTAATATTCCATTGGCAATATTGACGCGTCATGGGTGTAATGCTCAAACACGGCGCGCTTATCAGCCATCAACTTGTTCAACATAGGTTCGCGGTAGTTCTGGTTTCTGCTCCAGATTATATGATGATGGGCGCGTGAAATCACACGGATGGTATCGAGTTGTACAAACCCAAGTTTGCGCACGATCTGCATCACATCCAGCGGGCCTGTTGGGGCCTTGGCAATTCCATGGGCAGACAACCATAGCTTTCGCGCACATTGATTGTTTATCTTTAAGGTCAACCTGCTTTGCCTCTCCCGTTGCCTACATCCCTAAGACTTAGCGTTTTTTTACAAACTCAGTTAAAATCACAATCCGTTGGCCCTCAACCCGCCCTTCGATATGTGCATGATTATCTTCAACCAATGAAATGCGTGTAACGGCCGTGCCACGTTTTGCAGTGAAACCGCCACCTTTAACAGGTAAATCCTTTATCAAAACGATTGTATCACCTGCTGCAAGGGGCACGCCGTTGCTGTCTTTATGCAAGCTTTCTTGCACCTTGCCTGATCTGGCCCATGCCAGTGTTTCTTCATCAAGGTAAAGCATATCGGTTAAATCACGTGCCCAAGCTTCATCTGACAGGCGATCCAACATGCGCCACGCTAGGACTTGTACTGGGGCGTGTTCTGACCACATAGAGGTAGACAGGCAGCGCCAGTGGTTGGTATCCATGCCGCCCTCTATCTGGGCTGAACATGTCGGGCAAAGCAAGGCACCTGTCATTGCGGTGCCGTCTGGGGATGGGCCGATGGCATAGGGTTCAAGATCGGCTTTTGCGGCACAAAGTTCGCAAGCAGTGTCAGAGCGCGCTTGAAGAGTGGTAAGCATGAAAAAATATCCTAGTTTTTTTAGAACGGCTTAACAGATTTAGAACGGAATAAAAGTAGAGAGATTATTGTTTTCAGTGATAATATAAGGCACGAATTATAAATGTCCCGGTTGGGACATGGGTTTAACTTATTGAAAATAAATACTTTAATCAAAAAAATTGCCCCTTCACATTTATAAAACAGGCCATCCCTTTGGACGCCTGTTTTCCCGAACCAAAACGGCTGATTTATGGCCCGTATCGCCGCCTTATACACTTAAATGCACAGAATTCCTTATTATCACAATATTGCCATAAATAATTCACATCAGCACCAACAACCGTAAGTAGTAATGCCCCTGTAGAGTAACAAGTATGTATTTAGTGAGTAAAAATGAAACAAGCCAATCTTATGTACACCCGTAGTGGTGTGCCCGTTCAATCGTATATCATCAGCATTATCGAAGGTATAAAAGGTATAACCATGCCCCAAACGGCTATGGTACCAGATGAAGAAGCCACGAGATTTGAAAAAATCAACCACTCGCTGCTAATGCGCCTGTCGCGCAAAATGGATAGTATGGATAAGCCTGCGCGCCTTAAGTGCTTTGTTGCTTAGTATGTTAGAAGTATGATGTTTTCGACCCCCGATCTAGTCGGGGGTGACAGGGTCGTTGTTTGTCACCCCCGATTTAATCGAAGGCCTTAATGTGGCACCTGTCACCCCCGACTTGATCGGAGGCCACCTGCCCTGCCGCCTAAATCTTTCCATTCAGCGTTCATCGCTTCTATCAATTCTATTTTCCACTGTCGCCGCCAGCGTTTGATACGCTTTTCGCGTAAAATAGCTTCGGAAATATCATTGTGGGTTTCAAACCAGACCAGTCGATGTAGCTTGTACTTTTTGGTAAAACTTGAATCAGTTCCCAATCGATGTTCAACAACACGGCGTTCCAGATTATTACTTACACCAGTATAGAACACACCGCGCGGTTTGTTGGTCACTATGTAGACAAAATAGGTTTTGTATAAATGCATGTATCGCTCCCCGATCAGGTCGGGGATGACATTAGGTTTTATTGGTGAATAAAAAGCTAAAAGGTTGTTAGGCAGAGACCCCCGATTAAATCGGGGGTGACAGGCGGTGGATGTCATCCCCGACTTGATCGGGGATCTGCTCTAATCAACCCATCAGCTCGGGCATGCGTCGCATACCCTGCCAGCGGTGCATTGCTACCAATGCACCCTAATCATCCATCTTCAGCGCAGAAATAAACGCCTGCTGTGGAATTTCCACTTTACCGAACTGGCGCATCTTTTTCTTACCCTTTTTCTGCTTATCCAGCAGCTTTTTCTTACGGCTGATGTCGCCACCGTAACATTTCGCCGTCACGTCTTTTCGCATCGCAGCCAAGGTTTCACGCGCGATAATGCGCCCGCCGATGGCAGCTTGGATCGGGATTTTGAACATGTGGCGCGGGATCAGGTCTTTTAGTTTTTCAACCATCGCACGGCCACGGGCCTCGGCGCGGTCACGATGTACCATTGTAGAAAGCGCATCCACTGGCTCGTCATTAACCAGAATTTGCATCTTAACCAGAAAATCCTGACGGTAGCCGTCCATTTGGTAATCAAACGAGGCATAGCCCTTAGTCACCGATTTCAGACGGTCGTAAAAGTCAAACACCACTTCGTTAAGTGGCAGATCGTAAACCACCATCGCGCGGGCACCCGCATAGGTTAGATCAAGCTGAATACCGCGCCTGTCTTGGCACAGCTTCAACACATCACCCAGATAATCATCAGGCACCAAAATTGTTGCTTTGATGCGCGGCTCTTCGATGTGATCCACATGGGTCATGTCGGGCATATCGGCGGGGTTGTGCAGTTCAACCAGCTCACCATCGCGCATGTGAACGTGATAAATAACACTTGGTGCTGTGGTAATAAGATCAATATCATATTCGCGTTCCAAACGGTCGCGGATTACTTCCAAGTGCAACAGCCCCAGAAAACCACAACGAAAACCAAAACCCAAAGCGGCCGAGGTTTCCATTTCGTGGCTGAAACTTGCGTCATTCAGGCTAAGCTTGCTGATCGCTTCGCGCAGGTCTTCGAATGCGGCATTATCCACAGGGAACAAGCCACAAAACACCACAGGCTGGCTGGGGGCAAAGCCCGGCAAAGCGGTTTCACAACGCGGTTTGTCGTGGGTGATGGTATCACCCACAGCCGTGTCGCGCACCTGTTTGATGCTGGCAGTCAGATAGCCCATTTCGCCTGGGCCAAGTTCGTTAATCTCTTCCATTTGCGGCCGAAAAACGCCAACACGGTCAACAGGGTAAGTCGCACCCGTGTTCATCATATGGATTTTGTCGCCCTTTTTCAGCACACCATCAATGATGCGCACTAGTACAACAACGCCAAGGTAGGCGTCATACCAACTGTCAACCAGCATGGCTTTTAGCGGGGCATCCCTATCACCTTTGGGGGCTGGCAGACGGGTTACGATGGCTTCCAGAACCGCATCAATGCCGATGCCAGTTTTGGCTGAAATCAGCACCGCGTCACTTGCGTCAATGCCAATCACATCTTCGATTTGTTCTGCTACCTGTTCAGGCTCTGCCGCAGGTAGGTCAATCTTGTTCAGGACCGTGACAATATCGTGGTCTGCATCTATTGCCTGATAGACATTGGCCAACGTCTGGGCCTCTACCCCTTGGGATGCGTCGACCACCAGCAATGAGCCTTCAACCGCGCGCATGGAACGGGATACCTCATAGGCAAAGTCCACGTGGCCGGGGGTGTCGATCAGGTTCAGGATGTACGCCTCACCGTCATTGGCAATGTATTCAATCCGAACCGAGTTGGCCTTAATGGTAATGCCACGCTCTTTTTCGATGTCCATCGTATCAAGCATTTGCGCTTCCATATCCCGCTCGGCAACAGTGCCGGTGGATTGGATAAGACGGTCTGCCAGCGTGGATTTACCGTGGTCGATGTGGGCAACAATGGAAAAGTTGCGGATTTTGGATATATCGGTCATGGATGGGGATATGATATGGATTTGCGGTGTGGTCAATGGGGCTTGTGAAGCTCTATATACCTGTTAATTTTATAAAGGCCAAGAAATGGATAAATATTTTGCTGATCGCGAGAATGGTACCATTGTGCGCAATGGTACTGAGATAGATGATCGTGTATGGTCAGGCCTATCTACGTTAATAGAAATATGCATTGATAATGGCTCTTTTGGATACAGGTTTCCAGAACAATGTTATGATGGGCAAGGCCCATGCGGTTGTGACGCTACAAAATTTTTAAATTTACTTGCTGTTGAAGTTCCTAATTGTGAATGGACTCCATGTTCTAATGTCGTTCCTAAAACTCCAGACATTCTAGATGTTTTAGAATTTTGTGCTTCTTCTGTAGGGGAAGTTATTCAGGGAAGCTACCATAGTTATCATAACCACTATCACTTAAGGTGGGAACGGGAACCAGGACTTCAAAAATTTATTCAAGATGTGAATTTAATCTTTTCTAGGAATGGTATCGCCTACAAATTGGATGGGAAAGGTTGTGCTGTTAGAGTGCTTCCCGAGCACATTCAAAATGAGTTAAATAACGCACATTTTTTTACGGGCGATCAAATAACAGACGATTTACTTAAGCAAGCTAGAGATTTCTTCATATCACCTGATCTAGATAATCGACAACTATCGTTAGAAAATCTTTGGGATGCCTTTGAAAGATTAAAGACCTTAGAAGAAGGTCAGGATAAAAAGGGTAAAGTAAAGAAACTATTAGATAAAGTGGCTAAAGGGCATATAGCTCTTAGGCCATTGTTGGAAGATGAAGCGAAAACGCTTACAAGTATGGGCAATAATTTTCATATTCGCCATTCCGAAACCAATCAAGAACGACTGACTTCAAACGAACAGGTCGATTATTTTTTCATGAGGATGTTCTCATTTATCCGACTGTGTCTACGATCAACAGAACGAGGTGAATAATTAAATTCAAATTATCTTTTTTATTCCGCACCTCTCTACCATTCACCTAGCGCCTGACCTTGGGTAGGTGCGAATGCGCCTTCCCATGGGGAAGGTCAGGCGCGGCCCTCGTCTATCGACGATGGCCATGATCGGCGAAAGCGTGCGCTATGGACATCTGTTAGCGTGTATTCCTTACCAAAACCCCACTTCACAGTTTGCCATACGCTTTCCATACAGGCTCCATACGCTTTCCATACACGGGTTTTAGGCCATTATACCCCCTTGCCACTCCCCCACAATCATGTTCACTCTGATCCCATGACAAACTTACCAAGACGCACAAAAACCTACCTTGGCCCGATCACTGATTGCACCCGTTGGGACGGGTTTGATCTGCGCTCGGATGATGCCTTTATCTGCACCCCGCCCAAATGTGGCACAACATGGAGCCAGAATATCACCTGTATGATGCTACAAGGTAAGGTGGAATTTGAAGGTATCTTGGCAGAAATATCGCCTTGGCTTGAATCGCAAACCCTTTCGATCGAAGAAATTAATGCAAGGTTGGCAGCCCAAACGCATCGTCGCTGCATCAAATCACATAGCCCGTTTGACGGCATTACCTATGATCCGCGTGCCACATATATCGCCGTTTACCGTCACCCGCTGGACGTGCATTTTTCCATGCGCAAGCATGTGGAAAACATGAATGGCGACGAGCTGGATCATTTGTTTCCCAACGATCCGCGCTCTGATGCGTTGATGTTCATCAATGACACGGCCCCTGAAATGGATTGCGATCATCTGACGTTAGACACATTCACCCAGCACTATAAGTCTTTCAAAAAATGGCAACATTTACCAAATGTGCATCTGTTTCACTATGCCGATATGCGGGCTGATCTACCACTTGCAATGGCCCATTTTGCGACGGCTTTGGGCTGTGAGTTTGACGATGATACGATGACTGCACTGATTAAAGGGGCTAGTTTTGACGAAATGCGCAAAAACTCAAACCGCTATACCCCTTCCGCTGGCAGGGGTATATTCAAGGATGATGCAAAGTTTTTCAATTCTGCCAGTTCTGGCAAATGGCTGAAATATCTGACCGATGAAGATATGGCAGCTTATGACAAACGTATGGATGATCTGTTGGATGCAACAGACCGTCACTGGGTTGAAAACGGGTCTGGTTAAATCTGCTTGTAAAATACCCCTACTTCATGGCAGAATCCCACCTAACGACGGGAAATCCCGCGAATGGGGCAAAAATGAAAATACGACTGATAACACCTGCAATTCTACTGATGTGTGCACCGCTTAATGCGGCCACAATCGAAAAAGCCTGTAACGGGTCAAACCGCACCGCAAGTAATGAAACCTGTTCGTGCATTCAAAAAGTGGCAAATGTAACGCTTTCAAATCGCGATCAAAAACAAGCCGCCAAGTTTTTCAAAAATCCGCAACTGGCACAAGATACACGCCAATCCGACAACCCGTCAAAAGAACGGTTTTGGTTGCGCTATAAAGAATTTGGTCTGTTAGCGGAAGAAAACTGCAGCACGTTTTAGGTTGATTGCAATGACGCGATAAGCCCGCGACTGGCATCTTCTATCAAATCAAAAACCGCTTCAAAGTTATGTTCATAATAAGGGTCTGGCACTTCACGCAGGGGCTGGTTCGGGGCGTAATCCAAGAACAGTTTAACCTGTGCATTTGCGCCATCAGGGCGCAGGCTTTCAGAATTTTCTATATTACTGTTATCCATACAAACAATCAGATAAAAATCGTAAAAATCCTGCGATTTCAACTGGGTAGAACGCTGCATTGATAAATCATACCCTCGCGACTTTGCCTCTGCCATAGCGCGTTTATCGGGCAAATCGCCATTATGCCAGCCACTGGTGCCTGAGCTGTCAATGACAACATCCAGGCCTGCCTGTGCCGCCAACCCGCGAAACACACCCTCGGCGGTAGGTGAGCGGCAAATATTACCCAAACAGACAAACATAACCTTAGGCGGCATAATTTTTCCTTAACGTTTCAAATCAACAGGTATTTCCACAGTGACTTCGCCTGCGTTTTCAAAAGTCAAAGACAAGGTTACCACATCGCCTTGGTTCATCGCTTGGGTCAAACCCATCATCATAATGTGATTACCACCGCGCGCCAGTGTTGTGGCACTATGCGCAGGAACTTCAAAGCCAGCTTCAACTTCACGCATCATCATCACACCGTTTGCATCCATAATATGCGTATGAAGCTCTGCTTTGCGTGCAGAACTTGTTGATGCCGCAATCAGCCGGTCAGCGTCATCGGTGTGGTTTTTGATAACCATGAATGCAGCACCCGCTTTGGCAGAGGCACCGTTGGCACGCGCATAACCGTTTTCAACGACCAATCCCTTTCCTGCCTCATCCATCTCTGAGCTGTGCATCATAGAATGGTGTTCATCACCATGCATACCATCGTGATGCCCATGCCCGTAACTATGGTGTTTTAAAACGCATCCCAGAAAAATCAGTGATGCAATAACAACCAGACTTGCCAGAATAATTCCTATAATGCCTGTTTTCGATATTCGTGCCATGTTTTTCCCTTTTCTAAGGTTTATGAATTTTCCGCACCCTAATCTTTGTAACAAAGATACTGTACAGGACAAAAAGAAGCGGCCCCAAGATATACTTGAGGCCGCATAAAGCTTTTAAATCAGTTGGTAGGCTTAAGCCGTTGCTTCAGCTTGCACTTTGGCGATGTCTTTTTTCACTTTCAAAGCGTTTGAAGACAATTCGCTGTCTTTGGCTTTTGCCAAAAACGCATCAAAGCCACCACGGTGGTCAATGGTGCGCAACGCAGCCGCAGAAATGCGGAACTTAAATGTACGGCCCAGTGCATCACTGGCCAAAGTTACATCATTTAGGTTCGGCAAAAACCGACGCTTGGTGCGGTTCTTCGCATGACTTACATTGTTGCCGCTCATCGGGCCTTTACCAGTTAATTCGCAAACGCGTGACATATCCAGCATCCTTACATATTGTTCTAAGTGCGTAGGTGCCCTTCAGAACTTGAATTTCGAGCCGCTTCTTTAGGCCCGATATTCTGGGGCGTCAAGGGATTCTGTGACTGTGCTGTCGTTTTTATCCACATCCAGCCTTGTGTTGTGCAATGACAGTTCATGGGCACGAAAGCAATACAGGCCAATATTCGACTTCTTCGCCAAAATGTGTTATAATCTCGCAGCAAACAAAACATCGGCCCCAAGCTTTGGCTGATCCGTATGAGAATTTGCGACCTAATTGAGACATATATTACAGGTGAAACCGTTTTTTGACGGGAAAACCACCCGACTTTATATTATTATAAGGGGAAAAATATGACTGATTGGAGTATTCAAGCCGAAGAAATGGCGAACTGTAACTGTAATTTCGGTTGCCCGTGCCAGTTTGGCGTTTTGCCAACAGACGGTATCTGTGAAGCCGCCGTAGTATACGACATTAAAAAGGGCCATTACGGCGATGTAAAACTGGACGGTTTGCGTGCAGCCGGGGTTTATAAATGGCCAGGTGCTATCCATGAAGGCAACGGTCAGATGCAATTAATTATCGATGAAAATGCCGATGATGATCAACGCGCCGCTTTGCAGGCAATTTTGACAGGGCAGGACACTGATGAAATGGCAACGATGTGGTACGTATTCTCAGCCATGGCACCGAACAGGCACGATACCTTGTACAAAGATATATCGGTTGATTTGAACCAATCTGATCGGGTTGGAAGTGCAAAAGTTGCCGATGTTTTCGAAATCAATGCAAAACCGATCCCGAACATCGTAAGCGGTGATCCGCACCGCGTTGGTATAAATTTACCGAATGGCTTTGAATTTGCACATGCCGAGATGGCTTCGGGTCGCACCAAAACGACCGGCGGGGACATTTCACTAGACAGAAACAGTGATACCCATGCCCATTTTGCCAGTCTGCATCTGACCGGCACAGGTGTGGTGCGTTAAGGCCGCACCCTTGTCTGATACACCGCAGATAGGCTTTGTGGAACGGCTTGTACGCAATGATCGTGTGATCGTTATCATTGCAGTTATCACGATTGTCGCCCTTGCGGGCATATATACAATCACAGGGGTAGGCATGAATATGTCTGCCTTTGACATGACAGCTATGTCAAAACCCATTGGTGCGCCGATGCAAATGGGTAAAGGTGCTAACTGGACTGCGACCTACGCTACATTGATTGCTTTGATGTGGTGGGTAATGATGATTGCGATGATGACCCCCAGTGCAGCACCCACGCTATTGCTGTTCACCGCCCTAAAACATCATAGGAAAGACAAGCAAAATGCAGTTTATTACAGTGGCCTTTTACTTGCCGGGTATCTGATAATATGGGCGGTATTCAGTATCATCGCCACAAGCTTGCAATGGGGGCTGGAAACACTTGATTTAATCTCGGCTGCAATGATGACGGTCAGTTCAAGATTATTGGCGGGCTTTATCTTGTTATCTGCCGGCCTTTACCAGTTTTCAGAGTTGAAAAGCGCTTGCCTGAAACATTGCCGATCACCTGCGTATTTTCTGTCGAAAAACAACCGCTCAGGCGCATTCGGGGCTTTGATGATGGGGATGCATCACGGGGTTTACTGTCTGGGCTGCTGCTGGGCCTTGATGGCGCTCCTATTTGTTGGCGGTATCATGAACCTTTATTGGATCGTTGGGCTGGCGCTATATGTGCTTGCAGAAAAAACAGTGCCGTTTGGTGGATTATTTTCAAGGGCGACTGGGGTAATATTAATATTCACAGGTACTTATGTAACATTTTCAAGTCTTTCCTAACTGCATCACAAAAAGCTTAACCACAAATAAAACAGAAAAATTACAATTTTGTCAGATTACGTGATCTGTCCCATCTTATAATTATGTCAACAACCCCATAGATTTATGAACGACGCACAAAATTCGGAGAGACCGATGAAATCTATTGCACAAACGCTTTGCTTGGTGACGGCTATAACGCTACCTGCCAGCGTAGAGGCTGAAAACGTAACGCTTAAGCTTTATGCCTATGGCCTTAAGGCTGGTACCATTTCGATTAACGGGGCAGAAAATGCCGCTGCCTATTCTGTTAAGGGGTTGCTATCCCCGTCAAGGTTGCTGAAAGCATTCAAAGATGTGGGCTATACAGGGTCTGCAGCTGGCACGGTTAGAAAAGGCGGTTATTACACCCGACGCTATTCAGGACATGCCCGCACTGGCTCTCGTAATTCTATTGTTAAGATGCACTGGAAAGGTGCCAGTCCCATCGTTGACAGATATTCACCCGAGCGTGAACGGCGTGATTATGACATTACGCCATCCAAACAGACAGGCACCAAAGATTTACTAACAGCGGCTTATATCACGTTCAAAACTGTTACCCGCGATGACTTGTGCAACAGAACCCATGATATGTTTGATGGGCGCAGGCGCAGCCAGATCAGTTTGAACGCCCCTAAAATATCTGGCGAAACTGCTATCTGTACAGGCAGTTACAAACGGATTGCAGGGTTTTCGCCGCATCAGATGCAAAAGGGAGTCAACTTTCCCTTCACCATGCGTTATGAGCGTCAGAATGACGGGACTTATCGCTTTCAGGAATTCACATCCGAGGCCACTTTTGGCAAGATCAGGGCTGTTCGAAAGTAACGCCCTATGAGTGGTGTGCTACCTATAGACTGTCTCTTATACACATCTCCGAGCCCACGAGACAGGCAGAAATCTC
>CAJXSR010000023.1 GCA_913061275.1 uncultured Paracoccaceae bacterium | reverse complement strand
TGCGTCTGGTTTCACGATTGAAAATGTACGTTCTAGGGCCATGTCTGATTTCCTTCAAAGGGGCTTAATTTCTGGGTCGCAGTAACATAAGAAAATCAACTTGGAAACCCTATGTTGACACTGCCCGCACACTATAGCAAAGCAGCCCCATGATACGTATTGATGACATTTCTTATTCCATTCAGGGCCGCCAGTTACTGGCAGGCGCATCTGCAACTATTCCTACGGGCCACAAGGTGGGCATTGTTGGGCGCAATGGTACGGGTAAAACCACGCTGTTTCACCTAATCACGGGCAAACTGCTATTGGATGGCGGTAAAGTGACGGCTGCCAAAGGGCTGCGCATTGGCGGGGTCAGCCAAGAAGTGCCGTCAAATGAGGTAAGCTTGCTGGACACGGTTCTGGCAGCAGACGTTGAACGTGCCACCCTTCTGAAAGAAGCCGAAACAGCGACGGATGCCGATCGGATTGGCGAAATATACGAGCGGTTAACCGCAATAGACGCCTATTCGGGTGAAGCCCGTGCCGCGAGCATATTAAACGGCCTTGGGTTTGACCGCGAAGCGCAACTGCGCGCCTGTTCCGAGTTTTCGGGCGGTTGGCGCATGCGGGTGGCATTGGCGGGGGTATTATTTGCCCAACCAGAGATTTTGATGCTTGATGAGCCAACAAACTATTTGGATTTGGAAGGTACGATTTGGCTTGAAAACTATCTGGCAAAATACCCCCATACAGTGCTTATTATTTCGCATGACCGCACGCTTTTAAACAAATCTGTAAATTCAATTCTGCATTTATACGACCAAAAACTTACGCTGTATCAGGGCAATTACGACACGTTTGATAATGTGCGCCGTGCTAAGTTGGCCGAACAATCATCAATGGCCAAAAAACAGGATGTTGCGCGCGACCATTTGCAGGCATTTGTGGATCGTTTTCGTGCCAAAGCATCAAAGGCGAAGCAGGCGCAATCACGGCTAAAAATGCTAGAACGGATGGAGCCGATTGCGTCATCCGTGGAAAATGCTGTGGCAACGTTTAATTTTCCAGAGCCAACTGAATTATCACCCCCAATTTTGCGCCTAGATGGCGTGGATGTTGGGTATGATGATACGGCAATTTTGCGCAACCTGAACCTGCGAATTGACCAGACAGATCGCATTGCACTTTTGGGCGCCAATGGACAGGGTAAATCTACCCTTTCCAAGTTGTTAGCAGATAAGCTTAAACCAATGGAAGGCAATTTAATTCGCTCTTCCAAGTTGAAAATCGGGTATTTCGCCCAGCATCAGGTGGATGAATTATACCTTGATGAAACTCCATTACAGCATATCCAACGTGAACGCCCACAAGAAGGTCAGGCACGTTTGCGCGGCCGACTTGCGGCAGGTGGTGTTGGCAAAGAACAAGTGGATACTTTGGTTGGTAAATTGTCAGGTGGGCAAAAGGCGCGGTTATCGCTGCTATTGGCCACGCTCGATGCACCCCATTTGGTTATTCTGGATGAGCCGACCAACCACCTTGATATTGAAAGCCGCGAAGCGCTTTCATTGGCCTTAGCTGGGTATCAAGGGGCGGTTATTTTGGTTAGCCACGATCCGCATTTGATTAATTCTATTGCCGACCAGCTGTGGCTGGTCAAAGGCGGTACGGTTGTGCCTTATAATGAAGATATGGAAGCTTATAAAACCATGTTGCTGGCCGAGCGCGGGGGTGGCGGGGCTGCCAGTGAAGCCAAGAAAAAAGCCAAAGGGCCAAAGCAAAAACGTTTGTCAAATTCTGAAAGGCGCAAGATAACACAGCCGTTAAAAGAAGACGTGGCAAAATGCGAAGAACGTATTGAAAAACTGGAAGTTATGAAAGTAACTATTTCTGAACGCATGGCCAACCCTGCCTTTTATGCCGCTGAAAATACTGCTAAACTGGAAGAACTAACCAAAAAACACGGTGAGGTTCTACAGGCACTGCAAAAAGCTGAAGCCCTGTGGGAAACCGCAAGTGAGGCATTAGAGACGGCAAGACGGCGATGATGGATTTTTACATAACCGCCTTTGTGACGATATTCTTGGTAATAGATCCTCCTGGTTTGTTACCGCTGTTTATATCATTGACACAAGGGCATGAAAGCGCACGGCGCAGCATTGCATTACGGGCCTGTTTGATTGCCATTTTCATATTAGCCGCCTTTGGATTTATTGGCGAAAATCTATTGGATTTTATTGGCATCGGTATGCCTGCATTCCGCATTTCTGGCGGCTTATTGTTATTTTTGATGGCTGTGGAAATGCTGTTCAATAAACGCGCGCAACGCCGTGAACAACAGGTGGAAGATGATAATCATGATGATCCGTCGGTATTTCCACTGGCAACACCCCTAATCGCAGGCCCCGGTGCAATGGCTGCGATGATTTTGCTTATCAGTGAAATGAATGGCGACATTAGCTCAACATTTGTGGTTATTGCAGCAATGGTCAGTGTAACAGCTGTGACTTTCCTGTTGTTTTTAACCAGCGGCCCTGTTGAAAAAATGCTGGGCCCTGTCGGGATCAAAGTTATCACACGCCTAATGGGCATGCTTTTGGCAGCACTATCTGTACAGTTCGTGGTTGATGGCCTTAAGGGTTTGGGCGTAATCGGATGACGACAGATGATAAAGCTTATGCGTTTTATCTGATACTTTTGTTGGTTGTGGTCGGCAGTAGTTTTCTGTTTTCAAGACGCGGCAATTTAAGCCAAACTGTGCAACAGGCCCTGATTTGGGTTTTGATATTTGTCGGTGTTATCATTGCCTATGGCTTTGGTGATGTGTTGAAATCGCAGTTATTTCCATCATCTTTTGTA
The DNA here is from genome assembly GCA_913061275.1 of uncultured Paracoccaceae bacterium. Classification (GTDB taxonomy): domain Bacteria; phylum Pseudomonadota; class Alphaproteobacteria; order Rhodobacterales; family Rhodobacteraceae; genus Amylibacter. The sequence goes on along the minus strand of CAJXSR010000023.1, from coordinate 57,163 downwards.
CAGAATGGCACGGGCAGTGTGACACTGACGCGGGCCAATGACGGGCATTTTTACGCAACATTGGATGTGAATGGACGCGACATTGAATTTGTCATCGACACAGGCGCAACTGCAATAGTTTTAACTAAAAATGATGCGCAACAAATTGGTATTGATACAGAAAACTTGAATTATCTGGGTTATGCCCAAACAGCAAATGGTACAGTCAGTACGGCATATGTCACGCTAGGTGCTGTTAAATTAGGTGACATTTTGGATTATGATTTACCTGCATCGGTTAATGGGGGCGCGTTATCAAACTCGCTTTTGGGCATGGATTATTTGAATTTGTTTTCTGAATTTAAGATCAATGGCAGATTGCTAACCCTGACGCGCTAATTCTTTTCCGCCTTCATTTCCCATCGCCCAGACGCTTGTGACCAGTATTTGGCGGCCACACCCGCATCGGTTAAAGCTTTCCATTCGGCACGCGCCGCTTGCAACTCGGCCTCATCGTTTCCGTTGAACACCAGGCTGATACGTTCGTATTTGATGGCCTCATCAGGGGTGGTTTTGGCCCCATGCACAAGCATCAAAGCTTTTGCATTGTTGGTGTTTTCTGGGTCTGTTGTCAGTAAAACAGGTTGATCTGCATCATGCGCACCACCGCTTATTCCGTGGGGTAAAAACTGTGGGTTGTTGCCACCCCATAATTGGGCATCTAGCCGTGCAAGGGCATTTTGCTGACCTGAGCGCAGTTGCACACGCCAGTTATTTTGCAATGTTCGACCCAACAACTGGGACAGAGTTTGCCCCAGTGATGAATTGGTTAAGTGATAGAAATAAACCGCGCCCATTAGCCCGCTTCATAGTGGTCTGCGATCAGGCGATCTAATGCGCGAACGCCCCAGCCAGTGGCGCCTTTTGGTGCAAGGGTCGTTTCGGCGTGAACCAAAGCAACACCTGCAATATCAATATGTATCCACGGCATATCTTCTTTGACAAAACGTTGCAGGAATTGTGCCGCCGTTATGGAGCCCGCCGCACGCCCGCCAGAGTTTTTAATGTCGGCAATCCGGCTGTCAATCAACTTGTCATAAGCTTTATCCAAGGGCAAACGCCAAGCACCTTCGCGTTCTACGGCTGCCGCTTTTATAAACTTGCGCGATAAATCTTCATTATTGGAAAACACCCCTGCATTTTCATGACCCAACCCAACAATGACCGCGCCGGTCAATGTGGCCAAATTAATCATACCCGTTGGTTTGTATTTTTCTTGTGCGTACCACAGAACATCAGCCAGTACCAAACGACCCTCGGCATCTGTGCTAATCACTTCAATGGTGTCGCCTTTCATGGATGTAACCACATCGCCCGGGCGTTGAGCATTGCCGTCAGGCATGTTTTCAACGATACCGACAAGACCCACAACATTGGCGCGGGCTTTGCGCATCGCCAGTGTTTTCATCACACCAGCCACAACACCTGCCCCGCCCATATCCATAGTCATTTCTTCCATGCCAGCGGAAGGTTTGATGGAAATACCGCCCGAATCAAAAACCACACCTTTGCCGACAAGGGCAAAAGGCTGTTCATCTCCGCCGCCCTGCCATTCCATAATCACAATCTTGGAAGGGCTAACAGAGCCTTGTCCGACACTTAATAATGAGCCCATTCCCAATTTTTCCATGTCTTTTTCTTCAAGCGTGGTAATTTTCATGCCCAAATTTTTCAAGGCTTCCAAACGATTTGCAAACTCGGTTGTTGTTAATACATTTGCTGGCTCATTCACCAAATCACGGGTGAAAAACACGCCTTCGGTTATTGCCGCTTTGGCAGCATAGGCAGTTGTCATCTCGGTTGGTTGAGTGACCATAATTGTCACATCGCCCAATTCTGGTGCGGTTGAGGTTTTATGGTCGTGAAAGCTATACTGACGCAATGCACAGCCAAATGCGAGTTCGGTGATATTTCTTTCAGAGCCAGCTAAAATCAACAATGGGCCCCCTGCGGCAAGTTTACCTAGATTTGCGCCCGCAAGACGTGCATCGTCAATAGTTGTACGTTTTGGCAACTTTACAACCAGAACATCTGTTGCCGCCATACCCGATGGCATCGACAAGACATGACACCCCGAATTGGGCATCTTTTCAAATGTGTCACTTTCTGCCAAGCGCGTTAGGCTGCGCTTCATTAGCTTATTAACCCTGCGTGCGGACAAACCAATTTGGCCAGAGGGTGACATAAAGACCACCACCTTGCCTTCAAAACTGGCAATCTCATCTAGGTTGGTTTCAATAAATGACGGCTTAACGGGTGAATTCATAATATGCTCCTGCAAACTGCGGTTTTTTCTATCACAAGACCTAGCGCGGTTTGGTTGATTTGACCACTATGGACTGTCCCTATGCAAAAAAATCCTATAATAAATCTGTATCTATAAAACCGCTTTGGGGGCATTCACGCGTGAAACTGGTTGATCGTTATATTATACGACAGCTGTTCGGCCCGTTTTTATTCTTTTTGTTTGTTTTTGCTGGTATTATTTGGCTTAATCAGGCGTTAAAAATTGTAGACGTGGTGATCGAAAATGGCCAACCAGGTATAGTTTTTGTTGAACTAAGTATGTATTTGCTACCCCGCGTGATTGAAAGCGTGTTTCCTGTAGCAGCCTTTGCATCGGCATTGTTTCTAACCAATCGGTTATACGCAGAATCAGAATACGTGGTTTTGATGGCTGCGGGCCAAACGCCGCTCGATTTTGCCAAGCCATTCTTTAGCTTTGGTATCATTAGTTTTGTCGCCGTCTCAATACTTGCCCATTTCATCACGCCCGTCAGCAATAATGCGTTCCAACTACGCCAACATGAAATCAGACAAGAGTATTTATCGCAGTTAGTAAAAGAAGGTGCGTTTATCTCGCCCCAAAAAGGCATTACCTTTTATTTTGGCTTAGTGCACAGCGACGGGTTGTTGGAAGATATTTTGATCCGCGAGATCAATGAACAAGGCCGCCAAGTAATTCATTCAGCCCCTACTGGGCGCATTGTTGACACAGATACAGATACAAAACTTGTGTTGATAAATGGAACTTTACAACAATACGATCTAGAAACACGTCTGTTAAATGTGGTTCAGTTTGACAGCTTTTCTTATGATTTATCACAATTTTCCAAAAACATTGGCACCCGTATAAAAGGCACGGCTGAAACCATAACACCGAAACTGCCTTGGCGTATATCTGGAACAGGCAGAGATACGCAATTACGTGCTATTGATGCCCAGTCACGATTGGTAAAAGCATTGTTTTCGCTTGTGATGCCGCTATTGGGTGCAGCGATACTATTTTCTGGGAATTTCAGCCGATCAGGTTTTTTCTATCGAATTTCTTTTGCTGTAATGTTATTATTTGGATTAAATACATTACGTGGTGCGGCAGAAAGCTATGTTGAAAAAATACCCGACCACGCATTTATGTTGTATTCCCCTGTTTTGTTAGGAGTATCCATCATAATTGCATTGATTGTCATCACGGCAAAAGGCTGGAACAGGCTAAATATATTCAGACTTATATCAGGTAAAAGGGCGCAGGCATGACCCTTTACTGGTATTTCACAAAAAAGTTTTGCATCTCTTTTTTAAGAGTGTTTCTTATAATCGGACTTCTGATATTTTTTATTGATACGATGGAAAACATCAGAGCCTTATCATCTTCTGGCATTACACTTACAAAAGCACTGGCTTTGGCAAGCACAAGATCGCCTTCTTTTATCCGCGAAGCGATGCCGATCATTGTCATGTTGTCTGGTTTGTCATTTTGCGTAGGGCTTGCGCGTTCCAACGAATTTGTCGTGTCACGCGCCGCTGGCGTTTCCGCTTTGAAAGGTATCAGCTTTCCTATTCTTGCAGCGTTTTTAATTGGGCTGTTTTCGATACTGTTCCTAAACCCATTGGTTGCTACATTTTCCAGCTACTATGATACATTAAAGAATGACTATCTTGGTCGACCTGAAAAAACAGTAACTGTGAATGAAGACGGGTTTTGGTTGCGGCAAAAAACCGAAACAGGGCATATTGTTATCACTGCAAGCCAAGCCACACAAAATGGCAGCAGCCTGCGTGATGTGACAATGATAGAATATGATCTGAATAATAATGCCATAAGCCGAATAGCGGCCTCTACTGCTACTTTGTCAAATGATGAGTGGATATTGATCCGTACTAAAAAATGGAACCTGTCCATATCGGAGGAAAATCCAGAGGCAAGTTCGCAAAAAGGGTTTATTATTCGTGTGCCAACCACAATCACAAGTGAGCAAATATTGGAAGGTTACCCCAAAGCAGAAACCGTTGTGATTTGGGATTTACCAAAGTTCATACTGGCAATGGATAATGCAGGTTTTTCATCACGACAACACCGCGTGCATCTACAGATAGAACTGGCCCGCCCAATACTGTTTTCCGCCATGTTGATTATCGGGGCAGTATTCACTTTGCAAAACGCAAGGTTGGGGAATTTAGGAATTTCAGTGCTTGTTGCACTTTTATGTGGGTTTTCGCTACATTTCTTACAAAACCTTGCTAGAACTCTTGGTGAGGCGGGAGAGATTCCCATTTTCTTTGCAGCATGGGCACCCCCCATAGCCGCGCTACTTGCGGCATTGGCGTTGTTTTTGCATTTTGAGGACGGATAAGGCGCAATGATCTTGAAAATAATATCAAGCTTTTTGCTGGCAGGTGTGCTTGCCATATTCAGCTTTTCTGGCGCATTTGCCGAATCCAAAAAACCAGTTGGCTTGCTGGCTGATAGTGTTGATTATAATGCAACAAAACAGTTATTAACCGCAAAAGGTAATGTGCGCATCGTATCAGATGGGCAGGTTCTAAGTGCGGATACAGTTGTATTTAACCAATCCACTGGACGGCTGACAATTCCAGGCGGTTTTACCATTACAAATGCGGATGGCAGCATTTTAACGGGGACTGACGCGGAATTATCATCGGATTTGTCGAAAAATGTCATCAAAGGTGCGCGTTTGTTGATTGCAAACCAGTTTCAAATGGCAGCGGATCAGGCGCAATATAAAGACAACCGTTTTAAGGTTTTAGACCGTGTTGTGGCCAGTACATGTTATATCTGCAAATCTAACCCTATCCCGTTTTGGCAGATACGATCAAATCGTGTTGTTCATGATGAGTTAACTAGGCAGTTATATTTTGAACATGCACGCCTAGAGTTTTTAGGCATTCCCGTTTTTTACGCCCCGCGTTTGCGCCTGCCTGACCCAACTGTTGATCGTGCAACCGGTTTTTTAGTACCCTCTTTCTTTACCTCGGACATATTAAAGTTCGGCGCCAAAATTCCCTATTTCATAGAAATTGATGACCATTCAGACGCTACGGTTACAGCTTTTGTATCTACTGTAGGCAGCTTTGTAACTGAATTGGAATACCGCCGTGAAACCAAGCGTGGCTACTATAATCTCAGCGGCTCTATCCTATTAATAGACGGCATCGACAATAACGCTTTCAGGTCATCCTTACAGGGCGATGGGCGGTTTGCGCTGAAAAATAATTTTGAATGGGGTTTTGAAATAGATGTTGCATCAGACAAAACCTACCGTGCGCAATATGGCTATGATGATGAAGATGAATTGAATGCGCAAGACCGTTTGTTTTCCGAAGTTTATTTAGAACGCAATCGTATGAACAGCTTTTTCACCGTGCGCGCCTCGAATATTCAAAGCCTAAGAACAAACGAAGTTGATGCGCAAATACCGTTGGTTTTCCCTGAAGTGTATTATCGCAGCATCCATGACACCCCAATAATCGGTGGAAAGCTTGGATATACCGCCCATTCCACAGTATTATTACGTACGGGAAGCAGCCGGTTTTCAACAGCAGGGGTAAGTGTTGACTGGCAACGTGAATGGCAACTGCGAAATGGTGTGCTGTTTTCGGCAAGCAGCCAGATAGAAGGCGAATATTATTCTTTAAGTAACAGTTATACGGGTTTTACAGGGTCAACCGCTACCCGTGTCGCCCCTATGATATCCGCAGATTTGCGTTGGCCTTTGGCAAAATCAGTTGGGGCCTCTACCCATGTAATTGAACCTATTGTTCAGTTGATATGGAGCGAAGACAGCCTAAGTTCCACCCCCAATGAAGATAGTGTTCAAGTTGAATTTGATGAAACCAATTTATTTTCCAAAAGCAGATTTCCAGGTTTCGACCAAAAAGAGCTGGGAATGCGGGCGAATGTGGGAATAAATTATGTGCTATATAACCCTTCAGGGTGGAATTACGGTGCCACGATTGGACGGATATTTCGCAAAAAGGATCTGGGGCAATTTGCAGGTACACAAAGCCTATCAGGCCAAAAATCTGATTGGGTAACAGCATTTACAGTTAGCTTTCCCAGCCAATTCGAGTTAACCAACCGTTCATTATTTGACAGCGATTTCAACTTATCTAAAAATGAAACCAGTCTAAATTTTGTCTATCAAAAAATTAAAGGCGATGCGACATACCTGTGGTTGGAAAAAGATTTACTTGTTGGCCGCCGCAGCGAAGCTGAACTAGAACTAATATTTACCCCGAACGATACATGGACTTATCTTGCGCAATGGCGACACGATTTTATCACCAATAGCGCAAGAGAAGGTGAATTCGGCATTAAATATGCAAATGAGTGCGTTGAAATTGATCTTTCCCTCTCGCTTCAATATGCAGCCTCTGGTAATATTGGCACAACAAAAGAATTGGGGCTAACGGTCTCATTGATCGGAATAGGCAATCAGGCAAGCGCAAAACGGCGCCGTCACCATTGTGCGTTTTAAAAGGGTATAGGTGAGATTATGAATAAATTAGCTGCTTTGGCATCTGGGGTTTTGATAAGCCTATCACTCGCGGTTTCGACACAAGCCGCAGGAATATATGATCCAGTCATTCAGGTGAATGATAAAGTTGTTACCAAGTTTGAAATTGACCAGCGTATAAAAATGCTAAGATCATTCAGGACCGCTGGTGATTTGCGCCAACAAGCAATGGATCAGTTGATTGATGACCGTTTACGCAATCAAGCTGCGAAACAATCAGGAATTTCGATCAGCGATGAAGCCGTATTTAGCGGAATGGAAGAGTTTGCTGCACGTGGTAATTTCAGTGCCGATCAACTGCTTGATTTTTTCCGTCAGCAAGGGGTTTACCGCGAAACATTCGAAGATTTTGTGCGCTCAGGCCTGTTATGGCGTAATGTGATTGGTGCGCGCTTTTCATCAAAAGTAAATATTACCGATGATGAAGTAGATGCAAATTTGGATATTCGCTCAATCAGCTTTCCAAAAACGGTTAATGTTGCAGAGATTATTATTCCAATAAAAGATCGCGGTGCTACAAAAACCTTAGCACTTGCCAGTCGGTTGTCTGAAACGATTAAAAGCAGCAGCCAATTTGGGATTGCAGCCCGTAAATATTCTAAATCTGCCACTGCCACACAAGGTGGTGCAATGGGGTGGATGCCGCTTGGGAATTTGCCTGCACAAGTATCGTCTCGTTTGTCAGGCATGACAGCTGGGCAAGTAACCGCCCCGATCAACATCGGAAGTGCTGTCGCGGTTTATCAGTTGCTAGGCGTTCGAGAGGCAAAGTCAGCGGGCCAACAAGTCATCGCTGTCAGCTATTTACAGGTGGCCTTACCAACCAACAGCGCAGGGCGTGATGGCCAAATATCGGCAGCGGCCAAGCTTATTAATTCTGGCGACACCTGTCTTGATATGGAAGCGAACGCATCAGGTTTTGGGGAAAATGCCACTAGCAGCCATACTGTACCTGCATCGGATGTGCCTGTTCGCATTGGTGCTGAAATTGCGCGACTTGATCCGAATGAGGCGACATATTTTGTTACTGAAAACGGTAATATTAACGTATTAATGCTTTGTAATCGGGCAAAAGACTTGCCTGAAGGTGCGCGCGATCAAATACGAAACGCACTGTTTAATCAACGTGTTACTAGCTTTGGCGATGGGTATTTGCAAGAACTTCGTGGCGATGCCATCATAATCAGAAAATGACACGCCCTGTTGCACTAACCTCTGGTGATCCATGTGGTGTAGGGTTGGAAATTACTGGCTTAGCGTGGAAAAATTTGCGCCATAAAACGCCGTTTTTTTTAATAGCTGATATTGATCATGTTGCACATGCAACCGATGTACCTGTGCAAAACATTACGAAACCATCTGATGCGCTAAAGGTTTTTTCAGAGGCCTTGCCGGTGATACACCTGCCCTTTTCCAATATGCCAACTGTTGGTAAAGCACAGCCTGACAATGCAAAACACATCATTCAGTCCATAGAAATGGCAGTTAAGTATACCCAATCAGGTGATGCATCTGCGATATGCACCAACCCGATAAATAAGAAAGTTCTAAAAGACGGCGGCGATTTTACTTATCCGGGGCATACTGAATTTCTTGCCCATCTTGGCGGTGTCAAAACCTCGGTGATGATGTTGTGCGCCCCTGAACTGCGCACAGTTCCCGTGACCATTCACATTGCATTGACGGACGTTCCAAGTGCTTTAACCGATGATTTAATCGAAGAAACATTGCTTATAACCAACAACGCTTTACAACAGGATTTTGGCATATCAGAACCCGTTATTGCTGTGGCAGGATTAAACCCGCATGCGGGTGAAGGCGGTACTATGGGGTTTGAAGAAATAGACCGCATAGCCCCATTATTAGACAGGTTACGCAGCCAAGGCCTAACTTTGCTAGGGCCAATGCCAGCCGACACAATGTTTCATGCAAGTGCGCGCGAAAAATATGATGTGGCAGTTTGCATGTACCATGACCAAGCCCTGATCCCGCTTAAAACTTTAAACTTTTCTGCGGGCGTGAACACCACACTTGGCCTGCCTTTCATTCGAACGTCACCCGATCACGGCACCGCATTTGATATTGCAGGTAAAGGAATTGCCGACCCGACCAGCCTAATAGAAGCAATCAAAGAAGCAGGCCAAATGGCCCAAAACAGAGCGCCACATGATAAATCTTTCAGCTGATGGGTTACCGCCTTTACGCGACATCATAGCCAAACATGATCTGCGTGCGCAAAAATCACTGGGTCAGAATTTTTTACTAGACTTAAACCTTACAGGGAAAATTGCCCGCCAAGCAGGCGACCTTAGTGCCTATGATGTTCTTGAAATTGGCCCAGGCCCAGGTGGATTAACCCGCGCATTACTGCATGAAGGTGCGCGCCATGTGGTAGCGATAGAGCGTGATGAAAGGTGTTTGCCTGCATTAGTGGAAATCGCGGAACATTATGAGGGTCGTTTGACGGTTTTATCAGGTGATGCATTGGCGTTGAACCCGATGGAACATCTAAAAGGGCCGATCAGGGTTGTGGCAAACCTGCCGTATAATGTTGGAACTGAACTGTTGGTGCGTTGGCTTACCCCTGATGCATGGCCGCCGTTTTGGGACAGTTTAACCTTGATGTTCCAGCGCGAAGTTGCGCAGCGGATTGTTGCTAAACCTGGCAGTAAAGCATATGGACGGCTGTCTATTTTAGCTGGTTGGCGGGCAGACGCAAAAATTGTGATGGACCTGCCGCCGCAAGCATTTACGCCTGCCCCGAAAGTTTCATCGGCAGTCGTGCATATCACAAGATGTGCGAAGCCTAAGTTTGAGTGTAATCCCAAAACGTTAGAACGCGTTGTTGCAACTGCATTCGGGCAAAGGCGTAAGATGTTGCGTGCCAGCCTGAAATCTTTGGGGCCCGATATAGAAGACAGGTTGCTTAGTGTGGGGATTGAGCCAACAGAACGTGCAGAGCAGCTAACAATTCAGCAATTCTGTGCACTTAGTAATACGTTTGATTAAGACTAGTTTATTCGGCAGCGGTATCAGGTTTTTCTTCAGCAGCAACGGGTGCTTCAGGTGCTGGTGCCTGTGGCTTTTCAATTTCAACTTTCTTTTTGGTTTTTTTAGCTTTTACAGGCTTATCTGCTTTGGCTGGTGCTGCTTTGTTTTCAGGTGTTTCCACCAAATTAGCATTGTCAGCTTTCGCAGGAAAAAGTTCCGCGGCATTGCCCGCGATATCAGGCTGTGCATCATCTGAATTGGTTGCAGGCTTTTGCTGTTGTTGTGATTTTTGCTGTTGTTGGTTTTGCTGCTGGTTCTGCTGTTGTTGCAGACGTTGTGCTTCTTGTGCATCGCGACGTGCATTAATTTCAGTTTGCGCTTCAGTTAACAGACGAGAATAGTGTTCTGAGTGTTGTAAAAAATTCTCGGCATTTACCCGATCACCAGATAACACCGCATCACTTGCAAGACTTTGGTATTTATCGATGATTTGCTGTGGCGTGCCACGCACTTTGCCCTCTGGCCCAGAGCTATCAAATACCCGATTAACAACGTTCGTAGGGTTACTACGACGGTTGTTGTTATTATTTTTATTGCGTGAACGTGATTTATGTGAAGATCTCATATGATCTGAATACCTTATTTCGTATCTTTGATTTTACGCGATTAACGCGTGTTCCCGATTAAGTTATGGGGTTTGCAATGATGAGATTATATCAATCATCTATAGTTTTATTTATATATAACTGGGATAGTGATACAAGTCCTAAACATGGTTTAGGGCTGATTTTGGGATAAAACATGCGTTATCATGCTGGTTTAGGGCCTTTAAAGGCCAATACACGGTCTTTTCCTGCCATATCCTGAATACACTGGCCTTGCGTGAACCCTTCGCTGTGGAAAATATTCAAAACTGAACTTGCCTGCATATGGCCGATTTCCAATAATAAAGTTCCAGTTACCGATAAATGCTTCAACGCGTTTGCCGCAATGATACGATACGCATCCAATCCATCACCTTCGGGTGTTAAAGCTGCACGCGGTTCCCAGTTTCGCACATCGGGGGCTATTTGATCCATTTCGACGGCGGTTATATAAGGTGGGTTGCTTACGATCAGATCAAACCTACCAGAGATATTTGAAAACCAGTTTGATTGGTAGAACCGTGAACGGTCATCCAAACCAAGCCATTGCGCGTTGGTTTTGGCCACTTCCAGTGCCTTTAGGGATTGGTCAACTGCATCCCCTACTGCATGTGGCCGCTCTGCCAAAAGGGTTAACAAAATACAGCCTGATCCCGTTCCCAAATCCAGAATGTTTTTGGGTGCACTCAAGCTTAACGCTTTATCTATCAGGGTTTCCGTGTCTGGTCTTGGGTCTAGTACATCTGATGTGACCCTAAACCGCCTGCCCCAAAACTCGCGTGATCCTATAATTTGCGAGACAGGTTGATATTGCACGCGTTGTGCGATTGCAGCCCTAAACCAAGTTTCTTGTTGGGTTTGAACATCATCTTGCAAGCGGACAGATAACATTGCGCGATCTACCCCCAATGCGAACGCCAATAAAACACGCACATCGGTTGCGGCATCATTTGCCAAGACGGGGAAAAGTTGTGCAACCCCCCATTCTAATAGGGATTTGACTGTTGGGGTCACGGATTAAGCTCTGCCAATTTTTGCGCTTGGTCATCCGCAATAAGCGCATCGATTATTTCATCCAAATCACCCTGAATAATCTGATCTAGTTTATAAAGTGTCAGATTAATGCGGTGATCGGTCATGCGCCCTTGTGGAAAATTATAAGTGCGAATGCGCTCGGAACGATCCCCTGAACCCACCTGCCCTTTGCGGCTGGCAGAACGTTCTTCATCGGCTTCTTGGCGCTTTAGATCGTAAAGCCTTGTGCGCATGGTTTGCATGGCAATTTCGCGGTTACGGTGTTGGGATTTTTCAGCCGATACAACCATAATACCGGTGGGGATATGAACAATGCGCACGGCACTGTCGGTTGTGTTCACATGCTGTCCACCCGCACCTGAGGCACGCATTGTATCAATGCGTAAATCCGTTGCAGGCAGATCAATATCTACCTCTTCGGCCTCTGGTAAAACCGCGACAGTTGCCGCCGAGGTATGAACCCTACCGCCACTTTCGGTACTTGGCACGCGTTGCACACGGTGAACGCCGCTTTCAAACTTCATTCGGGCAAATACGCCTTTGCCCTTCACATTGGCAATCACTTCACGGTAACCGCCAAGTTCTGTTTCTGACGCGTCAATAATCTCTAGTTTCCAGCCTGTAGTATCGCAATACCGTTGATACATACGCAATAGATCACCTGCAAATAATGCCGCTTCATCACCACCCGTACCTGCACGTATTTCTAGAACCGCAGAACGTTCATCTGCCTCATCTTTTGGCAAAAGGGACAGTTGCAATTCATGTTCTGCTTTGGGTAAGGCCGCTTTTAGCTCTGGCAGCTCTTCGGCTGCCAACTCTTTCATTTCTGGATCGCCCAGCATTTCTTCGGCTTCTGCGATGTCACTAATAAGCCGCTGATATTGTGAAATTTTATCAATAACAGGTCTTAAGTCGGAATATTCTTTCGACAGGCTGGCAAAATCACCCGCCATCGTGCCATCAGCCATTTTGGCTTCAAGAAACTCGAACCGCGCATTAATCTGCATTAATTTATCTTCTGGTATCATAGCCGAGACATTGCGTGTTGCTTGGCGCGGGTCAAGAGTAAGCATGACATTTAAATAAATTTATGCTATCAAAGATGTATGAAGTGGCTTTTATCAATCATATTGGTCTGTGCCGCAACATCAGTTTTTGGCGCGGATGCTAAAGTTTCACCGCCAGATTGTTATTGCACAGATAAAGTAGGCGCCCGCGTTGAATTGGGCACAATGGTTTGTATGTCTGTTGGTGGGCGCGATTTTATCGCGCGTTGCGAGATGTCACTGAATAATCCTATGTGGCGCGAAATTAACCAAGGTTGTCTATCGTCCGACAACCAAACCTTGGATGGCGGCAACCCAATGGCGCACTCGCTTCTTGTTGATGCCTAAATCAGAATAGCCAAAACGCGAACGCGAAAGTATTGCAAGCTTTGCTTGTGAATTGCTGATGGAGCTAATTTTCACGGTGATATAATCTGGATAGCCCAATAATGCTGATCGTTCGACATATGTGATAATGCTGTCACCCAGCACACCTTTTATACGCTTTGTACGCGATTGGTTTTGCGCAAAACCATCAACAAGCCGCTGCAAATCTGCCGCGGGCATATCAAAGTGAAGCGCATCATCACCTATCATCCGATATTCATTGGGTTTATCACTGGCCGTTGCCAGTTCGGGGTCTTGGTGCCAAATATCAGTTTGAAGCGGTGCAAATCGTATATATGCAGCGGCCAAAATAATGAAACCCAATATGCCGTAGAAAAAAATCATACGCTTTTGCCTATTCAACGGGTTGTTCTGATGCCGCTTGTGCATCAATTTCAGCGGCACGCGTTTCAACCAGCCCAACAATATGGTCAACCATATGCTTATTGCCCAACTTATGATCCTGCTTACCCGCCATATACACCATACCAGAACCGGCACCGCCGCCGGTAAAGCCCACATCTGTCATCAACGCCTCACCCGGCCCATTCACCACACAACCGATGATAGACAATGACATTGGGGTTCTAATATGTTCCAGACGTTTTTCCAATTCCGCCACAGTTTCAATCACATCAAAACCTTGACGTGCACAACTGGGGCACGAAATTATGTTGATCCCCCGATGGCGCAGCCCAAGTGATTTAAGTATTTCATACCCGACTTTCACTTCTTCCACAGGGTCTGCGGAAAGTGACACACGAATGGTATCGCCAATACCCATCCACAACAGGTTTCCCAACCCAATCGCAGATTTGATGGTGCCAGATGTCAGGCCACCCGCCTCTGTAATGCCCAAATGGATGGGGGCATCTGTTGCTTCGGCCAATCCTTGATAAGCGGCCGCGGCCAGAAACACATCAGATGCTTTTACAGATATTTTATATTCGTGAAAATCATTATCTTCCAATATGCGGATATGGGCCAATCCGCTTTCGATCATCGCCTCTGGGCAAGGTTCGGCATATTTATCTAATAAGTGTTTTTCCAAAGATCCCGCATTGACCCCAATTCTTATAGAGCATCCATGATCTTTTGCAGCTTTTATCACCTCGGCAACCCGTTCTGGTTTGCCAATGTTTCCAGGGTTAATACGCAAACATGCAACCCCCGCTTCTGCCGCTTCAATCGCGCGTCGGTAATGAAAATGAATGTCTGCAACCAAAGGTACAGGGCTTTCACGTACTATTTCAGCCATTGTTGCGGTTGACGCTTCATCAGGGCATGAAACACGTACAATATCAGCGCCTGCATCTGCACAGGCCTGAATTTGGGCAATCGTAGCTTTTGCATCCGACGTAAGTGTGTTTGTCATTGTTTGCACTGTTATTGGTGCATCACCCCCAACTGGCACCGATCCCACATGAATTTGGCGGCTTTTGCGGCGGTATATATTTCGCCATGGTCGGATATGATTAAGGGTCATTGTATATGGGCCTAGTAAAGATTTATTGCATAGATATAGCACGATCCAAAACTCATCAATGCTAATGCTTAACTGTTAGGTACTTAAGGTTTTTGCAAAACAGCCTCTGCTGTTTGATCTGCTTCCACATTCAATGGGGGTGCCAATGTTTCTGAAAACAAATTCAGAACTTCCTGAAATCTTGTTTCTATATCACCTTGAACCAGTGATATTTTCCGCGCAACGCCGCCACTAGATCCAACAGGCCCATATGATTTATCCCCAACCATTAAGTATACAGACCCTGAATTTCCTGCTTTTAACAAGGGGTTATGTAGATCAACCGGTATACGGTAACGTTGTCCTGAATTTAGAATTTTTTCAAACAATACGCTGTTGTCTGGCAAGTACACCCGAACCCAAGCAGGGCGTGTTGCTACAATATCTATTGTTGGTGGACCAGTTTCAACCACTGCAACTGGGGGTGCTTCGACTATGTCGACTACGGGTGTTTCTACAATGATTGGTGCTGGTGCAAATGTACCCAAGGTTTCAGGGTCAATTTGCACGATCGGCCCATCACGTGAAATAACGGTTGGCGTATCAAATTCTTGTGGGCGGTATAATTGATCTAATGTCAGTGTTGCACCAGATGTAAACGATCCTGATGCAGTTTGATTTAGAACTGGTGAGATGTCGGAAGGATTAGAGCCTGCTGACAAGACAGAAACATCTGATGCGACGCCAGGCGTTTCATTTACGGGTGCAAATTGTACTTTTTGAACCTCTTGTAAAACCTGCCAGCCCCCATACCCAAGCCCAATGACAAGCATGATTAGAACCATCAACGATCCGACCGCTGAAAGTGATACTTTTTCATACCAAGATTGTGAACGTAAGGCCATTGGCCCCTTGGTTGTGACGTTCGGATTATTTGCAGCAACGCCTGGCAATATCCGTTGTTGGCGTTGGTTTTGGCTGGGCGTTTCGCGATGGGCGATATCTTTGTTCAACCCGTCAAAGCCAGTTTCCTGACAGAATTGTTTATACGCTTTATCGCCATCCAAATTCAGATAACGCGCATATGAACGTACATAACCCGCGATGAAACCCTTGGTTTCAAAAACAGTTAGATCGCCATCTTCTATTGCAGAAATATACCTGACGCCAATTTTTAGATCGTTTTGAACATCAATCAGCGTTTTGCCTAGTGTCGCACGTTCACCGCGCAGCACATCCCCCAATGCAAGTGGGTATGAATCAAATCCTCTTGGACGAAAATCTTCAGCCGAAGTCGTCATGGCTTGCTTACCTAATCCCCGCGCTCAATTACCTCGAATCGAGAAGGTTCTTCCTTCTTCGATTGAACATTAACATAAATTGTCAGGTAAGGCACCCCTAGGCTTAAAACAAGGGGTTAACCCGTTAATTTTGAGCGGTTTAATGCGCATTGGCCCCAAAGCCCATCTAAGGCCTGAACCAGTTCAAGGATCATTGCATCACTATGAACCGGTGATGGCGTAAAGCGCAAACGCTCTGTGCCGCGTGGCACTGTGGGGAAATTAATCGGTTGGACATAAAAACCATAATCATGCAGCAGCATATCAGACAGCATTTTACATTTAACTGGGTCACCGACATGGATTGGTACAATATGGCTGCCATAATCTGACACTGGCATTCCCAATGCTTTCACTTGGGTTTTCAAATTTCGCGCACGTGCCTGATGTATATCGCGCAATTCTTGGTGGGTTTTCAGGTATTCAACAGATGCATTGGCACCCGCCGCTATTGCAGGAGCAAGAGACGTGGAAAATATGAAACCGGGCGCATAAGATCTGATTGCATCAACCAATTTTGCGTTACACGCAACATAGCCCCCCATTACGCCATAAGCTTTTGCCAATGTACCGTTGATCATATCAACACGATCGGCCAAACCATCGCGTTCGCTAACGCCGCCACCGCGTGGGCCATAAAGTCCAACAGCATGAACTTCATCCATATAAGTCAAGGCGTTAAACTCTTCTGCCAAATCGCAAATTTCTTTGATCGGGCCAAAATCGCCATCCATTGAGTAAAGCGATTCGAATGCGATTAGTTTTGGCGCATCCTTTGGCGCAGCTTCCAGTAATTCGCGCAAATGTGCTATGTCATTGTGGCGAAACACATGTTTTTCACCAAACCCGTGACGAATACCTTCAATCATTGAAGCGTGATTCAACGCATCCGAAAATATAATCAATCCCGGAAACAACCTTGGTAAAACAGACAGTGTTGCCTCATTCGCGTTATAGGCAGAGGTGAAAACCAAGGCAGCTTCTTTATTGTGCAAATCGGCAATAGAGGCTTCTAAGAATTTGTGAAAAGATGTGTTACCAGAAATATTGCGTGTACCACCAGAACCTGCCCCTGCAGTTAGCAATGCATCTTGCATAGCTGCTAAAACAGTTGGGTTTTGGCCCATTCCCAGATAATCATTGCCACACCAAACTGTAATTTCACGTTCTTCACCTTCTGGTGTTGTCCAAATTGCCTTAGGGAAGTTTTGGTTTATCCTGCGGATGTTATGAAAAACACGGTACCGGCCTTCTTCATGCAAAGCATTCAGGGCAGTATCTATCTGAGACTGGTAATCCATTATTCACCTCTAAAAGTAATCTTTAGAAGCATATAGGTAGAATCACTTTTACGCACGTATTAAACACAGCATGCGCCAATAGTTCACATGCTTGTGTTTTTGGCTCTGCCTTTACCGCCCCTAATAAATGTACCTGATTTGATCGCCCCAGTATCTTTCCAGACGTCGCAATGCATGGTTTAGCTCACTTAAATCAAGGTCACCCAGTACATCCTTACCCAATATGCCATCTGAATGACGTCCGAATAATTCAGAGACTATTTCACGCACATCTTGCCCTTTTTTAGATAATCGAACCCTGACTGAACGGCGGTCTATTTCGCATCTTTTATGTTCCATATATTCAGCTTCAACCAACTTTTTCAGGTTATATGAAACATTTGACCCCTGATAATAACCACGCGACTTTAATTCACCTGCGGTGACTTCATTGTCGCCTATGTTAAACAACAACAACGCCTGAACCGAATTAATATCCAGCATCCCCAAGCGTTCGAACTCATCTTTTATCACGTCTAGCAATAACCGATGCAGTCGTTCCACCATTGAAAGTGTTTCCAGATAAGACCCCAGAAAATCACTGCCTTGTTGATTAACAGGATCAACTGCTAAGTTTTCGTGTACACTCATTTTATGCTCCGCCTATAACTGCTCAGGGCCTTTATTGACGGTAAAGTTCAAACAACTCGTTAAATTATGTCGATTTTTTTGATAAAAAGTAGTCTTGAACCCGTGATAACGCCATTTTTAACTCTTCGGGTGTATCTTGTTGGCCTGTAAACCAAACCAAAAGGTCTTGGTCATGCTCTGACATTAATGCTTCGTGGGCATCTAATTCGTCATCACTTAAAGAGGCCATTTTTTCATCGGCAAAGGTGCCTAACAGCAAATCCATCTCTTTTAGGCCACGCCGCCATGATCGTAACCGCAGTCGCTTTAATCGTGTTTCACGGTTTTCAGACATTTCGCACCTCTTTTGCGGATGAATACCCCGTATATATAAATCTGCAAGTCCCGTCTTGCACCCCATTATCACACTGCGTACAAAACCTTTGTTAGGAAAAGGAACTTCGATGTCATTTTTATCAAAAACTCTTGATCGCGTAAAACCGTCGCCAACCATCTCTATCTCTACTAAAGCGGCAGAAATGAAAGCAGCAGGCCACGATATAATCGCCCTTAGCGCAGGCGAGCCTGATTTTGATACGCCCGATACCATTAAAGAAGCGGCAAAGGCTGCTATTGATGCAGGTAAAACAAAATATACCGCCCCTGATGGTATTCCAGAGTTGAAACAGGCTATTTGTGACAAGATGAAACGGGACAATGGTCTGGATTACACCCCTTCACAAGTATCAGTCGGAACTGGTGGAAAGCAAATACTTTACAATGCGTTAATGGCTACGCTTAATCTAGGTGATGAAGTACTTATCCCTGCCCCATACTGGGTGTCATACCCCGATATGGTTTTGCTGGCAGGTGGCACACCTGTTATTGCCAAGGCCACGCAAGAGAACCGTTATAAACTTACCGCCGCGCAATTAGAGGCCGCTATCACGCCGAAAACGAAATGGCTGATCTTCAACTCACCATCCAATCCGTCTGGTGCGGGCTATTCACATGCTGAACTTAAAGACCTAACCGATGTTTTACTGCGTCACCCACATGTTTGGGTCATGACCGATGATATGTACGAACATCTGGCATATGATGATTTTAAGTTCTGCACTCCGGCCGAAGTGGAACCAAAGCTATATGACCGCTGTTTAACTGTGAACGGTGTATCGAAAGCCTATGCAATGACAGGGTGGCGTATCGGGTATGCCGCAGGGCCAAAGCATCTTATTGCAGCGATGCGTAAAATTCAGTCGCAAAGCACATCCAACCCCTGTTCAATCAGCCAGTGGGCAGCCGTTGAAGCATTGAATGGGCCGCAAGATTATATCGCGTTTAGCCGCCCGATATTTGAAGGTCGCCGCGATCTGGTGGTGGCTATGCTAAACGATGCCGTTGGCATTACCTGCCATTCACCTGAAGGGGCGTTTTATGTGTACCCTTCTATTGCCGAATGTATTGGCAAAACCACCCCATCGGGAAAAACCATCGAAACAGATGAAGATTTTGCGACTGCTTTATTGGCAGATCACGGGGTTGCCGTAGTATTTGGTGCAGCATTCGGGCTAAGCCCGAACTTTCGTGTCAGTTATGCTACATCGAACGCGCAACTAATCGATGCCTGCACTCGTATTCAAACATTCTGTGCTTCGTTGACCTGAAGGAAAAGACGCATTAGATTAACGCAAATCAAGGGGAAAATGATTTCATATGAGCACTAATACAGGCCTTTTTTTTCGTGTGCGCGACAATGGTGCGGCTATATTTCGAGTGGATACAGAAAACCGTCAACGTCGGTTGGAATTGCAGCAAATTGCAGTGGTCAACATTCGTAACGGGCAGATGAAGCCCCAAGGCGAGCAAACTCCAACGGCGGCTGAGCGCAATGAAATTGACGCGTGGATAGTTGAGCGGCGCAAAACATTGGCGTTGCGCAAAGTGGATGACATCAAACGTGCGACAGATCATTTGAATGACACGGCACAATGGGTGCAATCAGATGCAACCGACGAACAGATTGATGAGTTTGCAGATGATTTGCTAATGGCAATGCACGATCTGAGAACCGTGTTGGTACGCAAAAAATCTAACGCACTGATGAAACGGTAAGTGTTTTACTACAGCGTGTAGATTTACAAAACTCACCATCTTCTACAGCTAAATCATATTAGAATAACTTAGAACACCCGACAACGATAACCCGTATTATCGCTTGTCGTTCAAAATATGTCGCTACTTTCCAACTTCTATCAGTAAAATATGCTATGATATTCTGAATATATGATGGAATGGAGTGCCGTTATGGATATTTATCCAAGTATCGAACTGTTGGATGGGCGTTGTGTAAGTCTGAACCGTGGCCGTATTGAAGAGCCGCAAATTTGGCATGTGAACCCTGTTGAAAAGGCGCGCAGCTTTGCCGATGCGGGGGCTTCTTGGGTCAATATCACGGATTTTGATGCCATTTCTGGCGACGACAGAAACACCGATCTGATACAGGATATAATTCAACAATCGGGCACATCTATTCAACTTGGTGGCGGGTTTAAATCTTTGCACCGCATATCAGACTGGATTGATCGAGGTGCAGGACGCATTGTTATTGGCACCCTTGCTGTTATTGCCCCTAATATTGTGAAACAAGCGGCCAAATTATACCCCGATCAGATTGTTTTATCAGTGGATATATTCAAAGGCAGCGTTATGAGTGATGGGTGGCGCACCCCCAGCGCCATAGAGCCAGAAGCCTTTATTCGCACCTTTCAGACTGATCCGCTTGCAGCTATTATTGTCACGGATATTGATGCCGATATTGATATGGCTGAGGCCCCTTTGGCTTTGGTTACTGAATTGGCCAACATCGCTTCGGCACCCGTCATTGCACGTGGTTTATCCAGAACTTTAGATGATCTTGCCCGACTTAAATACGTACCACATGTGGCAGGCGCACTTATAGGACGATCATTATTTGACCATACGATTGATCTATCTCAAGCCTTTGATTTAGCACAAATACAAGATGAAACCGCTGCGTTCATTTAATTTCCTATATAATATCTATGCTGAACTGCCCATATAAAATTCCCAAAACCACAACCTGAAACAAAGTTTCGGATTGTAACTAAGTCACCGTGTCTGCCCATAAAACCGTGTAAAGATAGGTTAAATACAGAAAAAGGAATACACTATGACCAGCATTAATATTGGCATCGCAAAAACTGACCGAGAACAAGTAGCTAACGGATTAAGTCGCCTACTTTCTGACAGTTACACATTGTATCTACAAACTCATAACTTTCACTGGAATGTAACAGGGCCAAGATTTCGCGACCTTCACATGATGTTTGAAGAACATTATACCGAACTTGCAACCGCAGTTGATGAAATCGCCGAAAGAATTCGGACTTTAGGTATGCGCGCGCCCGGTACCTATAAAGAGTTTTCACAACTTAGCGCGATAAAAGAAGTTGAAGGCGTTCCAGATGCATCCGATATGGTTTCGCTTTTGACCAAGGGGCATGAACAGGTCGTCAACACCTGCCGCGATGTTCTTTTGGTAGCACAAGAAGCGTCAAATGAATCTTCAGTTGCATTGATATCCGACCGCATGCGGTTACACGAAAAAACAGCGTGGATGCTACGGTCTATGCAATAAGCATAGCTTGTTAAACGGGCAGCACTGTGGTCGATTTAATCTCTTCCATCGACAAAAGTGCTGTCACGTTGAATATTTTCACTTCCGAGATTAACGCCTGATAAAAAACGTCATAAGCCTTGGCGTTTTCTACCCGCACTTTCAGGATGTAATCAATGTCGCCTGCAAGGCGGTGCGCTTCCAACACTTCGGGACGCGCCAGAAGTGTATTGACGAACTTTTCCTGCCAGCCCTTGTCATGTTCAGACGTGCGCACAAGCACAAAGAAACATGCCTCTAACCCCAGTTTTTGCGGGTCAAGTATTGCAGTATTCGCCTTAATCAAACCCGAAGCACGGTGTTTACGAATACGGTTCCACACAGGGGTTTTGGATGCGCCTACTTTCTTGGCTATTTCATCCAAACTTTGTGAGGCATCGGCCTGCAATTCCTTTAAAATTTTTCGATCGACTGCATCTAATTGGTCGGCCATTCTATTTTCCCTTTAGATTCGAAACACATTCATCAAAATACGTCATTTGTTGGGATAATATTTCTATATATAGGATATGTACAGGGTAATATTGGAATATTATTCCATTTAACTTATATATTTGGAAAGCCAACCCCAAAGGACTGTGCAATGCGCCATTTTCCGATCTTTATGAACCTAGATAATCGCCGTGTCATCGTATCGGGTGCGCGTGCCTGTGCGGTTGCCAAATTGCGCCTGTTGTTAAAAACGCAAGCGGATATTCTGGTATTCGGGGCAAATCCAAGCAATCAAGTTTTGCAATGGGCGCAGGCGGGCAAACTTTCCTATTTTGATCGCCCCGTGAATGCCGCAGATATGAACGATGCAGCCTTGGTTTACGGTGCAAACGAAGATGCCGCTGAAGATAAGCGCGCAACGTATCTGGGGCGTGCGGCTGGTGCGTTAATCAATATCGTGGACAATCTGGAAGACAGCCAGTTCATTACACCCGCAATCGTAGACCGTTCACCTGTGACAGTTGCTATTGGCACAGAAGGGGCGGCCCCTGTGTTGGCCCGCAAAATCAAACAACAAATGGAAGAAGGCCTGCCCGAACAGCTGGGCCTATTGGCCCGCATCGGTCAGGCGTTTAGACCCGCCGCTGACAATATACCGATGGGGCGCAAGCGGCGTGAGTTTTGGTCACAGTTCTATTTCAAACGTGGCCCGCTTGCGTGGGCCAAGGGTGGTAAAGCCGCTGTTGCGCAGGAACTTGATACTCTGCTTAACGAAACTTTGGCCTCTGATCCTGAACAGGGGCATGTCTGGCTGGTAGGTGCTGGCCCCGGCGACCCTGAATTGCTGACCCTAAAAGCACGCAATCTGCTGCACGAGGCCGATGTGGTGATCTACGATCATCTGGTTGCCAAACCAATTTTAGAACTGGCGCGCCGCGAAGCGATTGTTATTGAAACGGGTAAAAAGGGTTTTGGCACACCGTGGAAACAAAGCACTATCAATGCACTGCTGGTAAAACATGCAGAGCGTGGCCACCATGTTGTGCGCCTGAAATCGGGTAATTCCATTGACAGTTCTGAAACTGCGGCACTGCAAAATGCGCAAATCGCATTCAGCGTCGTACCTGGCATTGCAATCAGCAATCTAATTCAAGCACCACCAAAACCAATAGAAGTGGAGCTGGTATAATGGCACGCGCGTATACCCCGAAAGTTCTAACTGCAAACCGCCTGTTAGAGGGCGATGTAATTTATTACGGCACCAATGATGACTGGGTTCTAGCCCATGATGAAGCGCTTTATTTAACCGATGAAGTGCAAGCCAATGACCTATTGGCAGCAGCGCATAAGCAGGCAGGTTTTTTGGTCGGGGCTTACCTGGCAGATGCAATTCTAGAAGACGGCAAGCCCGTCCCCACCCACTTTCGCGAAGATTTCCGCACCCGTGGCCCGTCTAATTACGACCACGGCAAGCAGGCAGAGGTATAAGTCCCATGTACAGCTACAATGAATTTGACAAAGATTTTATCCAAAACCGCGTTCACCAGTTTCGCGCCCAAGTGGAACGCCGTGTCGACGGCAGCCTGACCGAGGATGAGTTTAAGCCTTTGCGCCTGATGAACGGTCTATACCTGCAACTGCACGCCTATATGCTGCGCGTGGCGATCCCTTATGGCACTTTGAACGGTGCCAAAATGCGCCAGTTGGCATTTATTGCCGACAAGTGGGATAAGGGCTATGGCCATTTCACCACACGCCAGAACATCCAGTATAACTGGCCTAAACTGTCTGATGTACCTGACATGTTGCAAGCTTTGGCAGATGTGGATATGCACGCCATTCAGACCTCTGGTAACTGCATCCGCAATGTCACTGCCGATCATTTCGCGGGTGCAGCCGCTGATGAGGTCGAAGACCCGCGCCCAACGGCAGAATTGTTGCGCCAGTGGTCAACCGATCATCCAGAGTTCGCTTTTTTAGGCCGTAAATTCAAATTTGCGGTCACAGGATCGGAAAATGACCGCGCCGTTATTAAAGCGCATGATGTTGGCTTACGTGTAGTGCGCAATCAGACCGGCGAAATAGGTTATGAAGTGATTATTGGCGGTGGCCTTGGTCGCACACCGATGATTGGTAAGGTACTGCGCGAATTCCTCCCGCGTGCAGACCTTCTGCCTTATTGCGAAGCCATTATGCAGGTCTATAACGCCCTTGGCCGTCGTGACAACAAATACAAAGCGCGCATCAAAATCACTGTGCATGAAAACGGTATCGAAAAAATCAAAGAGCTGGTTGAAGAACGGTTTATAGTTCAACGCGAAGCATTTGGCGGCTACGACCAAGTCTTATTCGCTGACATCAAAGCAGCTTTTGCTGCACCTGATTATATTAATGCCTATACAGACGGCTTTGAGGCAAGTGTAAAAACTGATCCTGCATTACGCTCTTTTGTTGATACAAACCTTTCCCAACATAAGAAATCAGATTATGCGATTGTAACCATTTCGATCAAAAAACATGGTCAAACTCCAGGGGATGCCACATCCGATCAAATGCGTGTAATGGCGGATTTGGCAGAAAAATACGGGCACGATGAATTGCGTATCAGCCATGAGCAAAACGTCATTCTGCCCCATGTCCATAAATCACATATTCCAGCGATCTATGCGGAATTGCGCAAGGTTGAGTTAGCTACTGCAAATATCGGCCTAATTTCCGATATTATCGCCTGCCCCGGCATGGATTATTGTGCTTTGGCCACTGCACGGTCTATTCCTATAGCCCAGCAAATCGCCACGCGGTTTGACGAATTGAAACTGGAAAACGATATTGGTGAGCTAAAAATTAAAATCTCGGGCTGTATCAATGCATGTGGGCATCACCATGTCGGCCACATCGGCATCCTTGGATTGGATCGCGCGGGCGTGGAAAGCTACCAGATTACATTGGGTGGTGACGGCACACAAACCGCCACCATAGGTAAAAGTGCGGGTCGCGGATTTTCGTATTCAGAAATCGTTCCTGCGATTGAACGCTTGGTTTATGCCTATTTGGATATTCGCCAAAACACAGAAGAAACTTTCCTTGAAACCTATCGCCGTTTGGGGTTGGAGCCGTTTAAAGCCGCTCTTTACCCCGAAACCAGAATAGCTGCGGAGTAATAGATATGCCTTTTGAAACAGCCAGTGTTACCGTCGCCGAACGCGTCGAAATGCTTAACGGGTTCTATCGTCACCATGCGGCCATACCCGTTTTACGCCAAGCGTTGAACGATCCTATTGTTGGAAATACCGCGTTGGTATCATCCTTCGGGGCCGAGTCTGTGGTCTTGCTGCATATGGTGTCAGTGATTAAACCTGAAACGCCTGTAATCTTTATTGATACTGAAATGCTGTTTCCTGAAACACTAGATTACCAGTTGGAAGTAAGCGAAAAGCTGGGGCTTAAAGATGTGCGCGTCATTAAAACTGATGACGCAGCTATAAAAGAACGTGATCCGTTTGGCCACTTACATCTTGCCAACCCCGATGCCTGTTGTTCTTTGCGCAAGCTGGAACCACTGGAAAATGCATTGTCAGAGTTTGATGCATGGATCACCGGGCGCAAGCGCTTTCAGGCAGGCACACGTGTGGCACTTGATCTGTTTGAAAATGAAGAAAACAAGCGCATCAAAATTAACCCACTGGCGCATTGGCGCAAGCCTGACTTGCAGGATTACATCATCAACAACAACCTGCCACGTCACCCGCTGGTGGCCAAAGGTTTTCCTTCTATCGGTTGCGCACCTTGCACCACCGCCGTGAAAGATGGTGAAGATGAACGCGCCGGTCGTTGGCGTGGGGCTGATAAAATTGAATGTGGTATCCATTTTCTGGATGGCAGCCCGATGCAGGCAAACGCGGAGCAGTAACATGACGCAACTTATCAATGATAGCGGCTTTGTTGACGATGACTGGACAGCGGGCTTTAGGGATTGGGAAGGTGTCACATCTTCTTCTTATGCAACAGAAGCAGGTTACGGTGTGGATGTACCGAACACGGTAGGTGCAGATCAGATCAAGCCCTACTTTAATCAAGCGGCCATAATCCGTATTGATTTTCCGTCCTCTCATGATGGTCGCGGCTTTTCTATTGCACGACACTTGCGCTTGATCGGATACACAGGGCGCATCCGTGCCCACGGTCACGTTCTGGCCGATCAATACGCCATGGCACGTCGCTGTGGTATTGATGAGGTTGAAATAAGTGAAGCACTTGCCGCTCGTCAACCAGAGCCACAATGGTTGGATCGTGCTAATTGGAAAGATTTCAATTACCAGTCGCGCCTGCGCCAAAACGCCTAATACTTGCACCTCCTACATTACCGCTATAGACAGCCCGAAAGATAAACCGATGACAGAGCAATCCCCCGTGACTACTGAAAAAGCCAAACCCGTTTTACCCGATGCACAAACAGTGACATCTGTAACCCATTATACAGACCATCTGTTTTCATTCCGCCTGACCCGCCCGCAATCATTGCGGTTTCGTTCAGGTGAGTTTGTGATGATCGGCCTAATGGGGGATAATGGCAAACCTTTGCTACGCGCCTATTCCATTGCTTCCCCTTCCTGGGATGAGGAACTGGAATTCTATTCAATCAAAGTTCAAGACGGCCCGTTAACGTCAAAGTTGCAACATCTTAAAGTTGGCGATCAGGTTATTCTTCGCCCGAAACCTGTTGGCACTTTGGTTCTTGATGCATTGTTACCCGCCAAACGGATGTACTTTATTGCAACCGGTACAGGCATTGCCCCTTTTGCGTCACTTATGCGTGACCCCGATCTATATGAACGGTATGATGAAGTCATCATGTGCCATACCACCCGCGAAGTGGACGAATTGAAATATGGGGCTGATTTGGTGGCATCCCTTGCCGACGATCCGCTGATCGGTGAATTTATCGGTGACAAGCTGCGCTACTACCCAACCACTACGCGTGAAGAAAGCCCCAAAATGGGCCGCATGACCACCCTGCTAAAGGATGGAACTCTTGCATCTGATCTGGGCTTACCCCCCCTTAACTCTGAAACAGACCGCGTTATGATTTGTGGTTCAATCGGGCTGAACAATGATATGAAAGCGATTTGTGAGGCGGCAGGGCTGACCGAAGGCTCTAACAGTTCGCCTGCTGAATACGTGGTTGAGAAGGCTTTTGTTGGATAAAGTATATTTAATTCAATGCATTAAAGGTCGGCTATGCCGGCCTTTTTTATTAAAACTACACATTCAATTCTGTAAATGTTACACTTTTTAAACTACGCGTTATACACTTCGATTTGTGTAGCGCCCTAGGTATTCTTATTGTTAGACCTGTTTTATCGCATCAGGCGAGTTACTAATATTAACCCAAGGAGAGGACATTCCATGTCAACAACACTTAAAACACTTATCGTAGCTTCTGCAGTAGCAGCAGCCCTAACAGCACAAACAAACACAGCAGCAGCTGCAGGCAAAGAAAAATGCTTCGGCGTTGCTTTAGCTGGTGAAAACGGTTGTGCTGCGGGCCCAGGTACATCTTGTGCCGGCACTTCAAAAGTTGACTACCAAGGCAATGCTTGGACTTTGGTTGACGCAGGCACATGTGCGGATATTGAAATCCCAGCTATGGCTGACGGTAGTGCACGTATGGGTTCTACTGAAGCTCTTGAGCGTGACATTCCTGCATAAATTTAAAATACTGAGCGTGGCAGATATTCTGCCCGCTCAATTTTAAGGGGGTTTTCAAAATGTCGGACACAAACATACCTAAATCACGCACAATGCCAAACTTGGCAGGCGTGGGGTATAAAGCCCAGCATTTGGACGGTATTTTGAAAGACCCCACATCAATCGGTTGGCTTGAAATACATGCCGAAAATTACATGGGTGACGGCGGGCGGCCTATTGCCCAGCTAAAGCACTTACGCGATATGTTTCCAATTTCATGTCATGGCGTTGGCCTATCTATTGGTGCCGAAGGCCTGTTGGATAAAGACCATCTTGCGCGTCTAAAACATCTTGTAAGCTGGCTAAACCCCGGTCTGTTTTCCGAGCATCTTGCGTGGTCTACCCACGAAACCAATTTTTTCAACGACTTGCTACCTGTCCCTTACACCCAAGCAGCTGTTGAGCGTGTGGTTGAACATATAAATCAGGTTCATGATTATATTGGCCGCCAAATGTTGTTGGAAAATCCCTCTACCTATTGTGCTTTTGAAGAAAGTGACATGTCGGAAATTGATTTTCTAAATGAGGTGGTAAATCGTACCGGGTGCGGTTTATTGCTAGATGTAAACAACGTTTTTGTATCTGCCACCAATCAAAAATACGCACCACATTCCTATATTGACGCCTACCCTTTGCACCATGTTGGTGAAATCCATTTGGGTGGCCACGAAGAAGATGCCGACGATCATGGTGACACATTATTAATCGACAGCCACTCGCGTCAAGTGGTTGATCCTGTGTGGGAATTATACGAATATACCTTAAAAAAATCAGGCTCGCGCCCAACTTTGATAGAATGGGATAACGATATTCCTTCCTGGGAAATACTGGCCAATGAAGCCCGTATGGCGGATAAGTTACTAGCTGATACAGCACAAGTTGCCGCACAATGACTGTAGGGCAGACCGAATTTACTGACGCGCTTTTAAACCCCGATCTGGCCATTCCCGAAGGTTTGGTTGATTATATGGGTCGTCCCGCTGGTAAACGTTTTGACGTGTATCGTAACAACGTCATTGTTAGCCTGATCGACGCTATGGAAACCGCTTTTCCAGTTATTCATAAACTTGTGGGCGACGCTTTTTTCAAGGCAATGGCAGGGGTTTATGTACGCTTACACCCACCCACATCCCCTTTGTTAATGTTTTATGGCAAAGAGTTACCAGTGTTTCTTGAAACATTCGAACACACCCAAA
This sequence comes from uncultured Paracoccaceae bacterium, assembly GCA_913061275.1. Lineage (GTDB taxonomy): Bacteria > Pseudomonadota > Alphaproteobacteria > Rhodobacterales > Rhodobacteraceae > Amylibacter. The sequence goes on along the minus strand of CAJXSR010000023.1, from coordinate 28,409 downwards.
AGCTGCCTTATTTGCCAGATGTAGCGCGGTTGGAATTGGCCCGCCGCGATAGCTATCATGCAAAAGACAGCACAGCGATTGCCCCAGAGGCATTAGCAAATATCGCACCTGACGCTTTGATGGGGGCAAGTTTCACACTTTCACCAGTCATGCGCGTTTTGTCATCGCCTTATCCAATTCTGTCTTTGTGGAATATGAACATGATTGCAGATGCACCCAAACCACAGCCTGGCGCAGAGATTGTTTTACTCACCCGTCCAGAACTGGATGTTGAAATGCAAATGATTGATGAACCAACACATGTGTTTCTATCTACACTTACTACAAAATCTTTAGGGGACGCCTATGAGGCGGCCTTGGGCATACAAGATGATTTTGACCTACCAAAAGTTATCGGGATTATGCTTGGTCAAAAAATAGTAACAGAAATAAATACTTAGGGGATAATCATGACTGCACTTTTTTCCATATACGACCGTGTGTTCGCATTGATAGAGCGCCTTTTGGGTGCATGGTTTTTACCAACATTGGCACGGTTTTCATTTGTAGCGGTGTTGTTGCATTATTTCTGGAATTCCGCAAAAACCAAAATTGGCGACGGGTTTCTTGGATTTTTGCACCCAACCGATACCGCCTATATCCAGATATTCCCAAAAGCCTTTGAAGCAGCTGGTTATGACAGCAGTGCGCTAAGTAGTTTTCACTGGTTGGTTGCCGTTGCAGGCACCTGTGCTGAATTCATTCTGCCTATGCTTATACTGATCGGCCTTCTTACCCGCCTTGCCGCTATTGGCATGACAGGGTTTATCTTTGTGCAATCTTACGTGGATTTAACCGGCCACGGTATAAGTGCTGATGATTTTGGTACTTGGTTTGATGGCGCATCCGACAGTCTAGTGATGGATCAGCGCCTGTTATGGATTTCCATACTTGCAATCCTTATTGTCAAAGGGGCGGGCCCCTTATCTGTAGATCGGGTGTTAAAAGGGCTTATCCGCCTCTAGATACTGCCAAACGTTTGCTGCACATCTTTGCCCCACCCCAAGGTTAATGCGCCCTGCGCATCAATTACAGGCCTTTTCATCAGTGTCGGATGTGCAGCTAGCAAGGGTAAAACAGGCCCTGATCGCACCTGTTCAGACAGATTACGCCATGTGGTAGAACGCTTATTTACCAAAGCTTCGCCAAATATATCTTGGAATTTTGACAAATCATCGGCTGAAACCCCGTCTTTTCGCACATCAATATACACCACGTCATGGCCAGAATTTTGTAGCGATTTTAATGCTTTTTTGCAGGTATCACAGGACTTTAGCCCATAAAGTATAACTTTCATCATATCCACCATATTTTGCCCATATAGACACCTATCGCAAGAATTGCTTGCATTTAGACGCATAAGCATTTTTAGTTATCCTGTGAAGCTAATACTTTCACCGATCTGCCGACTTCCTATGTGATGCCTGCTGATACCGAGAATGAAGACAAGCAGCACCATCCCACGGCATGTCGCGCGTGGCTATACTTAGGAGAAGACGGATGGCAAATGGCACCGTAAAATGGTTTAATTCAACAAAAGGTTATGGCTTTATTCAGCCTGACGATGGCGGAAACGATGTATTTGTACACGTGACAGCCGTACAAGCCGCAGGTTTGCAAGGTTTGGAAGACAACCAAAAAGTAACATACGACCTAGAAACAGGCCGTAATGGTAAAGAAAATGCAATAGACATTAAACTTGCGTAAGCAATAAGTTTATACCAATTTCAACGGCGGCCCTAGGGTCGCCGTTATTATGTAAATATAGCACAAAGATGCGCTCAAACGTCGATTTGGGGTTTGCGACTTGACGTTCCCCCCCAAAATCGACTATGCCCCCCTCAATATACGATCACAAAGCTGCACTGACTACTATGGTGCGGTGATACATTAGTAGAATTCGACGAATTAAGGGGCTTACGCAGGTAACTGCACGGCCTCAGCCTCTCTCCTAAATATGGACAGGCCTTTCAAAGTTCCTAAACCTGATGCTTGAAAGTCTTGTATTAACGGCCCCTTGTGCCGCCTTTGGTTCTATACGGACCTTTGGAAATCAATAACAGCCCACGGCATTCCGCGCGTGGAAATTTAGGAGATAACAGATGGCTAATGGCACTGTAAAATGGTTTAACCCAACTAAAGGCTTCGGCTTCATTCAACCAGACAACGGCGGCGACGACGTATTTGTACACATCACTGCGGTTCAAGCAGCTGGTTTGCAAGGTTTGGAAGACAACCAAAAAGTATCTTACGACCTAGAAACAGGCCGTAACGGTAAAGAAAATGCAACAGACATTAAACTTGCGTAAGCAATAAGTTTGTTACTATTTCAACGGCGACCCTAGGGTCGCCGTTTTTCGTTTGACGATACAAAGTTTTTATTTCTCGGCAGCATTTATAGGCTTGCGCCCTACCCCAGCAGCTCTTTTACAATACCGCCCGCTTTACCAAAATCCATTTGGCCTGCATATTGCGCTTTCAAAGCGCCCATGACCTTGCCCATATCGCGAATACTTGCAGCACTCACAGATGTGATAATCGCCTGAACCGCCGCTTGGGTCTCATCGTCGGATAATTGTTTAGGTAAAAACTCTTCGATCACCTTAATTTCACTAAGTTCTTGATCGGCTAATTCCTGACGTCCAGCCCCTGCATAGGTTTTAGCACTGTCAACGCGTTGCTTAATCATTTTTGTCATAATGCCTAGAATATCATCATCCGATACCCCATCCATATTTCCATCCGAACGCACAGCAATATCGCGGTCTTTAATCGCGGCATTCACCAGTCTTAAAGTTCCTAAACGGTTTTTTTCTTTATCCAGCATCGCCTGTTTAACAGCCGCGTTTATTCGGTCTCGCATTGTAAAGGGTCTCCCGTCCCAAATCCTGCACTCAAGACTTAGGAGCATATCTGTTTCCAAAGGTTTAGACAATAAAAACCCACCTAAGTAAGGTGCTGAATTTTAGGCATTTTTGATTTTTTCCACACCTTGACCAAACCAGCACAAGCCCGTAGTTTGCGCAAAATTCACCCATAGGATACCCTTATGTCTTCAGCGGTTGCCCCCAAAAATAATGCAGAAAAACCAACAGCTTGTATCGTTTTAGCAGATGGTACAATATTTTACGGTCACGGTTTTGGGGCTAGCGGAGTGATTCAGGCAGAGCTTTGCTTTAACACCGCAATGACAGGGTATCAGGAAATAATGACCGACCCTTCCTATGCAGGCCAAGCAATTACGTTCACTTTCCCGCATATTGGCAACACAGGTGTAAATAGCGAAGACGATGAAACCGCCGACCCTGTTGCCCGTGCTATGGTTGTTAAATGGAATCCGACAGAGCCATCTAACTGGCGTTCGCAACAAACTTTAACCGCATGGCTTGCAAAACGCGGGCGCATAGGTGTGGGTGGTATAGATACACGCAGACTAACACGTGCCATTACGCATCAAGGTGCGCCACATGTGGCCATTGCACATGATCCAGATGGTAATTTCGACATAGAGGCCCTGTTACAGCTAGCCCGTGACTTTTCTGGTTTAGAAGGGTTGGATTTAGCCAAAGATGTAACATGTGCCCAATCTTATAGATGGGATGAACAACGTTGGGCTTGGCCTGATGGGTACCCAAAGACAGTTGAAACCGCGAAAAAGGTTGTGGCAATAGATTATGGCGCGAAACGCAATATACTACGGTGCCTAGCCTCTGCAGGGTGTGATGTTACTGTTCTACCAGCAACTGCGACGGCAGAAGAAGTTCTGGCCCATAATCCTAAAGGGATTTTTCTGTCAAACGGCCCAGGCGACCCTGCGGCGACCGGCGAATATGCAGTACCTATGATACAGGAAATTCTTTTAACAACAGATTTACCAATCTTTGGTATCTGTTTAGGGCATCAAATGTTGGCCCTAGCCCTTGGTGGTAATACCCTAAAGATGAGCCACGGTCACCACGGTGCCAACCACCCTGTTAAAGAACACGAAACAGGTAAGGTTGAAATCACATCAATGAACCATGGGTTTGCAGTAGATGCAGACAGTTTACCTGAAGGCGTTATTGAAACGCATGTATCGCTTTTTGATGGGTCAAACTGTGGTATTAGAATGGTAGATCGCCCAGTATTTTCAGTTCAACATCACCCAGAGGCAAGCCCTGGCCCACAAGATAGTTTCTATCTTTTTGAACGATTTTCCGCGTCTTTGGGATAAATTAATCAAGATTTAATAAAGTTGTCCGAGTTTTGAGCCAAATATTAATGGTTCAAAAATGCCTGCATCTGTCCCCTATCTTAAAATTATCCAGAACAACATCGAAACGCCCGCGTTTCCAGGTGCAGATATACAGAATCTGGGCGATGTGTTGTTGTCGCAAAACCTTGTTACCGAAGGTGACCTGCTAAAAGCTCTTTCAACACAGCGGTATAAAGATGCCAGTATCGGCGAAATTCTAGTTGGACAGGAAAAGATCAATCTAGATCAGCTTTACCATGCGTTAGGTGTGTTGCATCGGTTGGAAGAAATTGATTTAAAAACCCGCCCCCCCATATTGAATTGGACAAAATACACAACACCCCAAGCCGCTTTGAAAAATGGCAATATCGTTTGGCGTAATACAGATCACAGCCTGACAGTAGCAATTACAAACCCGGATAATATTAACCGTACGCGTAAATATTTTTTACGCTTTGGAAAACCCATAAACTTTGTTTTGATAAAACCCACATGCCTGCACCATTTTATCCAACAATCCCAAAGCGCCGCTTTACAAAAAGCGGCATTGGTAACATGCCCAAAGCATAAAAGTTGCCGTGCATGGTCGAAAAATTCTTTATCAAAGATGAACGGCATTTATGCATTGCTTTGCACCGTGCCCGCCTTATATTTCTTTCCAATTCTAGTGCTAGATGCTACTTTAGGTTTAGCCCTTATTGCGTTGATTTCAAATATAGTATTTAGAATATACTGCTTATATACACTGCGTAAAAAAGCCGTAACAAAGCCAAATAACATTAAACCTTTAGAAATCACAAAACGTCCAAAAACCTCATTATTGGTGCCACTTTATAAGGAAGGTGCAATTCTTGAACGCTTAATATGCCGCTTACAGGCTTTAGCATATCCAAAGGAATTATTGGAAATTTGCCTGATATATGAAGAAAAAGATTTTGATACAAAGGGGGCTTTAGATGCCCTTAACCTGCCTTGGTATGTAAAAACTGTAGAGGTACCTACGGGCGAATTGCAAACAAAACCACGTGCAATGAATTACGCTTTGGATTTCTGTAATGGCGATATTATTGGCATTTTTGATGCCGAGGATGCCCCTGAAGTAAACCAAATTGAACAGGTCATCCAAAAGTTTGAAGCAGAGGACGATGATGTTGCTTGTATTCAGTGTATTTTGGATTTTTACAACGCGTCGACTAATTGGATGTCGCGCTGTTTCACCATCGAATATGCTATTTTATTTCGAGTTATTTTGCCTGCATTAGACCGGTTAAAGTTACCAATTCCACTTGGCGGCACATCCGTATATTTTCGGAGGGATATACTAGAAAAACTAGGCAGATGGGACGCCTATAATGTAACTGAAGATGCTGATTTAGGGTATCGTTTGTACCAAATGGGGTATCGCTGTTCATGGATAAATGCGGTGACCTATGAAGAAGCAAATTACAGAGTGATACCATGGATTAAACAACGGTCACGTTGGTTAAAAGGTTTGTTTTTAACCGCCGTCATACATTTACGAAGCCCCGTTAAATTACATGCCGATATTGGAACTGCGGCAATGCTTACGATGGTTTGTTTAATGATAGTACCTTGGGTTGTCCGCCCTTTGGTTCCGATCATCCTGCCGATGTGGTTAATAAGTTTTGGCGTTGATTCGCCATATTATTCCAACCTACCAACATGGTACATTAACATGCTGGTTGTCACATTTATTACGTCTGAACTGATGTCTATATACTTAGGGTTCAAAGCAACTGATACAGAACAACACAAACACCTAAGGCCGTGGTTGGTAACGACTGTTTTATACTGGCCTATTTCATTTTTAGCCTCATACAAAGCTTTATACGAAGTATTTGTTAGGCCAGATTATTGGGATAAAAGCGAGCATGGATTAAACGATCATCAGTATGCAGATGAAATAGAGGCCCTAACAAGCAATACAGGAACAGGTGCGCGTTAAACTTCGCCTGCATCAATTTTTAGGCGCATTTCAAACGCGAATGACAAGTGGCGTTTCAAAGCCGTATTGGCCGCTTCGCCATCACGATTTTCAATAGCCTTAACAATCTCTTCATGTTCATTCAAAGCCATCTCACCACGCCCATCTACCGCCAAAGAGGTAGACGTTAGCAGTGCCATGGATCTGTGCACCATTTTCAGCTGGTTAATTAAATACCTGTTGCGGCTGGCCAAGTGTATCTGGTTATGAAAACGCCGATTGGCAAGTGATAGCCGTACAGGATCATCAATTATTTTGCGATCGTCCACAATCATCGCATATAGCACACGCACCTCTTCGGGTGTTGCGTGTTGTGCTGCAAGCTGGGCAGCCAACCCTTCCAATTCGGCACGAACTTCATAAAGTTCTGCGAGTTGGTTATGATCTAGGGATGCAACGATCAAAGACCGCCCGTCGCGCGTCAGCATAGATTGCGTTTCAAGTCTTTGCAAAGCTTCGCGTATGGGCGTTCGTGAAACCTGAAACCGATCTGCCAATTCAGACTCTACCAAACGATCACCAGGCTTATATTCACCCAGATCAATGGCCTCAATAATCATCTTATAGGCATCTGTTTGGTGTTTCATGACCAGTTCCGATTACTTTTTCGTTTTACGGTAAATATCATCAACACCAACAAATTCCACTAATTCATAGCCTTTCGACTTCATTAATTTGGGTAAATCGCCAGATTGTGCGTTATTTTCGATACTGAATATATCAATTTCAAACTTCTCAACGGGAAAATCCGCTAATATGTCCATCTCGCCACCTTCCACATCCAAAGATAAGAAATCTATTTTTTTCAACTTGTGTTGTTCTAGCACTGATTGAAGTGTCATTGCAGATAGGCTGTGAATTGTCTCTTCATGCTTTGGGTTAGCGCGTACTTTTTTCAATAAATCCGGGGAATAGCTGTTCAAAAATCCGCTCATCTGTGTGTAACCAGATGTCACTTCCATAAACTCCGCCTGCCCAGACTTTCCTGCAACTGCATATCCCAAACACGGGCATTGGCGCGCATCTTTTGCCAAACGCAACTGTAAGGGCGATGGCTCAACAACAATACCTGACCAGCCGCGAAACACTTCAAAGAACAAACTGTTTGAACCGGTAACACCGTCATAACCCCCAATATCCACAAATACACCATCACGTTTGCCGTCCAACAAACGGTCAATGATGCGGTCTTGGCCAGCTTGCGAAAAGAACAAGGGCGTTGGTGACAACATATTTGATACGGTATGAATTTGGCGCAAAGCTTCGCCGCGCCGCCTACTGCGTTCCGTTTTAAGGAAACCCGTTAATTCCTGATGGGCTTCTTGAAGAAGGCGTTGTGCTTCTTTTATTTTTTCATGCGATTTCATAATACTACCTTACGAAGTTCCCGTAATTATCCATGCTTTTGTTGGCACCCGTACTGCATTACCAACTAAATAATCTTGATATGCAAGGCGCAATGCTGCTGCAACTTGTTCTCTTATTTCATCCGAAACCCCTGCCATGTGTCTGGCCAATATGCCAATGCGTAATGAAAACAGAACCGCGCGTTCAACAGGGTCAGGATTATCACCTGTGGTTATTTCCGCCAACCTATCAACTGCCTTCCATTGCAGGTTTTGCCATCCTGCACTACGTAAGATATTCCCAAAATATTCCGGGTCTGCCCAGGCAAAAGGCCCTGGTACTGTTGACGGTGCCATTTGTGTTTTTTCAGGCCCCAATATCGGTCGCGCCGCCATCATCGGGATGCTTGCCCAGCCGTTATCATTTGCGTCACACCAGCTTACGATTGATAGTTTACAACCTGCACCTGATTGCGCCCTGATATGCACCCAACCTGCCGTGGGGTCATCAAAAAACATCGCCCCGAAACGCGAATAAACCGCATCATACGGCCCGCCTAAGGTATCACGGCTTGCATCGGCCAATATATATCGCTCGGTTTTGTTTTCCTTTGCCAATTCCAGCAAATCACTTGATACATCCACACCTGTAACATCCGCACCTAATGCACTTAATGCGCGGCTAGTACTGCCCGCACCGCACCCCACATCCAAAACACGTTTGCCCGCAACATCACCAAGCGCCTTAATACCCGCTTGGCCCACAGGCCCCAGTAACTGGTTCAACCCATCGGCCCTAATTGCCCATTCTTTTCCGACTTGGCCTTGCCAATCTAGTTTAACAACCATCATTCCTCCGAACACACCTAGACGCGGTCACGTTGGCCCAATACTGTATCTGCATGCAACAGGCTTTTTCACATGTTACGACTTGGGTGTTCGACCTAGATAATACGCTTTATCCGCCATCGGATGCGTTGTTTGACCAAATTGATGTGTTGATGACTGATTATGTGATGAACAGCCTTAACCTTGACCACCCCACCGCCAACCGATTGCGGGCTAAGTATTGGGCTGATTACGGAACAACTTTGGCAGGTTTGATGGAAGTGCATGACCTTGACCCTGAACCTTTTCTAGATGCGGTTCACCAAATTGACCTGTCCCATGTGCAAAATGATGACGCGCTTCGAACATCCATAAATCAGCTAGAAGGCCGCAAAATCGTTTATACAAACGGTTCACGCGAACACGCGCAACGTGTGACCAAGGCGCGTGGGTTAGACGATATTTTTGATGCCATGTATGGCGTGGAACATGCAGGATATGAGCCAAAACCAAGACGGGTCGCCTTTGAACGGGTATTTGCGCTTGATGGGGTAAACCCTAAAACCGCCGCCCTTTTTGAAGATGATGTGCGAAATTTAGAAGTGCCGCATGAAATGGGTTTGAAAACAGTTCTAGTCGGCCCAAAAGACGCGCGACCTTTTGTGCATTTTCAAACCGAAGATCTAGCGGACTTTCTGTCGCGCTTAACCCCATAAGCCTTTCAGATGCCTGCACTTCAGCCTAGGTTTAGAATATGAAACGTATCAACACAGACATCATGATATCAGGCGGTGGTATTGCTGGCCTGACGGCAGCTTGCGCCTTTGGGTCGGCAGGATTTAAAATAGTATGCGTTGACCCTGCCCCCCCTGTGACTGAAGTGACTGATCCAAAATCAGACCTGCGCAGCACCGCATTTTTACAACCTGCCCGCAATACACTGATAACGGCGGGAATATGGGCGCATCTTGAACTTTACGCCACTCCGCTAGAGATTATGCGTCTTGCCGATGCGGGTGGCGAAGTGAATGAAGTGCGCACCGTTGCAGATTTTGTGGCGTCCGAGATATCGGATGAACCTTTCGCATGGAACTTGCCCAACTGGTTGTTAGGTCGTGAAATGTTGAAGCGCATCGAGGAGTTGGATAACGTGACGTTTCTGACAGGGGTTGAAACCAAACGGATTACGCCGCGCACTGATCGCGCCTATGTACAACTTTCCAATCAAACCCAAGTCGATTGCAAACTGGTGCTGGCCGCAGATGGGCGCAATTCACCTACCCGCGATATGATGGGGATTGATGCTAAAACGTGGCGGTTTGGGCAAAAGGCGATTGTATTTTCTGTGTCGCACCCGTGCAGTCATGAAAACATCTCTACTGAAATTCACCGATCAGGCGGGCCTTTTACCGTTGTCCCTTTGAACGATGTTGATGGTACGCATTACTCTGCCGTGGTTTGGATGGAAAAAGGCGCCAAAGCTGCCGATCTGATGGCAATGGATGATGCAACGTTTATTGCAACGGCAAACGCGCGGTCATGTAATATTTTAGGTGATCTAAAACTGGAAAGCCGCCGCATGATCTGGCCTATTATCAGCCGTTTGGCCGATAAATTATACGGCCCGCGCACCGCCCTGATCGCAGAAGCCGCCCATGTTATTCCACCTATTGGGGCGCAAGGCCTGAACATGAGCCTGACCGATATTCAATACCTGTTAGATTTAAGCCTTGAAAACCCTGATAACATTGGCAGCCCAGATATGCTGGCCGCATACCAAAAAGCCCGTTTTGGTGACATAAAAATGCGCGTGAACGGGGTAAATATGTTGAACCGCGCGGCAATGACCGACAGTGATACGCTGAAAGCCTTACGTCTGAAGGGGTTACAAACCTTGCATGGGTTTGCCCCTGTTCGTAAAAACCTGATGCGCAAGGGATTGGGTAGCGTTTAGGCAACCTGATCCAATACCGCTTCCAAACGTGCAACCGTTGCGTCCACATCATAAAGCTTGTCCAGACCAAACAGGCCCAGACGGAATGTTGAATAATCTTCTGGCTCATCACACCGCAATGGAACGCCTGCTGCAATCTGCACACCTTGGGCAGAAAACTTGCTGCCGTTTTGCAGGCCTGCATCATCAGTATAACTGACCACAACACCGGGGGCGCCAAAACCTGTGGCAGCTACGGATGTAAACCCGCGTGTTGCAAGGACTGCACGCACCTTATCGCCTAACTCTTGTTGTGCCAGTTTTAGCTTATCAAAACCGTAGTCACGGGTTTCCAGCATAGTGTCGCGGAAATCTTTCAATGCGTCTGTGGGCATTGTTGCGTGATACGCATGACCGCCACCTGTGAAGGCATTCATGATATTCGACCATGTTTTCAGATTGGCTGAAAAGCTGGTGCCCTCAGTTTCACCCATACGTGCGATAGCCGCATCCGACATCATCACAAGGCCCGCACAAGGCGACGCTGACCAGCCTTTTTGCGGTGCCGAGATTAGCACATCCACACCTGTGGCGGCCATATCAACCCAGATACAACCCGATGCAATGCAATCAAGCACAAACAAACCACCCACAGAATGCACCGCATCCGCTACCGCTTTGATATAATCATCAGGTAATATCATACCGCTGGAAGTTTCCACGTGTGGTGCGAACACAACGGCGGGTTCTTCTGCTTTGATCTTTGCTATAACCTCATCAATCGGGGCTGGTGCAAAGGGGGATTGGTGGGCGTTGCCTGAACGGCGCGCCTTCATCACATAATCTTCCGACGGCATGTTGCAAGCATCAAAGATCTGCGTCCAACGAAAAGAGAACCAACCATTGCGCAGAATTAACGCCTTTTGATCGGTTGCAAACTGACGTGCAACCGCTTCCATTGCAAAAGTGCCACCACCAGGGATAATTGCGCAGGCTTTGGCGTTATAAACACCCAACAACATCTCATTAATGTCACGCATTACACCTTGGAATTGCGCAGACATATGGTTTAGCGAGCGGTCAGTGAAAACTACGGAAAATTCAAGCAATCCTTCGGGATCGACGTTTGGTAATAGGGCAGACATTTGGGAAACCTCGTTTTGTTTTATGAACCCTTACAGATCATTTATAACCTGTCGAGTTCTATTTATTAGCCAAGTGCAATATGTCGCTTTTCCTCGGACAACAGCACATTGGCCTCAACATCGCCCACGCCTGGCAGGGTCATAATGCGCCGTCGCAACACGCGTTCAAAATCGGGAATGTCGCGGGCCACTACTTTCAGGCGGTAATCATAAAGGCCCAAAACATGTTGTACCACCTGCACTTCGGGAATGGCGCAAACTGCGCGTTCAAAATCTTCTAATGAAACACGGCCCTTGGTGGCCAATTTCACTCCTAAAAAAACACTGACACCAAAACCCAGTTTTTCCTTGTCTAACACCACACGGCGGCCTGCGATAATCCCCGCCTGTTCCAACCGTTTCACCCGTCGCCATGCAGCGGGTTGTGACAGATCAACCTTTTTAGCCAAAGCGGCGGCAGAAAGGTTTCCATCTTTTTGCAAGGCACGCAATATTGCGCGGTCAATATCATCCAGATCAATCATAGTGGCAAAACCTCGCGGTCAAGTACGTTGGCGATCAACATCAAGGCTTCAATATCTGCGATATGCGGCAGGTTCAAAATACGAGTGCGGTAAATCTGCTGGTAATGTGCCATATCGCGGGCCAGCACGTTCAGGCGCACATCAACACGACCCAAAAAAGTTTGAATTTCATTAACCTCTGGCACTTCACGGGCCGCCGCAATAAAGCTGTCAAACGCATTGGTTTGGGTTTTGTCCAAGGTGATACGCAATGACACTTCTACCTCATACCCCAATGCTTTGGGATCCAGCACAACGCGGCGCGCGGCAATTACCCCGTCCCGTTCCATTCGTTCCACCCTACGCCAACAAGATGCGGCAGGAAAATTCACGCGCGCCCCGAGTTGGGCTGCACTTAAGGTTGCGTTATCTTGCAATGCACGCAGGATGCGCCTGTCTAAATCATCTAATTGTTGCATGATAATTTCATTATTTTCTATATTTGAACATGATTTTTACACTATTTATTGAATATATACAAATTATGAAATCGACCTCACGCATTATCCCGTATAAACAAAGGCAAATTCGCTTATCTATGGAGGTTATTATGCGTGTTTATTACGATCGCGATTGCGATGTGAACCTGATTAAAGACATGAAAGTTGCAATTCTAGGTTACGGTAGCCAAGGCCACGCGCATGCGTTGAACCTGCGCGACTCTGGTGCAAAAAATGTTGTTGTTGCATTACGTGAAGGCTCTTCTTCAATCAAAAAGGTTGAAGGCGAAGGCATGAAAGTTATGGGAATTGCTGAAGCTGCTGCTTGGTGTGACCTTATCATGTTCACCATGCCAGACGAATTACAGGCAGAAACCTATAACAAATACGTACATGACAATTTGCGTGATGGTGCGGCGATTGCATTTGCCCACGGTCTAAACGTACATTTCGGTCTTATTGAACCAAAATCAACTTTTGACGTAATCATGATGGCGCCAAAAGGCCCAGGTCACACAGTGCGCGGCGAATACGTAAAAGGTGGCGGTGTTCCTTGTCTGGTAGCTGTTGAGCAAGACGCATCTGGCAAAGCGCTGGAAATCGGCAAGTCATATTGTTCTGCCATCGGTGGCGGTCGCTCAGGCATCATTGAAACAAACTTCCGTCAGGAATGTGAAACTGACCTGTTTGGTGAGCAAGCCGTTCTTTGTGGTGGTATCGTTGAATTGATCCGCATGGGCTTTGAGACATTGGTAGAAGCTGGTTACGAGCCTGAAATGGCTTACTTTGAGTGCCTGCACGAAACCAAACTAATCGTTGACCTGATCTATGAAGGCGGCATCGCAAACATGGATTATTCAATCTCAAACACAGCTGAGTACGGTCAATACGTATCTGGCCCACGCATCTTGCCATACGAAGAAACTAAAAAGCGTATGAAAGATGTTCTAACAGACATCCAAACTGGTAAGTTTGTTCGTGACTTCATGTTGGAAAACACTGTTGGTCAACCAACATTGAAAGCATCACGTCGTTCAAACGACGAGCACCAAATCGAATTGGTTGGCGGCAAACTACGCGCCATGATGCCTTGGATTTCTGCAGGTAAAATGGTTGATAAAGCAAAGAACTAAGTTTTGTTCTACTCCTAAAAAATAGCCGCCTTTATTCAAAAGGGCGGCTATTTTCATCTGGGGCATATTGATGCTTAAGGTGCAGGCAATTACAGATGTGATAATTGTCACTTATTTAACAGATAACAGTTAGACATCGTTAACAACCCATCAATTTGGTATTGCAAGCTAGTGCAATACCCCAAAACTACAGGTACGGATTTCATATACATATTTGGATGAAGAATGCCTGACATTAAACACCATACTTTCGCAAATTGGGCCGCCCTTATTTTTCTAGGCATAATCTGGGGTGGCTCTTTTATGGGGTCAAAACTGGCATTAACCGGTTTTGGGCCAATGACAATTTCAGCGCTTCGTTTAATCATTGCTTCAACCGTTATGGTTAGCTTTGCCTATATTTTCCGCAACGGCCTGCCAAAATTCAAGACCCCAACTGATAAACGCATATGGCTGCATATTTTCGGTATGGGGATATTTACCAATGCAATTCCGTTTACCTTACTTAATTGGGGGCAGTTACGGGTGCCATCAGGTTTTGCAGGTATATCAATGGCCGTTGTCCCACTTCTAATCTTGCCTTTGGCCCATTTCCTGACGCAAGGCGACCAGATGACTAGAAAGAAAGTTCTTGGTTTTATCATAGGTTTTATTGGCGTTGTCATCCTTGTTGGGCCAAGCAGTTTTCTAGGGGCAAGTGCTGACCCTTTAGAACCCATTGCCAAATTGGCCTGCATAGGAGCGGCCGCTTGTTATGCTATTGGCACAATTATTACCCGAACCTGCCCGCCTGTAGGGCTACTATCCTATTCTGCGGCAGGCTTATTAGTAGGTACAATCGGTATGGTGCCTGTCGCACTTTATTTTGAAGGTGTTCCTGCAATACCAGAGACCAAAGCGATTGCCGCGATTATCTATCTGGGGATATTCCCCACTGCAATAGCTACAATCATGTTGGTAAATTTAATTAACAAAGCAGGCCCTACATTTATGAGCCTTGTAAATTATCAGGTTCCCATATGGGCTGTTCTATTTGGTGTTGCCTTCCTGAACGAAACATTCCCATCAAGCTTCTTTGGTGCCGTAACCCTTATTTTATTGGGGTTGGCCGTAAGCCAGTGGGAAACTGTTAAGCGGCAGCCCTAACAGCATTGCTAATATCGGTTACAACTTTTTGTAAAAGTGCCGCATCTTCGCATTCGCCCATAACACGCACCAATGGTTCTGTGCCTGATTTGCGGATTAGTAAGCGGCCTTTTGCACCAAGTTCGGCTTCACCATCATTAATCGCTTCATGAACATGTGAAGACAATAAAGGGTCTGTGTTTTGATAACGGATATTTTCCAATAACTGTGGGTAAGGTTCAAAAACACCCGCCAATTCACTGGCAGGCTTTTGCGTTTCAACCATTGCCCGTAAAAACTGCAATCCTGCCAAAAGGCCATCGCCCGTGGTCACAAAATCGCTCATCACGATATGGCCAGATTGTTCACCACCTAGATTATATCCGCCTTGGCGCATCGCCTGAACGACATATCGATCGCCTACACCTGTTCGCAACAGGTTAAGCCCGCGACCTGTAAGGTGTTTTTCCAATCCCATATTGGACATAACCGTCGCTACAAGCGTATCCTCTGCAAGGCGGCCCAGATCGGCCCATTGACAGGCGATTAATCCCATCAACTGATCCCCGTCTGCGACTTTGCCTTTTTCATCGATTATCATGACCCGGTCAGCATCACCGTCCAGACAAATGCCAACATCCGCACCTGTGCCTATAACCATTTGTGCCGCAATTTGCGGATGGGTAGAACCACAGTTAGAATTAATATTGAACCCATCCGGTGTAATACCCATCGGTATAACCTCTGCACCTAGTTCCCACAAAACTGTCGGGGCAGCTTTATAACCAGCACCATTTGCACAATCAATAACCACTTTAATGCCATCTAAAACTTTACCACGCGGGAAAGCGGTTTTGGAAAACTCCATATACCGGCCTAAACCATCATCAATACGTTTGACGTGGCCAATGTTTTCAGGGGCAGCAAGATTAATTTCACCGTCAACAAGTTGCTCTATTTCTTCTTCCGCAGTATCCGACAGTTTAAACCCGTCTGGCCCGAAAAATTTGATGCCATTATCATGGTAGGGATTGTGCGAAGCTGAAATCATAACCCCCACATCTGCACGCATGGATCGCGCCAACATGCCCACGGCAGGTGTAGGCACCGGCCCCAACAAAAACACTTCCATACCAGTAGAGGCAAAACCTGCGGTTAATGCCGCTTCAATCATATAACTGGAACGACGGGTATCTTTGCCAATCACCACACGGTGACTTTTTTGGTCACGCCTAAAATAGCGCCCAGCAGCGGCCCCAAGTTTAAGGGCCATTTCTGCCGTCATTGGATGGGTATTTGCCAAGCCGCGCACACCGTCAGTGCCAAAATATTTACGCCCCATTAATCTAATACCTTTTATAATGCTGCCTGCCAAAGACGAACCGCTTGTTTCGTTTGCCAAACATCGTGCACCCGTAGAACCTGCACCCCTTGTCGCAAACCTTCTAGGGCTATTGCAATAGAACCCGCAACCCGATCAGCGGGTTTTTGCGCAAGACCTATCTCACCTATGAAGCGTTTTCGTGAAACACCCAGTAAAACAGGGCATCCTATGCCGTGAAATAGCGACACGCCTCGGATCAGTTGCAAATTGTGATCTATGGTTTTGCCAAATCCAATGCCAGGATCAAGAACGATGCGTTCTTTGGCAATGCCCGCATTTACACAAACCGCCACCTGATCGCATAGATGGTCATAAACATCGAGTAGTACATTTTCATAAACAGGGTTGTTCTGCATGATTTTTGGGTCACTTGGACTGTGCATCAAACACACAAAGGGCTGTTTTTCCACGACAAGTGGCAAGCTTTGCGCATCATAACGCAGGGCTGTCACATCGTTGAACATTACTGCACCCGCATTCAATGCGGCACGTGCAACGCCCGCTTTACGTGTATCAATCGATAGTGGCGTTTTAACTTGCGCTGTTTTCAAAGCGTCGATCACAGGTTTTGTACGTGCAATTTCTACATCAATTTCTACAAAATCTGCACCTGGGCGCGTAGACTCTCCACCAATATCCAACAAGTCAGCACCTTGTGAAATCAATAGATTTGCCTGTTCTACAGCGCGCGCAAAACCATAATGCTGCCCGCCATCCGAAAAACTATCGGGGGTTACATTCAATACCGCCATGATTTTGGGCGATGCCACCTCCAAGCCGCAAACAGGGGCGCGTGCGCTTGTTAGGTTTTCAAGTGTATCACTGGGTATTTCACAGGCTGGAATTATAACTGATTTTTCATTTCGACTAATCCGTTCAGCATGTGAAAACCACGCCCAACCGTCTGCCAATACATGTGCGGTATCAGGCCTGACTGCATCTGTTTGCGCGAGGGGGCGATAGTAATACATCTATTTAATCCAATATCTTACGGTAGAATATTACAGTTTCTGTTTTCTCAAATCCCAGCCGCTCGTGCATTATTTGTGATGGGTAATTGCTAAGTTCCACATCCGAACCAAACTCTTTGAACCCCGCCATTTGTGCCTTTTTTTCCAGATACTGCACCAAAGCTTTGGCAATTCCTTGGGCGCGGTATTCTTCACTTACCCAGACACCTTCCAAGAAAGGCACCGGTTGCGAATTGCATCCATTTGCATAATCACGCAGCGCATATTCAGCAAAACCAGCAGAATGTTCCCCTACCAAAGCTACATAAGCAGACCGTTTGCTGGATTTAAATATGCGGTTCATTTCGGCTACTAATGCTTCATCAGTATAGTTTGGCCAGAGCCGCCGATACATACTTAACCACATGTCATGATCGGATTTGCGAATTTCACGTATCAAAACATCCATTTCGCTTATCCCTTATACTTGCCGCTATTTTAGCAGCCCTGCCCGTAAACTGGCAAGCCTCTATATGTCTGTAACCGTCTTAATCACACGTACATTCAGCATAGTATCTTCAACTTCATAATGACTAAGCACAGATATTGAAGCATTTGAAAATTCTTCCGCAAACCATTGTGCCAAGGCCAGTGGTGCATTTGGCCCTGCAACTGGTTTATTTACCGCATCCAATACAATCTTTGAAGGCGCCCAAACAGATAATTGGCCATTATTTATCGCCCAATCAAGTTCTGTGCGGCTATCAACCACTACACACCGATCATCTTTTGCAGCCAAAACCCACGCGTTTTGTTCTATGGATAACAAACCAATACGCCGATCAAGCAGTGCTTTACCCGTTTCAGGCTGCACTTCCAATGCTGGCTCTAGGCAAATAATAACAGGGTTTTGATGCGATTTTAACGCATCCAACCATTCCGTAAGCTTTTTACCGTGCAAAACATGATTGGGCATAAACACAATCATTGCACCCTTGTTTTGTTCATCAACAGCAACGCTTTGCGCATTTTGTTTGCTGCGGGTGATTTCAATACCCAAGGTTCCGGGAATACGATCCAGTTTTTCAATACCCACATGAACACGCATAGCACGCGGGTACAGCAATAAAGCTTCAGCAATACGCTCTGCTAAAGTTTCCAGCAAATTCAACCGTTCTGCTGCCAGTTGGGCATGAATTGCCTCGGTGATTGTATCATAAGATAGAACCAGATCGACATCATCAAAGTCAGCCGCAGTGCTGTGTGCTACCTCTAACACTACGTTAAACCTGATACGTTGCAATGCACCGCGTTCAGATTGAAAAGCACCAATATCTACCTCTAGGGTGAAATCTCGCACACAAATACGATCTAATGGATCCATAGTAGTTGAAGGGTCTTGGGTCATGATTATACTCGCTTTACACAACCACGTACCGCCCCAAAGAAACGATCACAAGTATAAATTTCAGGCTTTAACCACGGTAAAAATAATGTCTGCCAACTTTTGCCGTACGGTGAAATTTACGTGACCAGCTTGGGCTAACAGAGCGGCTATGATAAAATGTCGCCCCTTTTGTTATTGTGCGCGGCTTACCATCTAACATTAGGCGCGCAACTTTACCAACCAGAACATAGGCTTTACCTTCAGAAAAAACTTCGGCGCGGCCATCACATTTATATGAAAACTGGCAAGCATATTTTTTACCAGACGTGGTTCCTTGACCAATCACAGCGCAAACAGAACTTGGAAACTTACGACTGTCACGGCGGTTCAAAATAACTTCAGCCACGGCAAATTGCCCCTGAAGTTTTTCACCGCGTGCTTCAAAATACAGCGCTTCGGTTAAACATCTCCATTCGGAATTCCCGTTTGCACGTGGAAGCGCATTAATCTGTTCTATTGTGGTTACATTTCGACCAGTTGAACTTGCTCCCAAATATCCTTTTAGCGGGGCTTTGCCAGTTAGCATATCAACACGTTCAGAACTAACTGCCTGAAATGCTACGCGTTCATCTGTAAGATGTGACGCTAGTTTTACCCGAATATCAATAGGACCATCAGCAATAGCAGATGAGCCATAAACCAAACCTGTAACTGTAATACCCAGCCCTTGGGCCAAACGCTTAACCATTGTTGTCATAACATTGCTCACTATATCGTGGGTTCAAAACCATACAAATTACGCGCGTTCTACAAAATCATACGCTGTCTTGTCTAGTTTTCGGCATACCAAAACCACACAACTGTTACATTTTTGTTAAATTTAACTTTTTATATCGTGAAAACAATATTCTTGAAATAAAATTACCTATTTGTCGTTAGATATTGCCGCTTGTGCCGCTGCAAGTTTTGCAATCGGCGTACGAAAGGGTGAGCAAGACACGTAATCAAACCCTGCTTGGTGGCAAAAAGCAACTGATTGCGGATCTCCGCCATGTTCACCGCACAGACCCAAAACCAAATCTTTACGTTCTTTTCGCCCACGTTTACTTGCCATTAATAACAACTCACCCACACCATCCACATCAAGCGAATGAAAAGGGTCTTCATCAAACACACCGTGGCTTACATAATCGCGCATAAATCGACCTGAATCATCACGACTAAGACCATATGTCATTTGCGTTAAGTCATTGGTTCCAAAACTGAAAAATTCAGAACTGCGGGCAATATCACCTGCACGCAATGCTGCACGTGGTGTTTCAACCATTGTCCCCAGTGAATAGGTCAAATCCACACCAGTTTCGTTTTTCACAGCTGCAAAAACCGCATCCACACCAGATTTCACCAATTCCACTTCGCGGTTGGCAGAAACCAAAGGCACCATCATTTCTGGCACAACTTTAATATTGCTTTCTTTGTAAATCTGCGCGGCCGCTTCAAAAATTGCCCGTGATTGCATATCGTAAATTTCTGGCACCATAATGCCCAAGCGCACGCCGCGTGTACCCAACATAGGGTTAAACTCACGCAAATCATCGGCCCGCGCGGTAATTTTGGAAAGCGGCAATCCCATAGCGTCTGCAAGGGATTGCATTTCATCGCGTGATTGCGGTAAAAATTCATGCAAAGGCGGGTCAAGCAGCCTAATACAAACTGGCAGGCCTTCCATTATCTTGAACAATTCAACAAAATCAGAACGTTGCATTGGAAGCAACAGATCAAGTGCCGCTTGGCGATCACTGTCAACATCTGCAAAAATCAACTCTCGCATGACATTTAAACGGCCCGCTTCAAAGAACATATGTTCGGTACGCACCAGCCCGATGCCATCAACATTAAAGTCACGAGCAATACGGGCATCTTGTGGCGTATCGGCATTGGCCCGCACACCAAGTACACGCGCCTCATCCGCCCAAGCCATAAATGTGTTAAAAGCGCCGCCAAGATTGGGTTGCACAAGCTTTGGTGACCCCAGCAAAACCTCACCCAAACCCGCATCAACTGTTATGGTATCACCTGCATGCAAAACCACGCCGCCCGGTAGGGTTAGGTTTTTCCCGCGCACATCTACCTTCATGTCGCTCACACCAACAATACAAGGCACACCAATGGTACGTGCAACAACTGCCGCATGGCTGTCACGCCCGCCTTTTGCTGTTAAAACCGCTTGGGCTGAATGCATTCCGCGCACATCTTCAGGTGTGGTTTCTACACGCACCAAAATACAGGGTTCTTCACGTGCCGCACTTGCCTGTGCCGCATTAGCGGTAAATACAATTTTACCCGTTGCAGCCCCCGGGCTTGACGAAATACCACTGGTCAAAACTTCGCGTTTCGCTTTTGGGTCTACCAAAGGATGCAAGACCTCATTTAAACTGCGTGGGTCAATCCCCAGCAATGCATTTTCTTTGCTAGATATGCCAGCCTCTACCAACTTAACCGAAATTGCCACGGCAGCCCTGACAGAGCGTTCAGCCGTGGTTGCATCCAATATTGCCAGATTACCGTCCTGCAAAGTGAATTCCAGCTGCATCTCATCACCAAATGCAGTGCGCGCAGTTTCTGAATAATCTTTTAACTCGGCCAACGCTGTAGGATATACATCTTCTAATGACGGGCCACGCGGGTCTTTACTTAGAAAATGTGCTTTGGCTTGGTCTTCTTGTGCATCGCGCCCTTGGGATTGCGACAAATAGCGACCATGCGCCATTGTTTCACCTGTTTGCACAGAAATAAATTGCCCAACGCCTGCACCACATTCACCACGGCCAAGTCCCAATGCCATTTCTTGCACAATCAACCCAAGCCCTGCATTTGCAGGCGCACCTTGCGCCATACGCAAAATACGTGCGGTTGTGCCATCCCACGCCTTTACAAAAGAGCGCAATGCTTTGCGTAGCTGGCGCACAGGTTCTTGTGGAAACAACTCACCTACGTTCTGGTCATAAAGCGCCAGCGATGATCCAAGCACGGCAGCGTAATCAACTTTACTTTTTTTGGTGTGCAGTAAATATAATTCTTCGAACCATTCAGGGTCTAATCTAGCAACTTTTACCGAATAATCTTGCACAAATCGTGCATATAGCGCGAGTGCAGCATTTTCGCCCAAAGGGGCTTTCAGAATGTTACAAGTGGCTTGGTTCATGCCCAAATTCAGCAGGGCATCTGGCCCCCCCCAAACCCGTTCAAGCGGGCTTGCACGCACAGACACCAAACACCCTGTTGAAAGTTCATCAAGAAAGGGCCACTCTTCTGGGAAATCCTCATTCGCAATCGCCTTAACCGCATCCACCGACAGACCCCATGCCTTTGGCACAGGCAGGCCCGCCCCCATCAAAGTCACTTGGGTTGCTGCGCGTGCGCCATAAACCTCTGCAGGTGCATCTGCCCCTGATGTCAAAGCCAATATCCGTGGAAAATCTGCCATAACGGCCCTCATTGATGTGACTTTTAGTCTAACGCCATTTAGAAACGCCTGACAAGTGTTTGATCTGTCGCGGTTTTAACCTTCGATAAGCGTGAAATCCGCAACCTGACCCATAGTTTTGCGAATATGCCCCAAAAGGTTCAACCGATTGCGCCGCACAATATCACTGTCAGCATTGATCTTGACCGCGTCAAAGAACCCATCGATGGGTGCGCGAAGCCCTGCCATAGCGGCCATAGCCGTGGCGAAATCCTCTGCCTTGATCGCAGGCGCAATGGCTTCATCCGCCGTGGCAAGGGCCGCAAACAGAGTGCGTTCGACATCGGTTTCAGCATATTTCACATCCGCCCCATAGGAATATTCAACACCATCCTTGGCCTCTGCCTGTGTCAAAATATTATTCGCCCGCTTAAAACCCTGCAACAAATTGGTGCCATCATCAGTCTTGATGAAAACCTGTAAGGCTTCGGCACGGTTTGCCAAAAGCATAAAATCATCATTGTTTGGCATCGCAAGACAGGCATCTATGATGTCGTGGCTGACGCCTTTGTCTTTTAGGTAAACCTTTAGACGGTCGTGGAAGAAGTTTAATAAGTTGGTGCAATTTTCGGGGATACTTTCCAGTAAATGCTCTAACCAAACTTGATCTTCAGAAAATGTCTCTTTGCCTTTTTTCAACACGGCATCCAATACCGCCTGTAATGCTGCCCCAAACACCCCATGATCTGCAATTTCGCGCAAAAGTTCCTTTTCAAGGAACTCTTCCTTCGCAACATCAGTATTACGGTCCAAAAATACTTTATGACGGATCAATTCAGCGTCTATGTGGGAAGATAAGTTAAACCGTACTTTATTCTCTAATATCAACCGGATAACGCCTAATGCGGCGCGACGAAGCGCGAACGGGTCTTTCGACCCAGTTGGTTTTTCATCAATCGCCCAAAACCCTGTCAGCGTATCAATCTTATCAGCCAATGCCACGGCAACAGAAACAGGTGCATTTGGCACTATATCCGACGGGCCAAGTGGCGAGTAATGCAACTCACAAGCGTCAGCAATGGCATCATCCAACCCAGACTTTTGCGCATAATATTTACCCATAACCCCTTGTAATTCAGGGAATTCATAGACCATTTCAGACATAAGATCAGCCTTGGAAATTTTCGCTGCCGCCTCTGCCATATCGGCATCAGCCCCCACAACAGGCGCAATTTCACGGGACAATGCAGAAATACGCGCAACACGCTCGGTCTGTGTGCCAAGTTTGTTATGAAACGTCACATTTGAAAGTTTTGCCGCCATATCATCCAGTGACATCCGCAGGTCATTTTCCCAAAAGAACTTCGCATCAGACAGACGCGCAAACAGCACCTTTTGGTTGCCAGCCAAAATAGTCGCCCCATGATCGACAGTTTCACGGTTGGCCACTGTGATAAACTTCTCTATCCGTCCCGTTTTAGGATTGCGCACACTGAAAAACTTCTGATGTTCACGCATCGATGTTTGCAGCACTTCAACCGGCAGGTCCATAAAGTCATCGGCAATATCGCCCATCAACACAACAGGCCATTCCACAAGGCCTGCAACCTCTGCCAACAATCCTGCATCTTCCACCACTTCCAGACCGCTTGCGAACGCCATGTTTTTGGCATCTTCCCAAATGTGATTGGCGCGTTCCTGCGCGTCCAGCATCACATAGGCTTTTTTCAACTCAGCGCGGTATTGGTCAAAATTGTTGACACTAAACCATTCAGGCGCATGAAAACGGTGGCCTGCGGTCAGGTTAGCACTTTCAATGCCGTCCACATCAAAACCTACCACTTCTGCCCCATCATCGGCAGACAGCACACATAGGATAGAATGCAACGGGCGCACCCATTTCAACGTACCCTGCCCCCAGCGCATTGATTTCGGCCAAGGGAAATTACGGATCACTTGCGGGATAATTTCGGCAATAATATCAGCCGCAGGGCGCCCTGGCTTTTCAATCACCGCAAAATAGGTCTGGCCTTTTTTATCATCGCGAATTTCCAACTGATCCACAGTCAGCCCAACACCACGCAAAAATCCCTGCAATGCTTGTTCAGGCACGCCTACACGCGGGCCTTTGCGTTCTTGGCGCACATCAGGGCTTTGCGCCAGCAAGCCTTCAACGGTCAGGCACAAACGACGCGGCGTGGCAAAGCCCGCAGCAGAGCCATATGTCAGCCCCGCATCAACCAAAGCATCTGTCACCAGCTTTTTCAGATTATCCGCCGCACGGGCCTGCATACGTGCAGGAATTTCTTCGGAAAACAGTTCTAACAGCAAATCAGCCATGATTATTCACTTCTCGTTCGATGTAGCTTTGTAAAAATTCAGCAGGGTTTGGGCAACCTTCGGGCAAATCGTTGCCACTAAACTGCGCCTCACCACACGCATTGATCTGACGCCACATATAGGCGCGACCATCGGGATATTGGGTGATATAAGTATCAAACCCATAAGGGTGATTTTCATCCGCTAAAATTGCAGTGGCCGCCCCTGATTGTAAATCAGCCGTCATTTTTCCTGCGTCAAAACAGTCAAAAGAACGTGGTGCGCGCAACGGTGTCGCTTGGGCTTTAAGCGCGTCTGACGGCACATAAGCCCAGTTAACCTTGAAACAAGCCCGCATTTTCAGGGGTGAGGTATCTGCGTCAATCCCCTGATAGTCACTGACAGGTTGCAAAACACCGTTAACCGAAACCGCAACAACACCCGTGACAGCGGTGTAATAAGCCCGCTCAATCGAATACCACAGACCAACCCCCGCAAAAGCAGCCAACAGCAACAATACTATGATAATGGGCTTACCGCTCACGCCGCTGCCCCGCCCGCATCGGTTAGCACAAACGCATCTGCACACAACTTGGCCAACGCACGCACCCGCCCAATATATGCTTGGCGTTCTGTGACAGAAATAACGCCACGTGCATCCAGCAGATTAAACAAATGACTGGCCTTGATGCACTGGTCATAGGCGGGATGCACCATGATAATTTTCTGACCCGTCTTGGGGTCTATATGAGGTGCCGCCAAAATACGCGCACATTCGGCTTCGGCATCTTTGAAATGTTGCAACAATATATCCGTATCAGCCACATCAAAGTTCCAGCGTGAATATTCTTGCTCGGTTTGTTTGAAAATATCCTCGTATTTCAAAGGGATACGCGCATCAGGTGCGTTAAACGGCATGTCCATCACATGATCCACACCCAAAACATACATCGCAAGCCGTTCCAACCCGTAGGTTAATTCACCCGACACTGGGTGACAGTCATAGCCGCCAACCTGTTGAAAATAGGTAAATTGCGATACTTCCATACCGTCACACCAAACTTCCCAGCCCAAACCCCAGGCGCCCAATGTTGGGCTTTCCCAGTCATCTTCGACAAAACGGATGTCGTGCAATTCCATATCAATCCCTATGGCTTGCAACGACCCTAAATATAGATCTTGAAAATCAGGCGGGCTTGGCTTGATGATGACCTGATACTGGTAATAATGCTGCAAACGGTTGGGGTTCTCGCCATACCGCCCATCTGTCGGGCGGCGTGAAGGTTGCACATAAGCCGCAGCCCAGTGTTTATTACCCAGTGATCGCAACGTGGTAGCTGGATGAAAAGTACCCGCACCCACCTCCATATCATAGGGCTGCAAAATCGCGCAGCCATGTTCAGCCCAGTAATTCTGAAGCCGTAAAATAATCTCTTGAAATGATCTGGGTTTATCCGTCGCCATAAGCCTGCCCTTTGGGGTGGTGTGTTTGGTGTTCTACTTAGGCAAAGTCTGGTGTGGGGTCAATTAGGGAAGCAGGGTATGGGGGGCGAATAGAGGAGATCTTGCTTTTTGATCAATCTGCAAACCGTTGCATCGGTCGGATCTGCGGCTCGCATAGCCTTTGCGTTAAAATCGGAGTACAAGATATTAATTTCTTAAATTTTAGGCTTACCAAGTGTCACGAAATTTTTAATGGTTCTACTGTCTAATATCTCATCAATCGTAACTTCAAACCATTCTGTTCCTATCCCTCCTGTTAACCTTTTTTTTGCAAACTCTCTATGCAGAGCTGTTTCGAGACCTTTGGCATCAGGAGTTTTAACAAGTAATTTACCAATAGGCTTACCAGCATTTCCAGTGCCGAATTGCTCGATTATCCGGTTTGCTACAGAACTTACTTCACTGCTTTGGTGCCGCCCAATTTTTAAAAAACCAACCTTGTAATTGTCATAAACTGAGTCGCCGTATACATAGACAGCCTCAGGGCCATCTCCCAAATCCCATTTATGCATAGCGTTTGTTATTTCTTGAACAAGGGCAGCATTGGATATTAGACCTCCATACAGGATTTCAAGGTCCGCTCCAGCCCTCAGTTCGTTTTCATTATTAGACCACTTACTGAGTTTGCCGGATTTTTCTTCAACAACTTTAGCCTTTTTAAAACCATTATTTATCAAGCAAAAAATAGCAGTTTCGCGAATTTCTCCGCGCCAACCTTTTCCAGTATCAAATTCAAATCCATCCCCTAAACGTAACGCATACTTTCTAATAGCACCATCAATACTGACAGGAGATTTTCCTTTTAAAATATCACTGATTATTAATTCCGCAGCTTTTTTTTGAAGAGGCCTCATACGTTGGACGATGACACTATGAGAAATTTTATGTAATTTATTCACAATAATATTTTTCCCTTAACAATACAAAATCTGTGTGAAAATTTGAAAGACGATATACGCTATATAAAGGATGGGCTTGTCAAGTTCTTTAAATAAAGTTCCCAATCACTACGACAGTTACCCAAACAACTGCCATCAATTTGCATTTTTAAACCGCGTGTAGCTTGGCATTTAGTGTAGCAAAAAATGGTGCATCGATGCAAAGGCATTTACACGGAATATTATTCACTTTGGGCGGCAGGCAAATCTTCCGTTCGGCAAATATCTTCTTTTTGCATAATTGTTAGCACACCGTTTTCAACAGCATGGGATAAGCCTTGTGCACGATGCAGAAATAAAGTGTGATTGTCGCATGTTTGATCTTGGATTTGGAATGACGCTACTTCTATTCGTAGCTGGGGTCGCCGCAGGTGCCCTGAATGCCGTGGCCGGCGGAGCAACATTTTTTACATTTCCTGCGCTCATGTTGTCTGGCCTTCCACCTCTTGTGGCCAATGCCACTAACTTTGTGGCGCTGGTTCCAAGTAATTTTGCCGCACTTCCTGCCTTTCGGGCGGAACTGAAGGCACTTGGGCGCAAGTTAATAGCACTACTCGTGATTGGGGCCATGGGCGGTCTTATAGGGGCACTTGCCCTTGTTAACCTTGGCGGTGACTTGTTTACGTCCCTTGTCCCCTATCTGATGGGATTTGCGACAGTATTATTCGCAACTGCCCCTTATATTCGGCGCGCAGTTGAACGGCAAAACGGAAGGCCCGCAAATAGAGGTGCAATCGCCCCGATGATCCTGCTTTTTGTGTTTTCAGTATACGGCGGTTACTTTGGTGCTGGTCTTGGCCAGATAATCTTGGCGACACTTGTCTTGAGCGGCTACGATGATTTTCATATCTCAAACGCACTGAAAAATAGCATCATAGCGGCAATCAGCCTGGTCTCTGTTGCCGTCTATGGTTTCAGCGGTGCGGTTTCACTTCCCCATGCGATCATTATGATGATGGGCGCCACGGTAGGCGGGTATCTTGGTGGCTCAATGTCAAAACGTGTTCCCCAAAAGGCGCTCAGGATTGGTGTGATTGTTTTTGGCACTTTGTTAACAATTTACTATTTCGTCTCAAATCCATAAGTATGAGCTGCACCTTCGCACCGTTCGCGCTATCTATTCCTCATAGGGGCCCGTGGCATCACGATCACGGTCGTATTGTTTTATGTGCGTAAACGGCGGCAACCAGCGCTCGCGACGGATGGTCCAGCTTTCGTAGGTTGGTATCAGTTGGTCAGGGGCATCCAGCGATCCTAGGTGTATTTCAATTTCGTCATTACTACGCGCAAAAACGGACGAACCACAACGAGGGCAGAAAAACCGCCCTTTGTAGCCCTGTACCTTGCCATCTACAGTCACCGCATCTTGAGGGAACACAGCAGATGCGTAAAAAAGCGCCCCGTGATGCTTGCGACAATCCAGACAGTGACAAATGCCAACTCTATTTGGGCGGCCCACAGCTACAATCCGCACTTTGCCGCACAAGCAACCGCCAGTGAATTTGCCCATGCCAGTATCCTTAAAAAGTTATGGGAAGAATAACAACAAACAGCACTGTCATTGCAATGGCCGCTTTTTAGGTGTCGCCCCTTGCTGGGGTTCCTACCACCCCATATGGTAAAAAGCCCAAACACGCTCGATGTTCATTGGCAGCCAAGCATCGTAGTATT
>CAJXSR010000022.1 GCA_913061275.1 uncultured Paracoccaceae bacterium | reverse complement strand
ATTGGCTGCCGCGATCACTGTGGTGGATGCATCCCTTTGGTGGCCGGCGCAAAGCCACAGCCATATCCAATGCACGATAGCCAACCCCTCAGTGAATGATCCATTCACCTGCCGGTCAGTGAATCACGTTTCATTCGGTTGCTGACAGCCCAACCCGCTGCACGGCAGTGGTTTGC
The DNA here is from genome assembly GCA_913061275.1 of uncultured Paracoccaceae bacterium. Classification (GTDB taxonomy): domain Bacteria; phylum Pseudomonadota; class Alphaproteobacteria; order Rhodobacterales; family Rhodobacteraceae; genus Amylibacter. The sequence continues at coordinate 62,399 of CAJXSR010000022.1, read as the reverse complement.
ATGCAAACCATGAAAGTGGATTACGTGTCGCGAATGTAGGTCCAAAACCGCGGCCAGATACAGCCAACCTTCTTGTGCCCAAACATAGCTAATATCGACGACCTAAAGCTGACAGGCGATGCTTGCATCGCCGAGAAGGGCGTTGCCGCCTACTGATTGGACGGGATCGATAGGCTCTATACCCACGCGGGCTGACATTCATAATTTGGCACAATCGTTCGGTCGGTAGTATAGCCCTATTTTCTTCGACACACCTAAGCCTCATATACTGCCCGGCAGCGCATGTTTACATACGTGAGAGGGGTTTTTGGCTCGCGAAGAACTGTGTTGCCTTTTTCAACACCTCCCTCTCCTCACGCAGAAGGCGGTTTTCTTTGCGAAGTTTGGCGTTTTCATACTCTAGCTCGGATTGAGCGGCCGGCTTTTCAGGATTCTTCTGGTCTTGCGGTATCCACTTTCTCAATGTCGAAAATCCGATACCAAAATCGGACGCTACCTGCTTTCGTGTGAGCCCGCTCGTCAGTGCAACCCTGACCGCTTCCTGTCTAAATTCTGTTGTGCTTTTCGTTCCCAGTCTCGGCGATTACTACGCATTCGCCTGCCGTGCAGCGCATAGTCGTTCTCCTTTTGCGCATAATACGCGGTTAAAGGAGCGGCACAATTCCGCGACAGATCCATACATAAATCATGTATTTTAAGTACCTTTCAATCTTCTCAAAAGTGTTGCCTATTAAACTCGTCGAAAGCAATCTCTTTACCCCTTGCTGCGCAGCCACATAAAAATTGACCGAGCTACACGCACAAATTGTCTTCGTTTAAGTTACCATAGGTTTATAAAAAGTGTTACAGTGGGTTGTTACAGCAGTCAAAATTGACTATATTTAAGCCATTGAATATAAACGAAACTTGATCCTAAACAGCGTTCCTCCTAGGCTCCATCAATCTTCTTAACATGTTTAGTATTAAAATTCTTTAAATCATGACAACAAAGTATTATCCAAACCGTATAATCAACGTGCAATTCAAGAATCATAGTTTATATTTATCCTATAATATTGCATATGTTGATATGGTCATATTTGGATCGAACATTATAAGGAATGCAACGTATGGATCGGACAGAAAATTATACCCGAATAGGGCTTGCAGACGCTTTGCGTAACCATCCCCATCCAGGTTGTATTATTGTCAATCCAGAGCTGAAGTTTATTTACATGAAGGCACCAAAGGTTGCTGGCACCAGTATTTTGCGTCATGTAATGGAAAAGTCCATTCCAAATATCATTCATTATAAAGACCACCCAGTACCTTTTAAAGTATGGCTGGATACCGTTACTGATGAAGCATTAGCTGAATACTAGATATTTAGCGTTGTGCGAAACCCATGGGATCGCGCCCTATCTTGCGCTTCATATTTCAAATTGGGTTTGAACGACTTTATTGAGAACTTTAATGCTCATTGCTGTGACCCACAAATCCAAACCCACGCTTTTTCCCAAGTTATTTACACTCATATAGGCGGCAAACAGTTTGTAAATCGAATCTGTCTATTTGAAAACCTGCAAAACGAAATGGATGCAGTGATGGGTGATTTATCACTGCCGCGCCAGACCATCCCTGTCAAAAACAAGTCCAAACACCGCCCTTATCAAACCGTATACTCCAATGAACTAGTGGCAAAAGTAGCTGAAATTTACACCGATGATATAGAAACATATGGCTATAAATTCAGCCGTAAGCGACCATGGTGGCGGTTCTGGGATAAATAACATCACTGATATTTATTTTGAACAGACACGGCTTGCATCCTTACTTAGTTTCCATTCCGAATACGCACGTTATCAATATGTATCTCACTTGTGATTTGAATTTCTGGATGGCGATACATGCCCAGTTTTATATAATGCTGGTATGCGTTATGCATATTTCGCCCCGTAGCATTGGCAAATGGTGTGTCCATGTTATCAACAAAGACTAGGATGCTGCCTGTATCATTTGCAGCCCATTCGATAACAGCGCGAATATGGTACCACTGGTTGCGCTTTATCGGCATAATATCGATAGGCTTTAAGTCAGGCGCACCATAAGACAGGCTAAGCACATCACGCCCATCTTTCACCCCGTACCCTAGTGCTATTGTTGGGCTTCTATCAGGGAACCCATTCCAGTTTTCGCCTTGGTTCACATCGGGCTGGTCATGCCATTGCCCTAAAATCCACCACCTGTTTAACGGCGCGTCAGTTTGTGAATATTTGGGGATACGCATATCCCATTCATAGATCACCTTATCACCTATTTCATAAGGGAAATTAATGCTTAGTTCAGCACGATTACCTCTGTTAACTCTGGCTTGGGTAGGCAACATTCGTAACTTTATGTATTCGCGCCCTATTTCATTTCCGATCGAAACATTTTTAATTCCTGCAACCTCTAAATTGCTGACTGAAAGCAGGCCTTCCGCAATAGCTTTTTCAAGGAAAGTTAGCTCGGTTGTGTGCATGTCCGCGAAAGATAGTTGCGGTATTAGGTAAAATATCAAACTAAATGCGCCTAATCTAACAGCGTTTATAAGCTTACTAAGTGACATGGATCTACACAGACGCTTCCAGCAAATGTTTCGAATATGGATGCGTCGCTTTCATTGCACGCAAAGATGCCACATCCATGATCTCGACAATTTCACCGTCTTTCATCACAGCCAACTGGTCACACATATGGCCCACAACCGACAAATCATGCGACACCATCAGGTACGTTAGCCCGTGTTCAACACGCAAATCCGCCAGCAGGTTCAGGATTTCCGCCTGTACCGATACATCCAATGCCGAAGTTGGTTCATCCAGCAACAAGATCTCTGGTTCAGGTGCTAAAGCCCGCGCAATCGCCACCCGCTGGCGTTGCCCACCAGACAGTTGGTGCGGATAGCGAAAGCGGAATTTTGCGCCCAACCCGACATCATCAAGTAATTTGACCACACGGACGTCAATATCCGTAAACCCATGTAATTGCAGGGTTTCACCCAGTACCTGATCCACAGAATGACGTGGATGTAGCGATGCATACGGATCTTGAAATACCATTTGTACTTTTTTGTAGAACGTCTTTTCACGGCGGCCAGAAATCACTTGCCCGTCAACAGTGATCTTGCCGCTCCAGTCAGGGGCAAGCCCAGTGATCGCTCGCAAAATCGTCGATTTACCCGACCCGCTTTCGCCCACCAGCCCAAAACTATCGCCGCGTTTTACCGCAAACGTCGCGCCTTTGACCGCATCAACACGGTCGCGGCCATTCCCGAACCAAACGTTCAGGTTGTCAACGCTTATCATGCTCATATTCTGCCACTCACACTAGGTGCCTCTGACCATTCGGGGTCGCGTTGCAATACTTTTAGGCGCGCGCAGGGCTCACCAAGTCTCGGCAATGAATTCAGCAACCCTTGGGTATAAGGGTGCTTGGCTTCGCGCAATTTATTCGCATCGCACACCTCGACAATCCTCCCTGCATACATAATCAACACGCGGTCACAAAAGTCCGCGACTAAGTTCAAATCGTGACTGATAAAGATCAGCCCCATGCCGCGTTCCTTAACCAAATTATCCATAATATCCAAAACCTGCCGCTGCACTGACACATCCAATGCCGAAGTAGGTTCATCCGCTATCAGAATTTCAGGGTTAGGGATTAGCATCATCGCAATCATAATACGTTGCCCCATACCGCCTGACATCTCGTGCGGATAGGCCCGCATCACCCTTTCTGGATCACGAATAGAAACGGCTTCCAGCATTTCTATGGCTTTGTCATAGGCAACTTTCTTGCCAGCAGAATTATGCAGTTGATACGCTTCCATAATTTGCGCACCGATGGTCATCACGGGGTTCAGAGAAAATTTTGGATCTTGCATTACCATAGATATTTTTTGCCCACGCACCGCACGCATATCTTTTAAGGATTTTTTCATCAAATCTTCGCCGTCCAGCGAAATTTGATCTGCCGTCATAATGCCCGGCGGCCTTATCAGGCGTAAAATAGAGCGGCCTGTCAGTGATTTACCAGAGCCACTTTCGCCCACAATGCCCAAGCGTTCTTTGCCAAGTGTAAACGACACGCCGCGCACCGCATCAAACACGCCGTGGCGCGACGGAAACTTTACCCATAGGTTTTCAACATCCAGCAGCGTCATTATTCGGCATCCTTTGGGTCAAGTACATCGCGCAGCCCGTCACCCAGAAGGTTAAACGCCAGCGACACGGTGAAAATCGCCAGTCCAGGTACGGTCGCCACCCACCAGCTATCCAGAATAAAGCGGCGACCTTCGGAAATCATCGCACCCCATTCTGGGCTGGGCGGTTGTGCACCAAGGCCCAAAAACCCAAGGCCCGCAGCGGCCAGAATAATGCCGGCCATATCCAGTGTGACCCGCACAATCAGTGAAGAAATACACAATGGCCAGATGTGTTTGGTGATAATCCGCATCGGCCCTGCACCTTGCAACTGAATGGCACTGATATAATCGGATGATCGAATGGTCAGCGTTTCTGCCCGCGCCATACGCGCATAAGGTGGCCATGCGGTCAGTGAAATCGCCAGTACCGCATTTTCAATACCAGCCCCAAGGGCAGCCACAAATGCCAATGCCAAAACCAAACGTGGAAAGGCCAGAAAAATATCCGTGATACGCATCAAAACAGTATCTGTCCAACCGCCGACATAGCCCGCAACAGTTCCCACCAATAACCCTGTAACAGGGGCTATCAAAGCGACAAGCCCTACAATAAATAGTGTAATCCGCGAACCATAGATCAGACGGCTTAGAATATCGCGCCCCAAACTATCGGTGCCCAAAAGATGCCCGTCAGAATTCAAACCCTGCAAGCGGTTGCTTAACGTCTGTTCAAACGGATCATGCGGGGCCAACAGCGGGGCTGCAAAGGCGACAAAGACCAAAAAGATCAATATCCACAACCCAACCATTGCCATCGTGTTTGACCTGAACGACAGCCACCCCTGATATGCAGCTGCATAGCGTGCATGCCTGCGCGATGTTGGAGTATCAGTCGATAACCACGCGCGTAAACTTTGTGTCTCGCTCATATCCAGCCCCTATTTTGCACGCGGATCAAAGACCTTGTAAAGCAGGTCAGAGAAAATATTCAGCAGCACAAAAACCAGCCCTACAACCACAGTACCACCAAGTACTGCATTCATATCAGCCGACAACAATGCCGTGGTAATATATTGCCCAATACCTGGCCATGAGAATATAATTTCGGTCAGCACAGATCCTTCCAGCAGGTTGGCATAACTCAGTGCTATCACGGTTATCAGCTGCACTCGGATGTTCTTGAAGGCATGTCGCCAAATTACAGCAGACTCGGACATACCTTTAACCCGCGCGGTCACAATATATTCCGCGCTCATCTGTTCCAGCATAAATGACCGTGTCATGCGACTGATATAAGCCAGCGAATAATAGCCCAGAATAGACGCAGGCAGCACGATATGACTAAAGGCATCCTTAAACACCTCCCAGTTACCATCCAGAATACTGTCCACAAGGATCATACCTGTCACAGACGGTACAACATCTACATAGAAAATACCCACACGGCCCGGCCCCCCGACCCAGCCTAATATGCCGTAAAATACCAGCAAGCCCATCAGGCCCAGCCAAAAAATCGGCATTGAATAGCCCACAAGGGCCACAACACGCGCTATCTGGTCAATCCATGACCCGCGTTTCACAGCCGCAACCACGCCCAAAGGCACGCCAAGTACAATGCCCATGGTCACCCCAAGTGTGGCCAGTTCCATCGTCGCGGGAAATACCCGTTTAATGTCATCCACCACAGGGCGCGCATTCAGTAAACTGTCGCCAAAATCACCGTGCAGCACATCCCAAACATAGTAGAAAAACTGCACCAAAACAGGGCGATCAAGCCCCAGTTGTTGATAAGCTGCATCATAGGTCGATTTTGAAGCCTGCTCGCCGACAATAGCCAGAACAGGGTCGATCGGCATCACACGGCCAATGATGAAGGTTATAAACATCAGACCCAGCATTGTCACAGCGATAGACCCTATCGTGCGCACTGTAGTCATAATCCAAGTTGGGAAAGGCGCACGTTTGTGCGCCTCCCCATTGTCATTGGCTATCGCCATTACTTCGTCACAGGCCAGTAAGAAACAGCCGTGATCGCACCACCTAGATTAAGGTTTTCCACGTTCTCACTACGGCCAGTTTGTTCAATCTTCTGGAACATCACCGCGAATGGTGAGATGTCACGGAATTCAGACTGAATGTCTTGATACATCTTGGCCCGCACATCACGGTCGCCTTCGATTACAGCTGCGTCAACTTTTGCAGTCAACCCGCCTGTATCCCAAGCATTACGCCAAGCCAACAAACCAGTTGCTTTGGCTTCATCCGTGTTCACAGGGTTGTAGGCAAATGTACCTGCATTAGTGTGTGGGTCAGGATAGTCAGGCCCCCATGCACCCATATAAACATCCAATTCACGTGCGCGGTAACGACCCAGAATTTGCTTCGCTGTACCCACAGTGATATTCAGCTTGATACCCGCTTGTGCCCAGATGTTCTGTAGGGATTGTGTGATTTCCACACGTTCCTGCGCTTCACGCACACCAACTTCCAGTTCCATCCCGGATACACCGGCTTCAGCCAATAACGCTTTGGCTTTTTCGATGTTTAGGCTGAACGGATTTTCGTTCACGGCACCCAGATAGGTAGCAGGCAGGAAGTTCTGATGGATCACATATTGACCATTCAAAAAGCTGTCTTGCATACCTTTATAGTCGATCAGATACTTGATCGCTTGGCGCACCTTTGGTTTTGATAGCTCAGGGTGTTTCTGGTTCAATGAAATATACATCAAACGACCACGCAGCTCATCATCAATCGCAATTCCAGCACCACCGCGTGCGCCTGCAATATCTTCAGGGTTCAGGTTGCGGGCCACATCAATGTCACCACGTTCCAGCATCAAGCGTTGTGTTGCACTTTCTTGTACGTGACGCACAATCACACGTTCCATTGCAGGGGCACCCGCATAGAAATCTGCATTTGATAGCAGTGTCACACTTTCATTCGGCTTCCAGCTACCCAGTGAATAAGCACCAGATCCAGCTGAATTAGTTTTCAGCCATGTGTTGCCCATATCGCCATCAGCTTCATTGGCCATAACCAGTTCTTTATCAACGATACCGCCAATAGTAGATGTCAGACAGTTCAAAACAAATGATGTCGCATAGCGGTTGTCAGTTGTGATCGAAACAGTGTTTCCATCCACCTTGATAGTGTCATTGGCATTCTCAGCGGTAAAACCGAACTGTGTCAAAATGAACGAAGGTGTCTTGTTCAAGATAACTGCGCGGCGCAATGAAAATGCTGCATCTTCGGCACGCACAGGATTACCTGAATGGAACTTAACACCATCACGCATTTTAAACGTAATCGTCATGCCATCGTCGGAAACTGTCCAGCTTTCAGCCAGATCGGGGCTATAACCCGCATCTAGGTTCAGGGGATCAAAGTTCACCAGCTTGCCGTAAATATTGCGGCTTACGTCAGAACCGGCAAATTCAAAGCTTTCAGCCGGATCAAGTGTTGTGATATCGTCAATACGGTTTGCGATCACCAGCATATTGCCCGGTGTTTCAGCAAATGCCGCAATCGAAGTTACGCTGACAGCAAGGCCGATCGCCGTACCCATCAGTAGTTTGTTAAATGCATTCATAGTTAGAACCTCTCCTTTTGGTTTCATGTTGTACTACGCGCTTACACGGGGATTATTCCCCCCAGGTTTTCTCCAGAACACGCAGCCAGTTATCAAAGCAAAGCTTGGTCATTAACGCATCGTTAAATCCATGCTCCACCATCGCCTGTCTTAAGTTGGGTAGATCAGCCACGGATGTCACATCCTGCGGCACAATCGCCCCGTCATAATCCGAGCCCAGACCAACATGGTCTTCGCCCAAATGCTCAATCAAATAATCCAGATGCCGCAACATCTGTGAAAGCGGTACATCCGCCAGCATCTGCCCATCTTCGCGTAAAAACGCAGCGGCAAAATTCAAACCGACCATGCCGTCACTTTCACGAATGGCGGCCAGTTGCTTGTCAGTCAGGTTGCGCGAATGCGGGCAAATCGCATGAACATTGGAATGTGTTGCAACCAACGGCGCATTAGAATGACGTGCCGTATCCCAAAACCCAGCTTCATTAAGATGAGATAAATCAAACATGATCCCCAACTCATTGCAACGTTTTAGTAAACGCAAACCATGATCCGTTAATCCATCACCAATATCAGGACTACTAGGATACCGAAATGGCACCCCGTTCCCAAAAATAGTTTCCCTGCTCCATACAGGGCCTAAGGATCGTAAACCCGCTTGATATAAAACTTCCAACGTATGCAGATCAGGGTCAATCGCTTCAGCCCCTTCAATATGAAAGATGGCCGCCATCATCCCTACGGCCATAGCCCCACGAATATCCGCCACTGTACGGCAAACCTTCAAAGCACCACGTTTTTCCAAATCAAACAGAATAGCCGCTTGTGACATAGCCACAGGCACCGCATCTTGCCAATCTATGGGGTCAGGCAATGGCAAATCGTAAGATGGTTGGCACATCTCATCAACACGTTCATCACGATTGCTGGGTGACGGGATGTAAACCGCAAAGAAACCGCCCGCGAAACCACCCGCATTTGCACGTGGAATATCAATAGCGCCTTCGCGCCCTGTAACAAAGCTACTTGCCGCACTCACACCGCCTGCGCGGTAAAGCTGTAACAAGACATCATTGTGTCCATCAAAAATCATCGAAGTGTGGTGAGTGTCCAAAAATGCCCCATACTAAAACTTAAGTATTCAGCCTACATCAGAATTAATTGGGGACAAGGACAATTTTCATATTTTTTGGTCAAACAATTATAAGAGTGAAAAACAAGCGTACATATAAAATATTGTACCGTTTTCACTTGTCTTAACTTTATCTTAACCTATCGTGCGCGCAAACATCCCAGCCGCAGAATTTAACAATTTACCAACAGGTTCGGTTATTTTATTTTGATCCGCCAGATACTGGCCTACCTCACACAACCTAAGACCCAGCTTGGGATTAACACCAACATCATCATAATGAAGCGCTTTTTCTGGCGTAACCCACCCTTTGCGTTGCGCATTGCGTACAATCAAAACAATTCGTTTGATCGAATGCAATGCACCATAAACCTCTAAGTAGCTTTTATAGTCCTGCCAACTGCGGCCGTAGTTGCCATCAAACCGTTCTTCGATAATCTTCATCATGGTCTCAGGGGCAATCGGCCAGTTTTCATCTGCTATCAGCCAAGCAAAATCTTCGGCACCATGGCGCACACCTGCGTATTCAAAATCAAACCAACGCACCTTATCTGTTTTATCAACAGCAGCATTCCCAGACCGACAATCCCATTTAACGAACTGCACAGCGGGTGTGCCAATAAATTCGCATAATGCGTCCTTACCAATATCAACGGGATCCAGTTTTAGTTTTTTTACCAGCTTATCAGATCCATTTACAAATGACTGAACCCAGTCATTAGTTGCGCCAAGGCGCGGCAAGTCAGCTGCCATAGTGGTTTCACGCCCTGCTCTGTGTACATCAAATAAGGCAGCCACGGCCCTATCAGCTAAATCTTCTTGCGCAGGCGCAGTTAAATCTTGCACGCGTTGCCCCAGCCGCACGGTTCCCACATCAGATTGAAACATCAGATTTCCATCCAACCCAAGAAACCTAGGCGACGTATCACATAAATCTTGAATTTGTTGCAAAACATGTGCTTCATAATGTGTGCGCTGAATATTGTCGCGGCACGACACGATCATTGACCAGTCTTTAAAGTTGACCCTATAACTACCACGGCGTTTTCCGCCCGGCGCTGTTATCGTCATTACACGTTCATCAAAATACGCTTCTACCCGTTTGGCTATTTCTTTTGGCTTTAGTGCATTCGCGCCCATTATAACATCCTGCCTGATATAAAGAATTGACAAACAAACCTATCAGTATTTTCAAAAGCGCGCCCCAGTCGTGGTTTGCTTATTAAAATTTGAACCATAGTGTGTACATTCTTCACTGCTTACTTAACCTGAATTATTTTTTTATTCATATACTACCATTATGGGTGAAATTAAGGCAGCTATAAGGGCCATTTGTGTATCGAACTTTGAACACCCAAATGCCCAGTTAGGAGAACCGAATCACTTATGGGTAAAATTTTTCTTTAAATTTTTCCATTGTTTACGTCAGAGATACAAAGAGCTCGATAAGAATTCGTTGTTTCCAAATGCTTCAAATGTGTTTGTAAAAATGACAACTTTGTGGCCTAATTTAGGAAAAAGTACCGCTTTTTCTTGCAATTTTACAGGCATATCGTCTTAATTTCAGTCTGGAGGAAGTATTCTGGGCAGTGGGGTGTCTGCCAATCGTAATCGCGATTTGCTTCCATATTGAGTTTGGTATTAGCAAGCATGCACTGCGCATTCTTGTTTGTTTAGAGAGTGGAGAATAATATGAGTGGCGGTTCAAAAAAGCATAAGGGTACTAAAGGTTCCAACGGTAGCGGTTCATCTGCGGGCACATCACATTCAAATACAGATTATGTAACGGGTGGTGTCGGCGACAAATCCCTTTCTCAATATTATTCTGATTGGTCAGACGACAATAACGGATCTGGCGGCTCAGGTGGCTCTAAAGGCACGGGCGGTTCAGGCGGCTCTAAAGGCACTGGCGGTTCAGGCGGCTCTAAAGGCACTGGCGGTTCAGGTGGCTCTAAAGGCACGGGCGGTTCAGGTGGTTCTAAAGGCACGGGCGGTTCAGGTGGTTCTAAAGGCACTGGCGGTTCAGGTGGTTCTAAAGGCACGGGCGGTTCAGGTGGCTCTAAAGGCACGGGCGGAACTGGTGGCACAAAAGGCACGGGCGGAACTGGTGGCACAAAAGGTGGCCCAGTTGATGGTACCGATGCGAACGATGTAATGTTGCCAGGATTTGTTGATGCGCAAAACGACACAATCGATGGCGCCGATGGTGATGACGATATTATTTACGCCTATAAAGGTGATGATGTTGTTGACGCAGGTGCTGGTGATGATCTTGTCTTTGGCGGTCAGGGTTCTGACACCCTTGCAGGTGGTACAGGTACAAATGAACTATATGGTGGCACAGGCCGCGATGTGTTTATTGGTGGTGATGGTGCAGATGCCTTTAATGGTGGTGCAGATCATGACAACCTAGATTACAGCAATTCTGACTCTGCGGTTAACGTTGATCTTTCAACATCTTCACTATCAGGTGGTGATGCCGATAATGACACAATCCTCGGCGGTATCGATGGAGTGATCGGTTCAGATTACGATGATGTTCTAACTGGCTTTGACCAACAAGGTACAAACCCGAACGACATCTATTCAAATGAGTTCTTTGGCGGCGGCGGTGATGACCTTATTACCGGCCTTGACGGTGACGACCTTATTGATGGTGGTGATGACAACGATACGCTTTACGGCGGTGGCGGTGATGATGAAGTCTACGGCGGTGACGGAGATGACTTTATTGATACCTCTGGTCTAAGCCCCTTACCTGATCGTGGCTACCCTGGGATATTCCCTGCGGATAGCGACCCATCGGATGACAACGATTTTGTCGATGGTGGCGATGGTAACGATACCATCATAACCGGTGATGATGCGGACAGCATTTTAGGTGGTGACGGTGACGATACTATCAATGCTGGTTTCGACGACGATGAAATCGACGGCGGTGACGGTGATGACTTCATCGTTGGTGGTGAAGGTGCTGATAACATCGACGGCGGTGACGGTGATGACACGATTTATGGTGGTCTTGACCCGATTTTCCCAGACACACTGAACATTCCTGATGCGCTTGATCTAAGGCCAGATAACGGAACGGATACCATCCACGGTGGTGACGGTGACGATACAATCTTCGGTCAAGACGATAATGACGTGATCTACGGCGATGCCGGTGACGATGTCTTGGACGGCGGTATCGACGACGACGAAATCTACGGTGGTGCAGACGATGATGTGCTAACAGGCGGCGAAGGATCTGATGATCTTTATGGTGGCGATGATAGTGACACATTCATTGTTGACAGTCCCGATGATGGCGACGGTGATGTTATCGACGGTGGTACAGATGGCGTTGATTTTGATACGCTTGATCTGACAGGTGCAGGATCGTTCCAAATTACTGGTGAAACTGTTGATGCAGATGGCGACTCTACAAGTGGTACAATCGAATTCCTCGATGCACCCGGTGGTACTGTTACTGGAACATTGGATTTTGCCGAAATTGAACGCATCATTCCTTGCTTCACACCTGGAACATCCATTGCCACACTACGCGGTGAGATGCCTGTCGAAGACCTAAAAGTCGGCGATAAGGTGATTACACGGGATAATGGCGCACAAGAAATCCGCTGGGTTGGGTGCAAACCAATGTCTGCGCTTGAACTTCAAGCCAGTAAACACTTGCAACCTATCCGGATCCAGAAAGGGTCTTTGGGTAACGGATTGCCAGAGCGTGATTTGTTGGTCAGTCCTAACCATAAGGTACTTATCAGCAAACCAGAAGTTGGATTGTTGTTCAATGAACCAGAAGTTCTGGTGCCTGCTAAACATCTTGTGAAACCAAGTGATGGCATCCAAACGGTAAATCTTGGTGCGACAAGCTACATCCACATCATGTTTGATAACCACGAAGTTGTTTTGTCCAATGGGGCATGGACAGAAAGCTTCCAACCGGGCGATCAAGCACTTGGCAGTGTAGATACCGAAAGCCGTAATGAGATCTTGGAACTGTTCCCGGAACTGGCATTCGCAGATGGCCGTGAAGCCTATACAGCTGCACGTATGACGCTTAAGAAATTCGAAGCAGAAATGCTTAGAAAATAACCGCTCCTTCTTTAACGAAGAGCTGTTTAAACCAACGAACCACCCCCTAAAGCCCGCCAGCTTTAGGGGGTGGTTTTCTGTTGGTAGTCGAAAATATTAAATAATATCAGTATCATATACTTCTACTAAATATTTAGTTTGACAAAATCACAAAATTAAACTGACTATAAAGGTGTTAAACAAATCAAATGGGAGGAAACAAGATGCGAAAGTATCTGCTCTCCGCAGTTGCGGTTATAGCCGTTGTCGCGGGATCTACTACAGCAATAGCCGATGAGGCATCTGCAAAGAAATGGATCGATCAGGAATTCCAGCCATCTTCACTTAGCAAAGATGCGCAAATGGCTGAAATGAATTGGTTCATCCAAGCTGCACAGCCCTTTGCTGGTATGGAAATCAACGTTTTATCTGAAGGTATTCCAACGCACTCATACGAGTCGGAAGTGTTGACCAAAGCCTTTGAAGAAATCACTGGTATCAAGGTTAACCATCAAATTCTAGGTGAAGGCGAAGTAGTGCAAGCGGTGCAAACCCAAATGCAAACAGGCCGCAACCTATATGACGCCTATGTCAACGACAGCGACTTGATAGGCACCCACTCACGCTTGCAACTTGCATACAATCTAACCGATTGGATGGCAGGTGCGGCTGCAGATGTCACCAATCCTGGCCTTGATTTGGGCGACTTTATCGGCACCCAATTTACCACAGGCCCAGACGGCGATCTGTATCAGTTACCCGACCAGCAATTTGCCAACCTTTACTGGTTTCGCAAAGATTGGTTTGACCGTGCAGATCTAAAAGCCGAGTTCAAAGCCAAGTACGGCTATGAATTAGGTGTGCCCGTCAATTGGTCAGCCTATGAAGACATCGCAGAATTCTTTTCCAAGGATGTCAAAGAAATCGACGGTACGGAAATTTACGGCCACATGGATTACGGCAAACGCGCACCCGATCTAGGCTGGCGCATGACCGATGCCTGGCTGTCTATGGCCGGTACCGGTTCTAAAGGTGAACCAAACGGTATTCCCATTGATGAATGGGGTATCCGTATGGAAGCGGGTTCTTGTAACCCATCAGGTGCGTCTGTCAGCCGGGGTGGTGCAGCAAACGGGCCTGCGGCGGTATATGCCATTCGCAAATGGGATGAATGGTTGCGGGCTTATGCGCCTCCGGGGGCTGCATCTTTTGATTTCTATCAATCATTACCTGCACTTAGCCAAGGGAACGTTGCCCAGCAAATATTCTGGTATACGGCCTTTACTGCCGACATGGTGAAACCCAAATCTGAAGGCAATAACACTGTCGATGATAACGGTAAGCCGCTTTGGCGCATGGCCCCGTCCCCACACGGCCCTTACTGGCAAGAAGGCCAGAAAGTTGGTTATCAGGACGTGGGTTCATGGACAATTCTTAAGTCCACACCTGAAGATCGCGCAAAAGCTGCATGGTTATACGCGCAATTTGCTGTATCCAAAACCGTGGACGTAAAGAAATCCCATGTTGGCCTGACTTTCATCCGTAACAGTACTGTCAACCACGCATCGTTCTCTGAACGCGCACCTAATTTAGGTGGTCTGGTCGAGTTTTACCGTTCACCTGATCGTGTGGCATGGTCTCCAACTGGTATTAACGTACCTGATTATCCAAAACTGGCCCAAATCTGGTGGCAGCAAATCGGTGACGTGAATTCAGGTGCTTTCACCCCACAAGAAGCGATGAATCGTTTGGCTGGTGAAATGGACATCACAATGGCACGTATGCAGGCAGTTGATGAAGCCGCCAATGTATATGGTGGTTGTGGCCCACGTCTGAACGAAGAAAAAGATGCGGCATTCTGGTATGCCAATGGCGGTGCAAAACCACCTTTGGACAACGAGAAACCACAAGGTGTGACGGTCAACTACGACGATCTTGTTGCCCGCTGGGCTGCACAATAGTAACTCCCTGATGAGTTTGTACAATCAAACTTACCTCGCTAGGGCCTTCGGGCCCCAGCATTTTGCAGATTTAGTGGCCATTATACACATCCCCAGAAAAGTAACGAAATGACGCTCAAGCTTGAAAAAATTACAAAGGCCATTGATGGGGTCACTCATATCAAAGCTACAAGCTTGATACTTGAACCAGGTCATTTCAATGTACTTTTAGGCCAAACCGGTGCCGGCAAAACATCCCTTATCAAAATGATGGCAGGGCTTGATCCAATAGTCAGCGGGCAGATGTTTATGGATGGGCAAGATGTAACCAAGCTTTCAACCCAAAAACGTAATATCAGCCTTGTTCACCAGTTTTTCGTCAATTACCCACACATGACAGTTTACGACAACATCGCCTCGCCCCTAAAGGTTGCAGGCATGGCAAAATCCGAAATTCAAGGCCGCGTAGAAGAAGCCGCAGACATCTTGCAACTGCGCCCAATGTTAAACCGCCGCCCACAAGAATTGTCAGGTGGGCAGCAACAACGCACCGCCCTTGCACGCGCCATTGCCAAAGAAAGCCGTGCGGTTTTTCTGGATGAACCACTGGCCAATCTTGATTATAAACTGCGCGAAGAATTGCGCGAACAGCTACCTGAACTTTTTGCAGGTCGCGGGGCCGTAGTGATTTATGCCACGTCAGAACCTGAAGAGGCCCTTCTTTTGGGCGGCAAAACCGCGCTGATGGATGATGGCACAGTTACCCAATTCGGCCCCACTGCCCAAATTTACCGCAACCCACACAATCTGGCCTCGGCACAAGTGTTTTCCAGCCCGCCAATTAATATCGCAACCGTCACCAAACAAGGCGCTAACATAACGCTGGATAAAAGCACCTCTTGGGGGCTCACAGGGGATGCCACTAATCTGCAAGATGGCCAATATACCGTGGCAATTCGCCCAAATCATATTGTGCCCCATCAAACTGGGGACACATCCGTGACACTGACAGGTACCGTTCTGGTGACAGAACTTAGCGGTTCTGAAAGCAGTGCGCACTTTGATATGGGGCATAACACTTGGGTGTCATTGGCCCACGGCACCCACCCTTATGAAATCAGTGCGACGCGTGATTTTTACATGGATACCAGCAACTGTTTTTACTTTGCGCCCGACGGCACAATAGTAGCGTAGGGTAGAAATATGGCAAAAATCACCCTTTCAAAGCTACGACACAGCTATTACCCCAACCCCAAAACCCCCGAAGATTACGCATTAAAAAAAATTGATCTGGATTGGAAAGATGGCGGTGCATACGCCCTGTTAGGCCCGTCTGGGTGCGGTAAATCCACCCTGTTAAACATCATTTCAGGCCTGCTTGACCCTTCCGAAGGCCAAGTTCTGTTTGACGGTAAGGATGTCACCCAGCTCCCCCCCGATCAACGCAATATAGCACAAGTGTTCCAATTCCCCGTGATCTACGACACCATGACCGTGTACAACAATCTTGCATTTCCATTACGCAATCGCGGTATGGATGAGGTTACGGTCACACAACGCGTGACAGAAATAGCCGAAATGCTTGAACTAAGCGACATGTTGCACAAGCGGGCAGCAGGATTATCACCTGATAATAAACAAAAAATCTCTATGGGGCGTGGGTTGGTGCGCAAAGATGTAAACGTAGTAATGTTTGACGAACCCCTCACAGTGATAGACCCACATCTGAAATGGAAGCTGCGTTCCAAACTAAAAGAACTACATCACAAAGTGCGTGCCACAATGATCTACGTCACACATGACCAGACCGAGGCACTGACCTTTGCCGATCAAGTGGTCGTTATGAATGACGGCGAGATCGTGCAAATCGGCACACCTGTTGAACTGTTTGAACGGCCGGCCCATACTTTCGTCGGCCATTTTATCGGCTCACCTGGCATGAACGTATTACCATGTGATGTGCAGCAAGGTGCTGCATTTTTTCAGGGCAATTCAATCAATCTTGAAGGGGCGGTTGATACTACCCTTACAGGCAAATCTGAAATCGGGATACGTCCCGAATATGTTTCAATCAGCGATCAGGGCCTTGAAGCAACAATTCGAAAAGTATCCGATGTTGGGCGTCACAATGTGATCGACGCAATGATCGGCAACACTGCCATCAAGGCCGTCGTCAACGGCCCAGTACCAGCACAAGGCGAAAATGTTCACTTGTCTTTTGACCCTGCAAAAACGCGACTTTACCGTGACGGTTGGATTGCCTCAAAAACTGAAGGGGTTACACCATGAAAAAACCATACCAAAAAGCATGGTTCTTTGTGCTACCCGTTTTACTATTGGTCGCCTTCAATGCACTGATACCGATGATGACTGTGGTTAATTACTCGGTTCAGGAAACTTTCGGCAACAACCTGTTTTTCTGGGAAGGGCTGGGATGGTTTGAAAAGCTGCTGCATTCCGAACGGTTCCATGCCGCTTTGAGCCGCCAGTTTCTATTCACTGCAATCATTCTGGCCATCGAAATTCCCTTGGGCATCATCATCGCCCTTTCCATGCCGCGCAGTGGTTTTTGGGTGCCCGTCTGTCTTGTTACCATGGCCCTGCCCATGCTGATCCCGTGGAATGTTGTGGGGGCAATGTGGAATATCTTTACCCTGCCCGACATCGGCCTGTTGGGGTATCTGATGAACACCACACTGGGCATCAATTACGACATGACCCAAAACCCGTTTGCCGCTTGGGCCACCATCATCACGATGGATGTCTGGCACTGGACATCACTTGTCGTATTGCTCAGCTACGCAGGGCTGGTTTCCATTCCAGACGCCTACTATCAAGCCGCGAAAATTGATGGTGCATCCAGCTGGGCGGTGTTTCGTTACATCCAGCTGCCTAAGATGAAACAAGTGCTGACCATCGCCATTCTGTTGCGTTTTATGGACAGCTTCAACATCTACACCGAAGTGTTTGTCCTAACAGGCGGTGGCCCTGGCAACTCCACCACCTTACTTTCCATCGACCTTGTCAAAATCGCCCTTGGCCAGTTTGATTTGGGGCCAGCGGCCGCGATGTCACTGATCTACTTTGCAATCACCCTTTTTGTGTCATGGCTGTTCTACACGCTGATGACCAAAGACGACACGGAATAGGATTGAACCCATGCGCAAACGTTCCTTAATCCCACTGATTTACATCTTGTTCCTGATGCTGCCGATCTATTGGTTGGTTGCAATGAGTTTCAAAACCACTGGTGAAATCCTGTCAGGATTTTCGCTGTTCCCGCAAACATGGACGTTTGACAATTACCGCGTGATTTTCACCGATCCCACATGGTATTGGGGCTATATCAACTCGATCATATATGTGTCCTTGAACACCGTCATATCGCTAACCGTTGCCCTACCCGCCGCCTACGCGTTTTCGCGATACCGTTTCCTAGGTGACAAGCAGCTGTTCTTTTGGCTGTTAACCAACCGTATGGCCCCCGCCGCCGTCTTCGCCCTACCCTTCTTCCAACTTTATTCCGCCGTAGGCCTGTTTGACACCCACCTTGCGGTGGCATTAGCGCATTGCCTGTTCAACATCCCGTTGGCAGTGTGGATATTAGAGGGTTTCATGGGCGGTGTGCCCAAAGAACTGGATGAAACCGCTTATGTCGACGGTTATTCTTTCCCACGTTTCTTTACCACAATATTCCTGCCTTCGATCAAAGCTGGCGTCGGTGTTGCCGCCTTTTTCTGCTTCATGTTCTCATGGGTCGAACTGCTGTTGGCCAAAACCCTAACCGCAGTTTACGCTAAACCCATTGCCGCCACGATGACCAAAACCGCATCTTCCGCAGGGTATGAGTTGGGCTTATTAGCTGCCGCTGGCACACTAACCATTATCCCTGGTGCCATCGTGATTTACTTCGTGCGCAACCACATCGCCAAGGGCTTTGCCCTAGGGAGGGTGTGATGCTGGGATGGATGGCATGGACATGGCCCACGGCACTGGTCTTTATCGGCATTTTCAGTGCAATGGGCATTCTGACAATATTGGAAATTAAATATCCGGGCGGCGCGATACGCAAAGGTATTCTAGGCCTGACAACCACACGCGGTGACCGTTTGTTCATCTCACTGCTTGGCTCTGTTTACATCTTCCTTGCATGGCTTGGCCTGATGGGAATGCCGCTTTGGGCACCTCTTGGGTTGGCCGTCACATGGGGCGTGTTTTGTTTTTGGAAAGTATAAACACAGATGTTACTTGGAAAAACGGTATTTTTAGTATTTAGTAAATTCAGTTAAATTAACTTGGATAGAGTATCTATGAGACGTAAAAAGAATACCGAATTGCTAACAGAAGTTGAACTGGAATTCATGTCTCATTTATGGAAACTGGGGCAAGGAACCGTGCGCGATGTTCTGGCCAATCTGGCTGAAGGCCGCAATCTTGCCTACACTTCTGCCGCCACGATCTTACGCATTTTGGAACAAAAGAATTTTGTGGTAAGTATAAAAAAGGGCAAAACTTTTATCTATAAGCCCGCTATTGAAAAAGATGTCTATCAGTCAAGGTCGCTTAAGAACCTGTCTGAAAAGCTGTTTGACGACACGCCCGTATCCTTGGTTGCACGCCTTGTAGATGATGCAGGAATGTCCGAAGAAGCCCTAGAGGAAATTCGAGCTCTGCTAGATAGGAGGTTGAAAAATGATAACGGCTGAAACCGTCTTTAACGCGTTTATCAATGCAAATATTATGCTGATCTTCGCATATTTTCTATGGAGTTTTACGCGGTATATTTTAAAAAAGTTTAAGGCACCTTTAGCTTACGTCATGCAATTACGTTTGCTGAACGGTATGTTTCTAGCAATAGCCCTTAGTCCGCTTGCGGTCTTCGCATTAGCGGTATTCATGCAAGTAGGTCTAATTTCACCAAGTTTCTCAATTAGCATATCCGACTTTGCAGTAGCCCAATTTCTACATGGTAACATAGAAATTAAAGCTACCGAATTTGAGAAAATCCTAGGCTTACGCGAAACGATCACACAAAATATTCTATCGCTTAACACACCCGCCAGCACCTTTATTGTTGGCCTGTTTGTTGCGGGTTTCAGCATTTGTCTTGCCAGTTCCCTATTACACATCTTCAAACTTCGGGCCATTTTGCGTTCCTGTTACCAATGGCGCCAGTTTGGCGACCTCAAACTGCTGTTAAGCGATACAACATTTGTGCCTTTTTCAACGCGCGGGTTTAAAACGCGCTATGTTGTCATCCCTTCTGGAATGCTGGCAAACAGCACCGATCTTAAGATTGTGTTACACCATGAATTTCAACATATGCGCCAAGGCGATGTTGAATGGGAATTCATCCAAGAAGCATTAAGGCCGCTGTTTTTTTGGAACCCGGTATTTCTTCTTTGGAAACGTCAGGTGCAAAAACTACGCGAATTAGCCTGCGACCAAGTATTGATCTCAAATAAAAAATTGGATGCTTTAACTTATTGTGAATGTTTGCTGAATGTATGCAGCAACAGTATTCGTAAAGACGATCGCTATTCCATTGCTTTGCCTGCCGTACCTTTTGTTCATATTGACCAGCGCCCTTTTGGGGTAAGTACACAGGAATTTCTTAAGCAACGGGTTATTGCTATCGTTGAGCCTGTAAGACGCAAACGTTTGTCACGTAAAGCCTTTCGAATGCTCTTACTTCCCAGCATGGCACTTGTCATATTAACATCCCTCGTCTTACAAGAAGCCGCTGACTGGAGCCAAGATCGCTTAATGCTTTCTACAATCGTAAACCTAGAACGCTTAGAAGCCAGAAACAGTGTGACGCCGTAACAATGATAAAGCGGCCCCTACGCTTTTTAACACTTATGCTGGCGTCAATCACATTGCCCATTCACGCCCAAGACCGTGCTGGTAATAATACAGCAGGTGAATGGCGGCCAACCCATTACGAAATTTTTGACCAATGGGATAGTGTTTGTGACCAACGTGGGTCTGAAAACACAATCGAGCAAAGATGTTATATCCGCTACGTTGATGTTTACAGCGACAGCCCTAAATTCGGTGCTGTTTTCCTTTTTGTAACACCAGAAAAGTCAGGCCATAAAATTGAAGTCGGCTTTGAACGCGGTACGCGGTACAAGGATCAAGGTTTTCAGCTAGAAATAAATGGCACCCAGATATGGGCGATGCCAGAAAAATGCCTGCGAACAAAATCTTGTGTGTTAACAGGTGATAACGCCGCAGAATTCATTGCAAAAGCGCAGGAAAATGAAAATACCTTTTTGGTTCAACGCTTTACCGACAGATATAAACAATCCCATACCTTAAACTGGGATATCAACACCTTCCTAAGTGCCCTAAGTGATTTTGAAACCCAAACAAAAATAAGAGCTTTAAGATAAATTTTTTCCAAATTCATTGGAAGAGGCAATAGCAAGCCCGTTCACAATCGCCGTAAACGCATCTTTGTGCTGCAGTTGCGCCTTGGGGCAAAGCGTTTTCATCGCCTCAATAATCACCGTCATCAAACTGGAACCGCCAACGAATATCACAGTATCAACACGTGCTGCATTGCATTCGGCCATCTTCAAAGTCTCTATTGCACAAGTCTGAATATTTACGGCAAGCTCTTCCAAAGAAGCCACAAGGTTTTCTTGTGTCAAAGCCGCCGCCAATTCAGGTTCTACAAAACCAAGGTCAATTTTTGACGGGGCCGAACCCGCTTTATTTGCCTGTATTTTGCCCCGCTCCACAGCAAAGGCCACCTCATGTGCTAATTGATGCTCAAGCACAGAATACAACCTTGAAAACAAGGGCTTATTTAGTGCCAAACGGCGAAAATGCTCAACGGTTCGCAGCATTTCTTTGGTATATAAAAACGGTATTTTTTCCCATGTCGCAAGTTCATTAAACATCGCATTTGGCGCTTCCAAAGCGCCTTTTCCCATTTCAGTGCGAATAAATGAGCCTTTACCAAACAACGGCATTACGTGGTCAACACTTATGGCTTTATCAAAATTCGTACCACCCATACGCACCCCGTGGCTGGCAATAACATCAAGCCTGTTTGCCGCATTCCTTGCCCCACTTTGGCGCATCTGAAACACTGTAAAATCCGATGTCCCACCACCAATATCAACAATAAGCCCTATGCTGTTATCACGTGCCAAATTGCCATTTGCAATCGCAGCCGCTTCTGGCTCGTATAAAAACTGTACATCTTTAAAACCTGCCCGCAGGTAACATGCCTTTAGATCCTCTAATGCACGTTGATCTTTTACCGCATCATTTGAATGAAAGTGCACAGGCCGCCCCGATAAAGCATAGTCGAAACTCTGATGACAAGCTGCTTCGGCACGGGTTTTCACCTCACTAAGGAAACGGCTGATAATATCTGTAAAGGTCAGGGTTTCCCCCATCATACGGCGTTTCTCATGCATCAAAGAGGTGCCCAAAACGCTTTTCAACGACCGCATAAACCGGCCTTCATCGCCCCGCATCAATGCCGTGTTTGCAAAACTGCCAAAACTGGTTTTTCGGGTTTCAAAATCAAAAAACACTGACGTTGGTAACGTATTTTTACCAGCTTCAACTTCAATCAAATATGGTTTGTCATTCACCAAAATTCCTGCCGCCGAATTTGACGTACCAAAATCTATACCCAAAGTCGCTGGTTGCTGAGAACGTTCCATAATGACAATTCCTATCTGCCAGTGAAATCCAAAGAACCGCTCTTTAAAGCACTCTTGAAGATGGCTCAACCATTTGTTTTCATCATTATGAGTTTAAAAAAAAGGGCTGGCTTTGTTTTAATAAGCCAGCCCTATTCAAATGTTGCGCTTACAACATTAATGTAGCCAATCGTTCAGGCATTGAAAGTGTTGGAAAATGGCCAGAAGGTAGGCTATGAACCTCATCAACGTCCCATTGCGCAATCAGTTCATCTTGCATTTCCACTGATAACATTTTGTCAAATGTTGTGCGGATATAAACCTTTGGCACAGAACCAAAATTCTGCGCAGTATAAGATGCTTTCGCCATAAACGGCTCGGTTGCCTGTGCTAAGCCATCAACTAGGGGCAACACTTCCGAAACACTTTGTGCATCAACATCATGAAAAGCTTTGCTGCGCCAAGTGGCCTCTGCTGCGGTGGCATAACTTTGATCTTGCGCAAATATCAATTCAGGTAAAAATTCACCACCTGGATCTCGTTGCATAACCTCAATTACACTATCATCGTTTTTCATCATAAAGGCCGTTACATAAATCAACTTTTCCAGCTTTTCTGGAATGCGTTCTGCAACTTGGGAAATAACCGCCCCTGCCATAGAATGGCCCACAAGAATAACTTTCTCATCTAATGGATCAATAACATCGACAACTGCTTGCACATATTTTTCAAGCGTCACATCACTGATGTCTTTCTTGTTTTCAGGGCTGCCCGGCAAATCAACCGCCGTTACTTTATGGCCATTGCCTTCCAAAACAGGTGAAGTTTTGTCCCAGCTCCATGAACCTTCCCATGCGCCGTGTACTAAGATGTAATGTTTCATTTTATTTTCCTTTATTTTCAGACTTTTGATGGCATCGCATAAATCCAACCAAAGACTTAGACGGCTTTAATCAGTTCAACTCGATGCCATCTGGGTTGTCGATAAACGCAATCATTTCGCGCTTTGCTCTTTCATCAACAGCCATCAGGGGGTTAATTCACAAGAAATGTGATGACTTTCGCAGGAACCTCTGATGAGGCATTAACGATTGTCGCTTTGTCCGGTGAGCTGGGAATTGAAAAACTACTGCCTGCAATAACGCGAAGTGTTTTTTGTCCTTCAACCCGAATTTCCACAATACCTTCAGCGACAACACCCATTGTTGGTTCAGAGGTTTCCAATAAAATTTCACCGCCCGCAATCAGGTCAGCGGTATAAACAGATACTTGGTCTACAATCTTATCTTCTAGATCAATCGTTGGTAATGTACGGCGGTCTATCGCTTCAGTTGGTGGTTTCTCAAATACGATAAACGGCTCACCTACCTGTTGTAGGTTAAAGTCTAAAAAAATAGCTTCTTCCGTTGCAGACGCGTTATCAAACCGCAAAATACGTTTATCAACTGGCTCAAAGAACGCATCACCTGTGCGCAAAACCTGTGGTTTTTCACCTTCAACTTGATAGATGATAGAACCTTTTGCAACGTAACCAACAGCAGGTGCTGCATGTGTATGGATAGGTGCAACTTGGCCCGGTAAAAAATGGAAATCACCTACTTCTACTTGTACGACTTCACGGGGTTCAAAGTTTGCAGTCAATAGTTTTACCGCATTTTCAGAGCTTGCATTAGCAGAGCCGCCAAAAGCAGTCGTTGCCAAAATAGCTGTAACGGCCACGGATTGTAGTGCTTTATTAAACGTTTTCATAACGTATTCCTTTTCTATGTACAGTCAGGTGGAGGTTCTGACCTGTTGATTTTGCGAAAGAAATTTTGGTTTCTCTCTAATAAATATTAACTTGCATTTTGCAAGGTGTAATCTTCATACTTAATTGACTTGCACTTTGCAAGTCTTTTGTGTAAAAAATTATTTATGAGAAAAAACATACAAAAACGCCAATCTGGCTGCCCTATTGCATTTGGCCTCGACACTTTCGGGGACAGGTGGAGTTTATTGATTATTCGGGAAATTATGCTACGCGGTCACAACACCTATAGTGAGTTCCTTGCAGCTGAAGAAAAAATTGCGACCAACATCCTGATAGATCGTTTGAAACATCTAGAGGCAGAAAACATTATTGAAAAAAACCGCGATCCAGAGAATCGTCGCAGTTTTATCTATACCCTCTCTCAAAAAGGCCGCGACCTTGCCCCCATTCTACTGGAAATCATTATCTGGAGCGGTGCTTATGATAAACGCGATTTTGCCTTGCGCAACGTGTTGGAAAAAATCAACGCAGACCGCAAAGGTTTCGAAGCAAGCCTAACATCTGAATAAACGCTGGTTACTCACTTAAATCAACCGCAAGGTTTTCCGCAACTTCCAGCGCACCTTCAAGAAAGCCGCCAAATTGCCCTGCCATCTCACTAGACCCCATTTGCAAACGGCCATCCCATAAATTGGCCAGCGCATTAGGCAAGCCATAGTTAGGGTGACTGTTAGGCGGTGTGAAATCCTGTGCGGTTGCAGTCTCAATGGCCGCCGCCCAATCTTGATAAAACACATGTTTTGGTGACAGTGCTTGCTTGCCAAACAACCGCCCTAATTGTGCGATTGCCGCCGCCTTCACCGCGTCACCTTGTCCCGCGCGTGCACTTGCAGGCACGCCCACAAACCCAAACAGCGCACCGTTTTGGGTGTTGGCATCTGTAGCATCATGAATTTCAGCCAATGGGCCATGCCTGCTCATCGCGTCACCAGATAGCCCGTCGTCCCGCCAAAAGGCATGATCGTAAACCGCCACAAACTTAGCATGCCCTGCCATCCATGTGGGTATAGCGGCCATCGCACCTTGTGCCGCCGCAGGTAAAGCAGGTTGAAAGTTAACTGTAGCTGCAACGCGTGGCGGCACCGCCAAAACAACTTTCCTACTTGTAACAGATTGCCCATCAGCCAAATCTACAGTGATATGCCCGTTATCATGTATCGCCGTTACAACCGCATTCGCCTGTATTTTATTTGGGTCAAGCCCTGCTACTATAGCTGTCACCAGTGAATTCATCCCACCCTTTAGACGGTATGACCCTTCCATCGAGGAAAATCCAAGCCCGCGCTGTACGTCACCTTGTTCATCCTCAAAGCTTAACGTGCCTTTTGAATATTGCTCGGTAACCGTAAGCCCAAATCGCGATACCATGTCTGCAATACGCGGCTGACCTGGCCAAAACCAAGACGGGCCAAGATCAAAGAAGCCGTCCTCAACTTTTGCAACCTTAACCCGTCCGCCAAAACGCGATCGCGCTTCCAACAACCGGTAATCCACACCTAAACGTTGCAAATGATCGGCAAGGGCCAGGCCTGACAGCCCGCCGCCTATAATAATTACATCGGTGTCCATCGTTTATTTAGGGGCTTTTGCATGGGGCAGATGCCCGGTTTTAATCCAAACCTTCGCACCTTGATCGCCTGCAACCGCTTTAAAAGAAGCCCCAACTGGTAGCCTTAACCACGAATGTTTGTGCAAATCATCGCCGCCTTCGGAAAACCCGCCATCCAGCACCAGAAACTCTCCACCCTTTGGTAAGTCCATCTCTACCTTGGCACCCGATCCCCATGTTTCCATCGTCACGGCTTCATCGGTATCCTTAAACAAAGGCATCACCGCCACACCGTCACGGCCCGCCGCATCAACAGATGCATTCTTATTCATATCCATCATCACTTGGGTACGGTCATCCATGTCAAACTGCCACAACTTCACAAAAATCACACAGCCCGCATCCGAACCGGGCGTATGACTGGTGGTAGGCGGGTTGCGGATATAACTGCCCGCAGGGAAATCGCCATGTTCATCCTGAAACACACCTTCCAGTACAATGAACTCTTCACCGCCCGTGTGGGTATGGGCAGAAAATTTGCTGCCCTTGGCAAAACGCACAATCGTCGTGGCCCGCGCCACTTCGCCACCCAATCGGTCTAACATACGACGTTCAACGCCCGGCATAGGTGAGGTCTGCCAGTCTATTGCCTCTGAATGCACCAACGCGCGCGCCGTAAAATCTGCGTTAATTTCCATAATAATATCCTATCAGTTAAATTTAACCGCTTTTCAGAAACATACGTATAGCGAAAAATATAATTGACAATGCACCTTTTTAATCGTGAGTAATATTAAAACATAAACATTTTAGGTAAAAAATGACCGATCACGTCACCACCCACCAAGCCGCCAATGACAAGCGTAATGAAAACATCATGATTTACGTAAATGGCCAGATCGTGCCACGCGCGCAAGCAGTAGTCTCAGTTTATGACAGCGGCTTTATGCTGGGCGATGGCGTGTGGGAAGGTTTGCGACTTTATAACGGCACATGGGCGTTTTTGGACGATCATATGGACCGTTTATTTGAAGCGGCAAAAGCGATTGATCTGGATATTGGGCTGGATCGTGCGGGTGTGATTGCAGCCCTAGCGGCTACACGGTTAGCCAACGATATGACAACGGATGTGCATGTTCGTTTGATGGTAACGCGCGGCGTTAAAGTTAAACCATTCCAGCACCCGTCCCTGTCGCAATCAGGCCCCACTGTGGTGATTATCTGCGAACATTCCAAACCATCCCTGCCCCGCCCCATTCGTCTGGCTACAGTACCGCACGTGCGCGGGTTACCTATGACCCAAGACCCCAAATTGAACTCTCATTCCAAACTGAATTGCATTCTAGCTTGTATCGCCGCCGAAAAAGCAGGTGCAGATGAAGCGCTGATGTTAGACATTAATGGCTTTGTGAACACCACCAACGCATGCAACTTTTTCATAGTCAAAAAAGGTGTGGTTTGGACAAGTACTGGTGATTATTGCATGAACGGGATTACCCGACAAAAGGTAATTGATCTGTGCCGCGCAAACGATATTGAATGCCAAGAACGCAATTATTCGCTGGTCGATACCTACAGTGCTGATGAAGTGTTTCTAACGGGTACGTTCGGTGCACAAACCCCTGTGTCTGAAATAGATGGCCGCCAAATCGGTAGCGCCGAACTTGGCCCTGTCACCAAACGCATTCGTGCACTTTATGCCGATCTAATCGCATCCGAGACCGCATAATGCGTATCGCCATGTGGTCAGGGCCACGAAACCTATCAACTGCGATGATGTATTCATTTGGTGCGCGTGCCGATTGTGCGGTTTGGGATGAACCTTATTATGCCGCATACTTGTTGAAAACTGGCTTAAACCACCCGATGCGCGATGAAATTTTAGCACAATGGCAGCATGACCCAAAAGAAATCGCCAAACGTCTTACGGGTAAGCTTACTGAAGGAAAAACTGTTTTTTATCAAAAGCATATGACCCAACATATGTTGCCCTCAATCGACCGCACATGGATGAAAGATGTCACAAACATCTTTCTAATACGCCACCCCGCTAGGGTTATAGCCAGCTATCACGCAAAACACGAAAACCCGCGCCTAAGTGACATCGGATTTCTAGAACAGGCCGAACTGTTCGATCAAGTTGCACAAAACTTGGGCCAAGCCCCGATTGTTATCGACAGTGCCGATATTCGCGCCAATCCTGAAGCCATGCTGCAAACCTTATGTGGTGCCATCAACCTGCCCTATGATCCCGCCATGTTAAGCTGGCCCAAAGGCGGCCACCCACAAGACGGCCCTTGGGCCCCGCATTGGTACCCCGCCGTTTGGAACAGCACGGGTTTTGCAGGTGTTGAAGGGCCCTTGCCCAAAGTAGTGGATAATTTGCAACCCGTATTGGCACAAGCCCTGCCTTTTTATGACCGCCTTGCAGCGGTAAAAATACAAACGCCTAGCAAAGCATAGCAACATACGCCTATACTGCTAACAAGTACAAATCGAAAGAATTCACATGGGCATGACACATCAAAACCGGGTGCTAACAAAAATGCGCGAACAGTATTCGCACCTTGCCCCAACTTTGCAACTTGCCGCAAAATATGTGATCGACCACCCGGCGGATTTCGGCATTGACCCGATCAGAACCACTGCTGAAAAAATTGGTGTCAGCACCTATTCACTAGTGCGCCTGTCAAAAGAGTTGGGCTTTCCAGGGTTTGAAGAATTTCGCGATCCGTTTAGACGCGCATTAAGGGCAACGTCAAAACCGATTATCAGTTCAAACTGGCTTGATGAATTATCCGCGCAAGGCGCAGCAGGCAGCACTTTGGCCAATTCCGCCGAAAATTCGATGTCTATTATTAAACAATCCTTACGCCAGATGACCCCTGAAATTTCCGAACAATTCGTAACCACATTAACCAATGCGCGTACAGTCTATGTCACCGCAACAAGTACCAGTTATGCTATGGCATATTATTTTCAGCATATCGCCCGATTGATCTTGCCAAATGTACAGTTTATTCCGCGCGACATGGCCAACCCTATCGTGGATATGAACTTTGCCAATGAAGATGATGTGCTACTGGCACTCACAGTTCACCCGTATAGCCAGATCACTGTAAATGCCTGTAAATTTGCCCGTCAAAGAGGCATGAAATTACTTATCATCACCGACAGCCAGCTACCTTTATCCGAATTGGAGCCTGATGCAGTTTTGACAGCGGAAATGGAAAGCCCCTATGTTTTTGCCTGCTATCTGGGCGTTATGGCTATTTTAGAAAGCCTATTGCATCTATTGGTTATTGCAGGTGGCGATCAAGCTGCCGCAAACATCAAATCTTATAGACATCTAAAGGCCAAAGTAGATGGAACCTCACCGTTTTAATAAAAAACACTAAGGCCTGTTGTTATTTCACCGTATTTTGACCAAACTATCCTTATGTATCTAGGGAAAGATCATTAATGCGGATTTGGCGTTTTCCAACACTGGTTATTATGATCTGCGCCATCTTTGGCGCGGGCCCACTACACGCGCAACAATCCCAGATATATGAAGCAAACAAGGGCCGCATCGGGTTGATGACGGGTAGTGCAACTGGCACATATGTTAAAATCGGGGCGGATCTGGCATCCGTATTAGATGGCCAATATGGGCTACGGATTATTCCCATGCTAGGGCGAGGGTCACAAAGCAATATCAAAGATATGCTATATCTACGGGCTGTTGATATGGGGCTGGTTCAGTCAGATGTCCTAACCCAAATCAGGTTAACCGATCCATACAATGAAGCTTTGCAAAAAATATCCTATATCTCAAAAATTTATAACGAAGAACTGCACATATTAACCAAACGCAGCTCGTCCATTCAATCCCTTGCAGACTTACAAAACAAACGTGTCAGCACTGGGGGCAGCGGAAGTGGTACGGAATTAACCGCTAAATTAGTGCTGAAATTTATGGATGTCGAGGTTAAAGAGCATAAGTTGCGCAACATAGATGCTTTAGAAGCCCTGAAATCAGGAACCTTGGACGCGATGATGTTTGTCGCAGGCAAACCTACAGCGTTCGCCAGCAGCATTTCACACGCAGATAACCTACGACTTATCCCCGTTCCATATTCTGATTTATTGTCAGGTATTTACCAACCTTCGCAAATTACGTCACATGATTACCCCGCTTTAATTGATGGTAAATTCATTGAAACAATTTCTGTAGGGGCGGTTTTGGCCGTTTATGACGATCATGCAAAAAAATCTAACCGTTACGCAGCCTTTATCGCTTTTAGCAAAGCACTTTTGGATAATCAGGCTATGTTTAATAAATCAGCTCGGCATGAAAAATGGTCAGAATTCGACCCCAGAAACGAAGTTCCAGGCTGGCGCAGGTTTGAGCCTATGCAAAAATTATTGGCAGGCGAAGATATTGTGAAGGGCGACACAATAGAAGACATCATGAAGAACCAATAGCCCAATGGATAAGTTTTCAGACCCCCTTCTTAGCGGCACCACTCTTTTACAAGGGCAATACCGTATCAAAACATTCCTAAATGACGGCGGGTTCGGCATCACCTACCTGGCAACCGACAGCCTTGACCGCACTATGGTTATAAAAGAATGCTTCCCACGCGCCATTTGCAGGCGCAGCGGACAAGAAGTAGGAACGCGTGCCCTAAGCCACCGCGAAGAATTCCGCTCTATTGTTAAAGCGTTTGAGGAAGAAGCCCGCAATCTGTCTAAATTTGAACACCCCAATATCATTAAAGTGCATCAGGTTTTCGATGAAAACCAAACCGCTTATATGGCAATGGATTATGTCGAGGGGCAAGAATTGATCGCAGCGATTGACCAAAAAAAACTTACCCCAGATACAATCATATCCATCGCATTAAAATTACTGGATGCGTTGGGGGAAATTCATGCAAACGGCATGTTGCACCGTGATATTTCACCCGATAATATCCTGCTGGATCAAGAAAATAACCCCATATTAATTGATTTTGGTGCCGCCAAACAAGAAGCCAGCCAGCACGGGCCAAAAATGACCTCTATCCGTGTCACTAAGGAAGGTTATTCACCACAGGAATTTTATGTTTCAGGTGCGCAACAATTCCCATCCAGTGACCTATACGCACTTGCAGCCACTTTATATCACGCCATCACAGGTACAGTTCCCCCCGAAAGTCAGGCCCGTTTATTGGCATTGGCACAAGAAAGACCTGACCCATATCAAGCTTTGTCAGGTCATCATAACGCCTACCCCGCAGGCCTTTTGAAAGCCATTGACTGCGCGATGAGCATCGCGCCAAAAGATCGGTTAAACTCGGCACAAGATTGGCTGAAATTAATAGATAAACCACTAAATTTATTAGATAAACCTAAATTTATTTTATATGGTGCAAGCCTATCATGTGCTGCAGCAATGGTAATTGGTCTGGGTATTTGGCAAGTTTCAACGACCCAAGAAACCGTATTACCAATCGCCCCGCCCATGCAAACCACTAATTTCACATATCTGGCGCCTAAAATAACCCAGATAGATCCGTGGGTCATTGAACTACCTTTCACAGTAAAAGCTACTGAGGCAAACGGCTTAGAAATAACAGCCGTTCCTACTTGGGTTAATCCTGATATTGCAGGGCAATGGTTGGGCATTGGCGTTGGTATTTTATCAATAAACGGGAAAACACTAGATCAAAAAGCTGATTTATCTGCGGCTATTTTGCTTTCGCAAGTTCAGCCATTTCCAAATCCGGTGATCGTAAACGTTCGTTATCAAACCAACCCCGATACCCCCTCTAAGCAGGGGCAATTACAACTATACCCAACACGTTCACAGACATATTCAAATGGCATGAAACTGGCAGAACAATTTCGCACCCCACGTTGGCAGTTGGGTGTATCATCTGCCCCCAATACGACAAAAACTGACGTAAAAATAGGTGACATTTTTCTAGCCGAAAGGGTATTAGCCCTTTCGGCGATCAGTTTGGGTCAACTCGATGAAGTCTTACAAAAATTAGAACAGCGCAATTTACCAAAAGGTGTTTTTTCAGTACGCCGTGGTGACAGTGTTGAACTGGCAAATTTGCCGTTAAAACAGGTATCACCATGACACAGCTTAAAATAGAAACCGCATGGGCCTTATCCAAAGGCGAACGTAATGCTCAAGAAGATGTATTACACTTGTGGTTCGAACCTAGCGATCGTTCTGGGTATATCATCATAGCTGATGGAATGGGCGGGCACACATCAGGTGATGTTGCCAGCAGCTTAGCGGTAGAAGCAATCGACGGTAGTTTAACTGCGCATTGGGCGCAAAAAGATACCTTACGCGATAACATGCGCACATACCTACCAGAACTCATAAACACGGCTAACACGCGTTTGGCACACTATATAAAATCCAGCCCAAACACCGCTGGTATGGGCACAACATTACTAACCGCCATTATTATTGAAGGTCAGTTATACTGGGCGTCTGTTGGCGACAGCCCATTGTATTTATTGCGGAATAAACGATTGATACAGCTAAATGACGATCATTCAATGGCACGCCAAATCGATCAGATGGTTCATGCGGGACAATTAACAAAAGAAGCGGCCCAAGATCATCCAAACAGAAACGCCCTGACCTCGGTTATAATGGGCGATGTTATTGGGGATATGGATTGTAGTGTATCGCCCTTTGAAATGCGCAAGGGCGATACATTGATTGCCACAACAGATGGTATTAGCAGCCTGTCACAAGATGATCTGATAGAATGTATTTTATCGTCGAACCAAAGTGCTAAAGAAATAAGCGCGTCGATCATAGCTAAGATCGACGCGCTAAAAAATCCCAATCAAGATAATCTGGCCCTATGCGTGGCACAGATTACATAAATTATAGGCCCAACGCTTTGTAACTGTCAGCGATACGACCAAGCGATACCAGATAAGCCGCAGTACGCAGGCTATCCACATCATCGCGTGAATGCCAGACCTGTTGCATCGACTGATAAGCACCACGCATGGTGTCTTCCAGACCAGAGCGCACCAGTTCCAACTCACCTGCCCCTTGGAAGAACTTCATTTTGAAGTCTTCCGAGACTGGCTTACCAACCAAGCGTTCCAATTCTTTAATTAACAGAATGTTATTAGACTCTTCTTTACGGCGCTGCATCCGACCAAAACGGATGTGACTTAGGTTTTTGACCCACTCAAAGTACGATACTGTTACACCGCCCGCATTGGCGTACATATCTGGAATAATCACCACACCAGATTTGCGCAAAATCTCATCAGCACCCGCAGTTACAGGGCCGTTCGCAGCCTCGATAATTAACTTGGCAGAAATACGTTCCGCGTTAGACAGGTTGATAACCCCTTCCATCGCAGCAGGGATCAAAATATCGCAATCTTTTTCTAGAACGGCAGCACTGTTTTCTTCATACGTGCCACCAGAAAATCCTTTAACACCGCCAGTCGCACGAATATGGGCAGAAAGTTCGTCAATATTCAGACCCTTATCATTAATCATCGCACCATCACGTTCACCAACACCTGTAATCAAACAACCGTCTTCTTCTGCTAAAAACTTGGCAGCGTGATAGCCCACATTACCCAAACCCTGCACAACCACACGTTTACCGTCCAACGTACCTGTCATCTTAGCGGCTTTTATGTCGTCAGTGTGGCGGAAGAATTCCTGTAGCGCATATTGCACCCCACGCCCTGTAGCTTCAACACGCCCAGCAATACCGCCCTTATTCAAAGGTTTACCTGTCACACAAGCCTCAGAGTTCAACTCGGTTGTGTTCATGCGGCGAAATTGATCGGCAATCCAGGCCATTTCACGTTCGCCTGTACCCATATCAGGCGCAGGTACGTTTTGTGACGGATGGATCAGATCGCGTTTAATCAGCTCATATGCAAAGCGGCGGGTAATACGCTCTAATTCATCCACTTCCCATGCATTAGGGTCGATGTTCAAACCACCTTTTGATCCGCCAAACGGCGTTTCAACCAAGGCACATTTATAGCTCATCAAAGCAGCAAGCGCTTCCACTTCATCTTGGTTAACAGACAGTGCATAGCGAATGCCGCCTTTAACTGGTTCTTTATGTTCTGAATGTACCGCGCGATACCCTGTGAATGTGTGAATATCCCCACGCAGTTTCACCCCGAACCGCACGGTGTAGGTAGAGTTACAAACTCTGATTTTATTTTGCAATCCCGGCGATAAATCCATAAGACTAACCGCTTTTTCAAACATCATGTCTACCGATTGACGAAACGAAGGTTCTATTAAGCGTGGCATATTGTTTTCCCTAATTGTTTATTTTCATAGTGGCCTAGTATTTTACTTATTAGCAAGCATATCATGTGTTTTTTATTTGTCTAATAATAACGTTTGTTATATCACAATAAAATATACGACTCGTTCTATTATTTACCCAATCAAAACGACGGTTAATACAATGTTAACACCAACCCTGATGGTCGCCCCCAATGGCGCGCGCAAACAAAAGTTGGATCACCCTGATTTGCCGATAACAATTCAGGAAATTGCCCTATCCGCACGGGATTGTTTTCTGGCAGGCGCTGACATGTTGCACCTGCATATCCGCACTAAAGACGGCGATCACAGTCTTGATCCTGACCATTATAAAGATGCTATTTGTGCCGTTACTGAAACAATTCCCGAAATGCCAATACAAATCACAACTGAAAGTGCGGGTATATTTGATGTGGAAACGCAATTTCACTGCCTGAAAAATGTTACCCCTGCTGCTGCCAGTATTTCCATTCGTGAAATGGCGACCAATACGTCTTTGGCAAAACAGGTTTACAGCTTTTGCGCCGAAACAAACACAACTGTGCAACATATTATATATACTCCAAACGATGTTGCCTTACTTGCAGATTGGTTTGGTAAGGGTTGGGTGCCGCGTCATATGAACTCGGTAATTTATGTTTTGGGCCGATATCAACCCCAGGTTTTAGCCCGGCCAGAACATTTACCAGCTTTTCTTGAAGCCTCTAAACACCTATCACTTGATTGGGCAATTTGCGCCTTTGGGCAGCATGAACTGGCCTGTGCAAGTGCGGCCTTACAGCTAGGCGGTAATCTTCGCATCGGCTTTGAAAACAACACTTTACTGCCAGATGGCAGCCCCGCTAAAGATAATGCGCAGACCGTGGCCCTTGCCGCCGCTTTGATAAAGGACTTGCAACATGAGTAATATTTTCCCACGTCACAGTAAATGGAACGCACCTATGGCCGTCGGCGGTGAAGGGTGTTATCTGATTGATGCGTCTGGAAAACGCTACCTGAACGTCGGCGATGCCGCCGTATCTTGCCTTGGACATGGCGATCCAGAAGTTACCCAAGCAGTTAAAGATCAGTTAGATAAGATAGCTTTTAGTCACACGGGCTTTTTAACGTCGGAACCCGCCGAAGAACTGGCAGCACTGCTTATTGAACACGCGCCAAGCAACATTGATAAAGTCTATCTGGTTTCAGGCGGGTCTGAAGCGGTAGAGGCTGCGATAAAACTGTCACGCCAGTATTTTCTTGAAAAAGATGAACCACAAAGACAACACTTAATCGCACGTCGTCAAAGTTATCACGGTAACACTTTGGGCGCACTGGCCGCAGGTGGCAATCAATGGCGGCGCAAGCAATTTGACCCGCTACTAATGAATGTCAGCCACATATCACCTTGTTACGAATATGTGGATCGTAACACAGACGAAACAGCCGAAAGATACGGGCTTCGCGCCGCCCAAGAACTGGAAGATGAAATTATCCGCCTAGGCCCTGAAACCGTTATGGCTTTTATTGCAGAACCCGTTGTAGGGGCAACGATGGGGGCCGTTCCCGCAGTTTCTGGCTATTACAAACGCATTCGCGAGATATGCGATCAATATGGTGTCTTACTAATTCTAGACGAAGTTATGTGCGGAATGGGCCGAACAGGTCATCTGTTTGCTTGTGAAGCCGAGGGCATCAACCCTGACATTTTGTGTATCGCAAAAGGGTTGGGTGCTGGCTATCAGCCAATAGGTGCAATGCTGTGTTCTGCCGAGATATATTCAACGATAGAAAACGGCAGTGGTTTTTTTCAACATGGCCACACCTATATCGGTCACCCAGTTGCCGCAGCCGCCGCTTTGGCAGTGGTCAAAGCGTTAACGGGGCGCGGCCTGATCGCGCAATCCCGCGATAAAGGCGTGCAATTGCAAGATATGCTGGCGCAAAGGTTCGGGCAGCACCCATATATCGGGGATATTCGGGGGCGCGGGTTGTTTCTGGCCCTGGAAATTGTTGAGGACCGCGAAACCAAAACACCGTTTGACCCTGCTTTGAAACTGGCCGCAAAGTTCAAACTGCAAGCTTTTGAAAACGGATTAATCTGTTACCCTATGTCTGGCACCAGAGACGGGGCAAATGGCGATCACATTTTACTGGCCCCGCCTTTTATCATCAATGATACTGAAATGGCGGAACTTGTAGATAAGCTAGACAAAACATTCGCCGAGATTTTACCAAAACAGCCGTAAAGCGGGCAAAACCTACCGCACGCACAATTTACAAAACGGCAACCTTTGCAGGTGTATATCTTTATGCGTCGACAAACAGTAGTTAACGGGTTCTCAAAGGGCGCATAACAACGCCAAATGCGAAAACCACCGAAACTTAACAGTTAAGAACAGGTGCAGAGCTAACAACTCTGTTCGGCCATATAGCTACAACGGCAGGCCTGCCTTCCTTATCAACCACATACCCTGAGAATACGAAAACCCCGCCGCCAAATGAATGGCGACGGGGCGATAAGGCGTACCAGCACTAACAAGCGTTCATAAATAAAAACGGCCAGCTTTACCGGGTGATGGTAAAGCTGGCCGTTTATGTTTAGCCACAGAGAGTAGCACTAAACGTTCGTTTTAACGCACGATATAAACCGATGCATCAGAGTGGCGTGCAACCCGTGCTGCATTCGGCCCCATCATCTTATCTGCCAAATCAGGTTTACTAGCCCCAATTACAATAAGATCGGCACCGATTGTTTGTGCGGATTTCAATACTTCTTCATAGACAGTTCCAAGAGCAATAATATGTTGTATATCAGTTGCCTTTGGTAAAGTTTGTTTAACGAATGTATGCAGATCATCATTGGCTTTTTGCAAGGCACTTTCCAAAGTACCTTTGTCAAAAAATGACCCAACAATACTCATGCCAAAATCAGGCACAACGGTTATAACGCTTAGGTGTGCGTCATGCAGGTCAGTCAATTTACTGGCCTCCGTTAAAACATTTTCGCTTTTGTCAGATTGACCTAAATCAACCGCGCATAAAACTTTCTGTGTCATGCTGTCACCTCATTTCCTTCTTCATTACGTCTACGTCGCGCTTGTAGCATGTAGACCAGTATCAACAGTGCGAATGCAGGCACATAAAGTACTTCTTTGGGCATACGGTCGGCTTCAATATCAAGCCCAGCCAGTTCCCAATCAAAGTCAATGCCCAACTGTTCAGCAGAGCCGCCAAAGTCGATGTTATCAACTAAGATTTTGCCATCTTCTTCTCTGAATTCGATACCAGAACCCGCTTTTAAGCGCGCGGCACCATCACCAGATTTTTCACCCAATGGCAGAACGAAGTTACTGTCGACCATGTTTCCATCCAGATCTTCACCTGTTAGGCGCACACGTAATGTGCTGTCGGCAGGGGCAGCTTCGGCTACTTGGTATACTTCTGTTCCAGGTTTCACAACAAATTCTGGTGTGATCTGGTTCAACAAGATGTTTGGCAAGAACAAGGCGAATGCAACAGCACCAAGTGCAACACTTTCCCATATTTTAGACTTGGTAATGAAAAAGCCCATAGTACTTGCAGTGAACACAAGGATTGCAATAGACGCGATAATGAACACAATGATACCTTGCCACCAATTAACCCCGATCAACAGCATATCTGTGTTGAAGATAAACACGAACGGTAGGGCAACAGTTCGCAAGCTATAGAAGAATGCGGTAAAGCCTGTTTTAATCGCATCACCACCTGATACAGCGGCAGCGGCAAAACTGGCCAGCCCCACAGGTGGCGTCACATCCGCCATGATCCCGAAGTAGAACACAAATAGGTGTACCGCGATCAATGGCACGATCAAGCCAGAGTTTGCACCCAGCTCAACCACAACACCAGCCATCAGGGATGATACCACAATATAGTTCGCAGTTGTTGGTAGACCCATGCCTAAGATCAAAGACAAGATGCCTACAAAGATTAGCATCAAGATCAAGTTACCACCCGATAAGAACTCTACCAGATCAGCCATAACTTGCCCGATACCCGTCAGTGTCACAGTACCCACGATCACACCAGCGGTTGCTGTCGCAAGGCCAATACCGATCATGTTACGCGAACCGTCGATTAAGCCTTGCATCAAATCGACTAGGCCATCCTTGGCGCGTTCAGCCATTTCACTTTGACCACGGAAAATTGCTTTCAGCGGACGTTGTGTCAGTAGGATAACGATCAACAGCATGGTTGCCCAAAATGCGGACAGGCCAGGTGATTTTTGCTCAATCATCAAGAAATAAACCAACACGATAATCGGCAATAGATAGTACAGACCAGATTTGTAAATCTCGGATACTTCCGGCAATACAATTTCTTCCGCATTGGGATCGTCAGGTTCAAGATCTGGCACTTGTGATGCAAGATACAAAAGACCCACATAAACCGCACCCAACAAAACAGTCAGTATTAAACCTGATCCCGCAGGAAACGCGGAAACGATCCAGCCAACTGGATATTTTGTACCGTAGCAAAGCGCTGCAAAGCCAAAGAAGAACAAGAACATTGAAAGAGCTGTTGCTAAAACAGAGGCTGATTTGCCGCTGGCTTTTTGTAGCAACGGCATATTCAATTTCACCGCTTCCAAATGAACAATGTAGACCAAAGCGATATAAGAAATCGTGGCAGGCAAGAATGCGTGCGTAATCACTTCCACATATGAAATGCCCACATATTCCACCATCAAGAACGCAGCAGCACCCATAACAGGTGGCATGATTTGACCGTTCACAGAGGATGCTACTTCAACAGCACCCGCTTTTTCAGAACTAAAGCCCACACGTTTCATCAACGGAATAGTAAATGTACCCGTTGTTACCACGTTGGCAATGGAAGAACCTGAAATCAAACCAGTAGCAGCAGAACCCACAACAGCCGCTTTTGCAGGGCCACCACGTAAGTGACCAAGGGCTGCAAAGGCCATTTTGATAAAGTAGTTACCTGCACCCGCTTTATCCAGCAATGCGCCAAACAGAACGAATAGGAATACGAACTTGGTAGATACACCCAGCGCAATACCGAACACACCTTCAGAAGTTAGCCACATATGGCTCATGGCTTTGTTAAGCGATGCACCTTTCCAGCGGATAACATCAGGCACCACATCTGAGGAACCAAAGAAAACATAACCAAGGAAAACAACCGCGACAATCGCCATTGCTGGGCCTAATGCACGACGTGCAGCCTCAAACAATAGTGCCAAACCAGCCGCAGCAGCAAAAACATCCAGCTGCGTGGGCAATCCAGGCCTGTCTACAAGT
Source organism: uncultured Paracoccaceae bacterium (assembly GCA_913061275.1). GTDB lineage: Bacteria > Pseudomonadota > Alphaproteobacteria > Rhodobacterales > Rhodobacteraceae > Amylibacter. The sequence continues at coordinate 22,862 of CAJXSR010000022.1, read as the reverse complement.
TGCGTATAGTAAATATACCCATAAAGCGCACAATACGTACCCAGAAGTGCCAATGCCCAATCAACGATTGGAACATGGTCACGCGGACTGTTTTTAAAGGCAGGATAGGCCATATAGGCCAAGAACACTGAAAATCCCAAATGGACTTGACGTGAACTGTTAATGATAGAGCCCGGCAATACCTGATTAGAGATAGGCGAAGCTAAAAGGATTTGGAACAATGCCCAGACAATTGCCAGAACGGCTAGGAAAGTTCCTACCGGTCCGACTGGATTACGCGCACCTGCATCCGCAGAAGCAACCATATCTTGTAGTTGCTCGTCCGAAAGTGGTGCATTTTTATCTTCTGTAGCCATGTTGTTCTCTCCCAAAACAATCTATTTATAAGTTGGATAAAATTATTTATCCGATGCTTTTTTCTGCATCTTAATATCTTAAAGTGCCAAGAAGGGGCCAAAGCCCCTTCTTGTTCAGTTGGTTTAGATTATTCAATCCAACCTTGTTCTTTGTAATACTTAGCAGCACCGTCATGTAGAGGTGCAGACAGACCAGCTGTAGCCATTTCTTCAGGCTTCAAGTTTTTGAATGCTGGGTGTAGTTTTTTGAAAGCTGCGAAGTTTTCAAAGATTGACTTCACCAAAACATAAACAACATCAGCAGATACAGCTGTTGAAGATACAAACGTTGCACCAACACCAAATGTTTGCACATCTGCATCTGAACCACGGTACATGCCACCAGGAATTGTTGCTGTACGATAGAACGCATTGTCTTCGATCAGTTTATCAACAACTGGGCCAGTTACGTTCACAAGAACGGAATCACATGCGGTTGTGGCTTCTTGGATTGAACCAGAAGGGTGACCAACTGTGTAAACCATTACGTCGATTTGGTTGTCGCAAAGTGCAGCTGATTGCTCAGATGCTTTTAGTTCTGACGCCAAAGCGAAATCGTCCATAGTCCAGCCAAGAGCTTCAACCAATACTTCGGTTGTGCCGCGCGCACCTGAACCAGGGTTACCAATGTTAACGCGTTTGCCTTTTAGATCAGCAAATGTTTTTACGCCTGAGTCAGCACGTGCAACAACTGTGAACGGCTCTGGGTGTACAGAGAATACTGCGCGTAAGTCTGTGAAAGCACCAGCATCTTTAAATTTAGATGTACCGTGGTATGCGTGATGTTGCCAATCAGATTGGGCCACACCAAATTCCAGTTCGCCGGCTTTGATTGTGTTGATGTTGTAAACAGAACCGCCTGTAGACTCTACAGAACAACGAACGCCGTGTTCTTTGCGACCTTTGTTTACCAGACGGCAAATCGCGCCACCTGTTGGGTAATAAACGCCTGTTACGCCGCCTGTACCGATTGTGATGAATTGCTGATCTGCTGCAAAAGCAGTACCAGTCATCATTGTAGCTGCTGTCAGTGCACCAGCTAAAAAGCTAAAGTTTTTCATGTATTTCTCCCATGTGTAGTAAATCGGCATAACACCGACTCGCACCATAAATACATTATGTTTTATTGATGTCACTAAAAAACATTTGTTTTTTTATTTATTTACCAACGGGTAAAATAAAAAACAAACACTCTACACGTGTCAGTAGGGATTTCTGAAAGCCCTTTGTGCGAAAACCGCACACCAAAACCACCAGACACTTAACCTATAGAACGCAAGCAATAACGATTATTCTAATCGTCTTTATGTGCCCGAACATAAGCGGCGGCTTCTTTTTGTGTTTCAAATATATGCGGTGAAATTGCGCGTGTTTTTAAATCTTGGCCCATCTTTTGACGTAAAAATGCAGATGTAGAGTACCGCGTGGCGGTGTGGTAATATTTGGTTTCCAGCTCTGTTAACATATCAGCAAATCTTGCACATAACCTTGGCGCGATTGTTACCCCGTCATAATTAGAGATCACATCCACTTTGCGCCCAAGGCCACTAAAGAACGCATTCAACCGATCGCGCATGAAATTCAGATCATCCACAGTTTCAATGCTTAGCCCGCTTATGTTGGCAAATACTATATTTTCTTCTTCCACATAACGCAAACGGTCATCCCAATTCATCGCCAGCATCGTTTTCTTTAACCGCATATCTGCCTCTGCAAATATTGCAGGGTTCATGATTTTTGGCTCATTGATGATCGGCTTAAACGCCATATTCGCAAGAATATCTTTTTCTATATCAATGCCAGGGGCGACTTCTGCCAATTCCAATCCTTCAGATGTCAGGCGGAAAACGCACCGTTCGGTGACATATAGCACCTCTTGCCCTTGGGATGCAGCATAAGCACCGTTAAAGGTAATCTGTTCAACTTGTTCAATAAACTTAGAAACCGCGCCCTCATTATCGATAACCAGCTTGTTATCATCCGCGCTAACGCGCAATCCTTTAGCGGTAAATGTACCTACAAAAACCAGCTTACGGGCGTTTTGTGAGATATTGATAAACCCACCCGCACCCGCAAAGCGATCCTTAAAGCGGCTGACATTAACATTACCATGTCGATCCACCTCGGCCATCCCCAAACAGGCCAAATCAAGACCGCCCCCGTCGTAGAAATCAAATTGCTGGTTAGTTTGAATGATGCTTTCAGCATTTATTGCAGCCCCGAAATCAAGCCCGGATTGCGGCACGCCACCCAAAACGCCTGCCTCGGTCGTTAGCATGATATGGGCAAGCAACCCTTCTTCATTGGCCACAGTGCCCACCCCTTCGGGCATACCGATACCAAGGTTTACCACACCGTTGATCGGCAATTCCATCGTGGCGCGACGCGCAATCATTTTGCGCATATCAAACGGCATCGGTGGCAACTCATCAACCACACCGCGCAGGCGGCCACTAAAGGCGTGATCGTATTGCGTGGTATAGGTTTGGCGATGCTCATCGGCATCTGCAATTACAACGCAATCCACAAGGTTACCCGGAATAATTACGTCCTTAGGGGCTAATGAGCCGTGGGCTGCAATACGTTCAACTTGCGCTATCACCACGCCGCCACTGTTTTTAGCAGCCATAGCAATAGAAAGCATATCCAGTGTCAGTGCTTCGCGCTCCATAGTGATATTGCCAAATTTGTCAGCGGTGGTACCGCGGATCAGGGCCACATCAATCGGGGTAGATCGGTAAAACAGCCATTCTTTGCCGTCAATATCTTTCAACTCTACCAGTTTTTCAGTGGATATTTCGTTGATTGCACCGCCATCTTGACGCGGATCGACAAAAGTATTCAGGCCAACTTTGGAAAACATGCCGGGTTTGCCCGCAGCAATATCGCGATATAGCTGTGAGATACACCCAAGCGGCAGGTTATAAGCCGCAATTTTGTTCTGCATCGCCATCGCACCCAGTTTTGGCACCAATGACCAATGCCCACCGATGGCGCGTTTGACCAAACCTTCTTTTGCAATGCGGTTCAGGCCCGCGTTTTTGCCGTCACCTGGTGCGGCTGCGAACAGAAGTGACAGATCGCGTGGTGATTGGGTGGCGTCAAAGCGTTCTTCAATACCGCGCAACAGGCTTTCGGGAGTGCCGATGCCAACAAAACCAGAGACACAGACCGTATCATTGTCGCCAACTAATGCGATTGCGTCTTCCAGATTTACGATTTTATCAACCATCGTGCACGTCCCCTAATATTTATTTAACCTTGGTGTTTTGTGTCTCTTTCAGCCAGTCAGACAGACCTTTGGCCACAACCCCTTGGGCTTTGCGGCTAACAAAAACGCCGACATGCCCGCCTGAAAAACCGATTTCACGGTAAAGCTTAGGGCGCACATGTTTGCCCAGTGCCTTGGTGCAACTGACAGGCACGATATGATCTTGTTCGGCATAAATATTCAACACAGGGCATGAAATGTGGCCTAGGTTAACCGTGCGCCCGCCCAATTCCAGCGTGCCCGCAGTCAGGCGGTTTTCGCGGTAAAGCAGGTTAAACCATTCTTTGGCCGCAGCCCCCGGATGATCGGGGCGATCGGCAATCCATTTTTCCATGCGCAGAAAATTCAGTGTGGCGGCTTCATCGCCTTCAAGGCGCGCCAAACCCAGATTATACTTGGTCATGCTGGCCATAGGCGTCAGGGATGAAAATATCGCACCTGTCAGCGCACCTGGCATATTGCCGTGCGTGTCGATAATTTCATTAACCTCGGCCTCAGTCATGTTTTGCGCCCATTTATTCAAGAAACCTTCACCGGGCCAGAAATTATCAGGGTCACCGACAAAATCTATCGGGGTGATGGCAAGGGACAGGCCGCTGAACAATTCTGGTTCTAAGGCCACAAGGCAGGACGCGAATGTGCCGCCTTCGCAAATACCGAACATTGAGATCGGCTTGCCGCCGTTTTGACCAACAAGGTAATCAACACAATCACGCAAATACCCGTTGATATAATCGTCGAGCGTCAAAAACTGGTCTGCGCGTGTTGGGTTGCCCCAATCCACCACATAAACATCAATGCCATCGTTAAGAAGGTTGCGCACAAGCGAGCGATCTTCTTGCAGGTCAATCATGGTTTGGCGGCCAAACAGCCCGTAACAGATGATAACCGGTGGCACATCAGCCTTTTTCTTGGTCAGTGGGCGATAGCGCGACAGGGTGACTTTATCGACGCGAAACACCACATCTGCCGGGGTTTCGGCAATTTGCACATCCCGTTGATCGATCTTGGAAAGCGTATCATTGGATTTGACAGCCTTAACCCCTTCATCCATCATTTGTTGCCATGCGACGCCGTAAGCTTCGGTAAATTCGGCGTTAATAATGTCTGAATTGGCCATCTTTCAAATCACCCTAATTTGCGTTTTAAATCACGAATTTCACGGCGCAGTTCAGTGACGGTTTTTGTTAGATCGTCCACTTCAGTACGTGTTGGCATTTGATAGGCTTCGGCCCATTTTTGCGCGGCTTCAGCTTGCCGTTTTTTCAGCCTTGTCGCCGTAGACATCAGTTTTTTCTGTGCATCCATAAAGTCTTGTGATGATTGCGTGTCTAACAGTTCTTTGTTGGCGATCTTCAACCATGCGTCCAAAGCTTGTTTAACTTTACCTGATTTTAAGTCTTCCAAAGTAAACGCTTTGGAATATTCAGCGTAACTGCGCAGCCATGCTTCATGCATGATTTTGGCGAAAGTGCCTGTTGCTTCTTGAAAGTCAGTGGTTTCAGACCACGCCGTTGCCATATCACCTTGTGGCATCACTAAGTCCGCGAATTGCGGTGCGTTGGCGATACCTTGCAATATGGTTTTCAACTGATCTGGGCTTTGGACCATCCAAGTGCTTGGGTCGAATAGGCTAAACATCGCGTCACGACTTTTGCCCATCATATCAGCCGTGCCTGTCGCCATCGCGGTGGCAGGATCCCATGCAGGGGCCCATGCTTTGACAAAACCTTGCCACGCATCAAAACCTTGCGGCATCATATTCGTAGGCTTTGGCGTAAAACCTTGTGTCATGGATTTGGCGAAACCATCCGCCAAACCTTGTTGTGCTGTAAAGAACGCATCCTGACCATCTTGCCAGAATTTGAACATATCATTCATTGTATCTTTTGCATCGGCCATTTTGCGTATTCCTTATAATGCAGCGGTATAGATCGCCAAAGCGGCGTCATAGGTCATTTCACGTGGGTTGTTCACCAACAGACGGGTTTGTTTCATGCCGTCTTCTGCCAGCATCGGCAGGTCGTTGTGATTTACGCCCACTTCGCGCAATGTTGATTTCATACCCAGTTCTGGCCCCAAGTTTTTGAAGCCTTGCACCATGCCCGCGCAAATCTCTTGCGTGGATTTACCAGCCAGTTCGGGAAAGATAATCGGGGCTATTTCGGCGTATTGCGATGCACCCAATTCGTCAGCCATGTTGAACTCTAAAACATGTGGCAAAACAATCGCGTTTGACAGGCCGTGTGGTACGTGGAAATGCCCACCCAGCGGATAAGCCAATGCGTGAACCGCAGCAACAGGGGCGTTGGCAAATGCCATGCCCGCAAGCATTGAACCCAAAAGCATATCAGAACGTGCAGCACGGTCTTCGCCGTTACTACAAGCAGTGCGGATAGCACCACCTAACAATTCCAATGCTTGACGCGCCAAAGTATCCGACAGGATGTTTTTAGCATGTTTGGTTGTGTAGGCTTCAATCGCGTGAACCATCGCATCAATGCCTGTGGCCGCCGTGATATGAGCAGGCAGACCAACAGTTAATTCCGCATCCAAAATGGCCCAATCAGGTATAAGAACAGGGGAAACCACGCCCTTTTTTTCTGATGTACGGGTGGTAACGATGGATATTGGGGTCACTTCAGAACCTGTGCCAGCCGTGGTTGGTGCCAAAACAAGCGGTAAACGACCGCCTTTAACCATACCAACACCGTACATATCGTCCAAATCTTGCGGCGCGTTGGGTTGCGACAGGATAGAGATCAATTTGGCAGTGTCCAAAGACGATCCACCACCAACGGATACAACGCCGTCAATGCCTTGTGCTTTGGCTTCGTCAACTGCGGCACGGATCATCGCCTCTGGCGGGTCGGCAACCACATCGTCAATGATATGAACCCCAATGCCAGCTTTTTCCAACCCGTCAAGGCAAGCTTGCGCAAGGCCAAGTTTTAGGATCATAGCATCGGTTACAAAGGCTACTTTTTTACAACCCATATCAGCCATGATCTGGCCGATTTTAGCGGTCGCACCAACCTCTGACAGGATAGAGCTGGTGGTTTGGAACTTAAACGGTTTCATATGAATGCTTCCTAGTCTTCAAATGGGGATGAAAGTGATTTCAGGCGTGCCGTCAGTTTCATATTTTCAGAATAATCAACTGGGCAATCAATGATTGAAACTGTGCCGTCGTTCATGGCTGTTTCGATAACAGATTGTAAACTTTCGGTATCTTCTACACGATAGCCTTTGGCACCAAAACTTTCGGCGAATTTTACGAAATCGGCATTACCCACATCAATATTGCTGGAACGGCCATATTCACGCAACTGGTGCCATTCGATCAGGCCGTATTTATTATCGTTAAAGATAATAACGGTGATGTTCAGACCCAAGCGCATTGCGGTTTCGATTTCTTGACTGTTCATCATGAAGCCACTGTCACCCGCAACAGCCAGAATGTTCTTTTCAGGATAGATCAGTTTGGCAGCTATTGTGCCGGGCAAAGCGATGCCCATTGATGCAAAACCGTTTGAGATAATACAGGTGTTGGGTTGTTCTGCCTGGAACATCCGCGCCATCCACATTTTATGTGCACCCACATCTGATATAACGATGTCTTCGTCATTCATAGCCGCGCGCAAATCGCTAATGATCTTTTGTGGTTTTGGCGGATAGCTGTTGTCATTGGCATGTGCATTCAGCTCTGCCGTGATTTTATCGTGCAGCTTCGCCACTTTATTGTCAGCGTGACCTGTGCAGCGTTTAGCCAGACGTTTCAAGCTGTCTTTGATGTCACCGATCATACCTATTTCAGGGATGAAATGCGCATCAACCTCTGCTGGGCTGGCATCTACATTAATGATTTTAATGTCGGCATTCGGGTTCCAGTGACTTGGGGTGTATTCGACCATATCAAGGCCGACACAAATCACCAGATCAGACTGTTCAATACCAAATGCAACCAGATCATGGGCTTTCAAACCCACTGTACCAATAGACAAAGGATGGGACGAAGGCATCGCACCTTTTGCCATAAATGTTGTTGCAACGGGGGCGTTGGCTGCTTCTGCAAACGCAACCAACTCTTCACATGCGTTAAAACGAATAACGCCATTACCTGCGATCACCACAGGGTTTTTTGCTTCATTCAGCAATTTAATAACTTTTTTGCCGATCCCAAGTGGTGCAACGGGTGGTTGTGGTGCTTGCACTTTCAAAGGTGGTAATTCGTCAATTTCCATGTCTCCGACATTTTCAGGGAAATCGATAAATGCGCCGCCCGGCTTTTCCGCTTCTGCGAATTTAAAGGCCTTGCGCACAACTTCTGGAACAATTTCTGGCATAAGCACTTGAACCGAATACTTAGAGATCGGCGCAAAAAGGTTTACCAGATCAAGAATTTGGTGGCTTTCTTTGTGTAGCCGAGTAGTAGACCCCTGCCCTGCAATCGCAACAATCGGTGCGCGATCCATATTGGCGTCGGCAAAACCAGTAACCAGATTAGTAGCCCCTGGGCCAAGCGTTGACATACAAACACCAGCGCGACCTGTAAGGCGGCCATACACATCAGCCATAAAGGCTGCACCTTGTTCGTGGCGCGTGGTGACAAATTCGATTTTACTGTCTAGAAGCGCATCCATCACAGCGATATTTTCTTCGCCTGGGATGCCGAAGATATATTCAACACCTTCATTTTCAAGACACTTAACCAACAAGGTCGCTGCGTTTATTTTTTTCTTCTGTGTCATCTGTTCCTCCAATGACATTACGAGCTGCCTTGCAGCCCCCCGATTTTATTCTGTTCTTAATCTACCAGTAAACACACAGGTTTAAAGGTACACTTCGTTAAATCTGACAACCCTATGATGATTCACTGAGTTTAAAGGCCAATAACAGGTTATTGTGCATTGCACAATATATATTATATTGCATCGCACAATAAAATTACTAAACCTATCATTTGATATATTTGTAAATCTACACACCCTATATACTACCCTTATATAAAGGTACACTCGGGCAAAATAATAGCATGCATTTCGGCAATAAATACCCCAGCACGCCTGCATGCGCGCGTAACTTTGTGCGCCGCAAGAAAAATAATTGCGCACTGCACTATTTTTATGTTGCGCCGCACAAAAAGAATCGCTATACACAATTTTAGAAACACACGAGATTACAATATTCTCACCCAAGCAAACGCTGAAGCACCTCCCGCCTCAGTAAAACATTAAAGGAAAAGACAATGGCTAAGACAAAAGAAGCAATCACAACTGCAACAACTGAAGCACTTGTAAAATCACAAGAAGTTTTTGCAAAAACAACTGAGAGCTCAGAAAAAGTTGCGCAGAACCTTATTGATTACAACACTGCAATCATTAAAAGTGGCGAAGTTATGATTAAAAAAGCATATGATAACTACCTATCAAATGTTGCTGCAACTTTTGACGGTGCAAAAGCACTAACAAAAACAACTGATGTAGCTGAGTTTTACAAAGTTTCTTCTTCTAACTTCACATCTGCTGCTGAAAAATTCTCAGCGCAAGGTAAAGAATTGGCTGAACTTTCTGCTAAAGCATTAAAAGACAATGCTGAAACAGCAAAAAAACTATACACAAAAGCATTTGCTGCTTAATTAAACTATAATTACCTCCCTGAAGAAACGTCGCAAGCTTTGCTTACGGCGTTTTTTTGTGCATATGCTTAGGTATTAGTTGCGCCGCACAAATAAACTGCCTAACACTGTTGAAACCTAGGCATTTGTTCTGATTGAGGGATCAAAATGACACAGAAACCGGAAGCTGCACTAAATGCAGGAAAAGTGGTTATCAAGAAGTACGCCAACCGCCGCCTGTATAACACAGCGACCAGTAAATATATTGTGCTGGCAGATGTGGTTGAGCTGGTAAATCAAGGCACCGAATTTACCATTGAAGACGCAAAATCTGGTACTGACATCACCCGTGAAATTTTGAACCAGATTATTTTTGAACAAGAAACCCGCCCTGCTGAATTTCTGTTTCCGTTAGAGTTTCAGAAACAACTTATCCGTATGTATGGCGAAAATTACGGCAAGATGTTTCCTGATTTTCTTACTCAATCGATCAGTTTCTTCAATTCAGAACGCAACCAGATGCAAGATATGCTAAAGGGCATGATGGGGCAAAATACTGGCGCCTTCTTTACCCAAGCACAAGAAATGGCGCGTAAAAACATGGAAATGTTTCAAAAAAGCTGGGATGTTTTTGGAGTAATGAACTCTGGTAATAATTCAGAAACCGAAGAAGTAGATACACAAGACACGTCTAAATCTGACGCGATGGAAGATATGCAAAAACAAATAGACGCGCTTCAATCCCGCCTTAAATCTTTAAAATAAGTATAAGAATGTCTGCAATGAAAATAACCACTAAGCAAAATACAAAAGCCTATTCCACACATCATTTTTTAGGCTTGGGGTTTCATGGATTCCACAGAATTCACTATATGGAATGGGGTACCCAGATTAAGAAAGAGCGTAAAAATACAATGGTTTGCGTTCACGGTGTTACCAGAAATGCCCATGATTTTGATTATTTTGCAGAAGAAATGTGTGACGAATATCGTATTATTTGCCCCGATATTGTTGGGCGTGGTGAAAGCGACCATCTGGCTGAATTCCAAGGGTATGATTATTTACAATATAATGCGGATATGAACGCCTTGCTAGCACGCCTGAATGAAACCGAAGTGGATTGGTTGGGGTCTTCTATGGGGGGAATTATCGGTATGGTACTGGCCTCCGTTTCACAGTCCCCTATTCGGCGGTTAATCATTAACGATATTGGCCCAAATATTACCCGTGACGCGTTAACCAGAATTGGCGATTACATTGGCAGATCTGGTGACTTTGATACACCAGAAGATGCCGAATTGTATTTTCGTGAGATTTACAGCGAATTTGGACCGATGTCAGACGATGACTGGAAACATATGGTGCAATATTCCACACGCCGCACGAAAACTGGCAAATACCGTCTTAAAATGGATGCGGGTGTGGGCGATGCGTTTCGCGATCAAGTGTCCCTATTTGATGTGGATATGTGGGATACTTGGGAAAAGATTACCTGCCCGGTTTTAATCCTACGCGGTAAAAACTCATCCTTTTTTAGCGAAGAAACCGCGTATAAAATGCTTACTTGCGGGCCAGAGGCTACTCTGGTTGAGTTTGATGATATCGGTCATACACCAACGTTGCGAAGCGAAGAACAGGTTGGGGTTATTCGCGATTGGTTAGAAAACAATTAAAGCCATATAAATTTCAAACTATTTTATTCAAATTTATCCTTCAATCCCACCTGTGTTTGAGTAAAGCACATCTGCATAGAGAGTTTCTTAACACCTTTGATTATATAGCTAGCGGATAAATTCATTCGCATCGGGGTTCTATATGTATCATGTCAGCAAGTTAATAAAAGACCACTACATTACTTACTTTCATAAACCTTTTTGGGCTTTGGTACTCACTATGGCTTGTGCGTTCTCTGCCCCAGCCTACGGCGAAATCAATCTAATTTTTGGGGCTTATACGGCGGATAAACCTACCGATACGGTTCGAAAATTCATGCCATTCTTGAACTATTTAAGTAAAGAAATGGCCATAATTTTAAATGAACCCGTGAAAATAAAACTTAAAATTGCTTCTGATTATGAGGAAGCTATAGAAGATTTAACCGACGGGCGTGTGGATTTTTCTAGGTTTGGCCCCGCATCGTATGTCACTGCTAAAGCCAAAAACCCGAACATCAAAATTATCGCGATGGAATCTAAAAAAGGAAAGAAAACTTTCAAGGGTATAATCGCAATTCATTCAGACAGTACTTTAACCGCTTTAAAGGACCTAAAAGGGCATAGTTTTGCATTTGGTGACCCGCTTTCAACCATTGGACGGTACTTAGCGCAAGAACAGCTTTTGAACGCAGGCATATCAGGTGCGGATTTAAAAATGTATAGTTATCTAGGTCGCCATGATCGTGTTGGGGCTGCGGTAGGTAACCGTGATTATGATGCAGGCGCTTTAAAAGAAAGCACATTCAAAAAACTTGTGGCAAAAAATACAAAAATAAAACGCTTAGTAACTTTTGATAATGTAACCAAGCCTTGGATCGCCAGCCCAAATGTTCCGATACGTATATATGATGCAATCAATCGTGCGATGATGGATGTCACGGATACAAAAACCTTAAAAAGCATAGCTAAATCTGGTTTTTTACCAGGGAATGATGCGGACTATGATATTATACGCGCCGCAATAAAACACAGTGAAAGCTTCAAGGGATTGTAGAGAAAATGAATAATATTCGGCTATCCACTCAAATTGCGATATCCCTTTTGGTTACAGCAATTATTGTTGGGTTAACATTCGGTGAAATTGAACGTCGCTTGGAAACCAAACGCCTAAACACAAACTTACAAGAACAAGCAGGTTTAACTGTATCCCTTATTGGCGGGTTGTTAATAGAAGCCATCCTAATAAGGGATACGCCGGTATTGGACACGGCTTTGCAAGAAGCTGTACAACGTAATACCAAATTGCTTTCCATAACAGTATTTGATGAAAATGGTCAAAAGTTATCGCATTTCTCGAACACCGCATTAAAAACAGAGGCAAGCGTTCGAAAATTTACAAAAGACATTATATTTGATGGCAGTAAATTTGGCTCTATGGATATTATCTGGTCTACTGTGCAAGGGCAGAAACTTGTCGCAAAAAATGTGAACACAGCGCGCTTTAAAATATTTGCAGTGCTAAGCACTCTTGCGATACTTTTCCTTGCCTTAATGTCAAAATTAGCAATGCAACCTTTACAAAATGTCCATGAGCGTATGATGCGCACCATAAACCGTGATGCTGTAGCAGTACATAACATTCCAAAGCTTGCTTCTATTGAATTTCACGCTCTAGACAGAAGTGTAACAACTTTGGAAAACGCCCTATCAGAACGCGATATGAGGGAAAAAGAATTACGAGTTGCGAGTGAGAAAGCGACACGCGCAAGTGAAGCTAAATCTGAATTTCTTGCAAATATGAGCCATGAAAAAAGAACTCCCATGAACGGTGTCATTGGGATGGCAGAGTTAATATTAGAAACCAATCTTGATCGCGACCAGAAAGTCTACGCAGAGACAATTTCCAAATCTGGATCGGCACTTTTAACGATCATTAATGACATTCTGGATTTTTCAAAAATTGAAGCTGGGAAATTTGAATTAGATCCAACACCTTTTGACCTAAGCAAAACCATGGAAGACATTGTTACTTTGATTGCTGCAAAAACGAGCCAAAAGGATGTTGAAATAACTTTACGGTTCGATCCGAACCTTCCCTGTGGTTATTATGGGGATGTTGGCCGCATTCGTCAGATACTAACTAATATAATCGGAAATGCAGCAAAATTTACCTTAAGTGGTTATGTACATATAAACGTTTCCGGGAAAAAAATATCTGACCGAATACACTTACAGTTTGATATTGAAGATACGGGTATTGGCATTCCTGCCAGTAAAATAGAAGGGATTTTTAACGAATTTGAACAAGTTGATGGTGCTGCAAATCGAAAATTTGAAGACACTGGATTAGGATTGGCAATATCTACCCGATTAATCAAAATTATGGGCGGGCTGATTTCTGTTAAATCAACAGTAGGTAAGGGTTCAATTTTTACAATTTCCTTTGAACTCCCTATATCCAATGACATTCAAATCGAAGAATATCAAAATATTAAACTATCCGGAAAATCGGCACTGATTGTAGATGATCTAGCCGTGAACTTGAATATTTTGTCCGAACGGCTTCGTAGTTGGGGCGTTATATGTACAACTGCATCATCTGGAAAATTGGCAATGCAAATATTAAATGACACACAAAAGCAGGGCGAAATATTCGATTTTGCAATCCTCGATTTCCAGATGCCTGAAATGGACGGCAAAATGCTTGCTGAAAACATAAGAGATATAAAGCAATATGACACACTTCCTTTGATACTTTTATCTTCTGTCGATCAAAGTATCGACCTTGTTACGAAAAAACGATTGCGAATTGACGAAACTCTGATGAAACCCGCGCGAGCCGTTATATTACGAAGCGCCATAGCTTCTGCTCTTAAAATGGAATTTAATCGCCCCAACACATTTCCAACGCATGAAAATATCACAAAATTAGATGCGTCTTGTGCGCCGCTGGAAATCTTAATTGCTGAAGATAATAGAACCAACCAGTTGGTTTTAAGGATAATGTTAAAAAAAGAATCAGCATTTTTAGAAATAACCCAAAACGGGTCAGAAGCAGTTGACAGTTTTATTAGTAAAAAACCTGATTTAATACTTATGGATATGTCTATGCCTGAAATGGATGGCCTAGAAGCAACCCAGAAAATTAGGGCCATAGAGAGCCAAAAAAGGTTACAAAGAACACCAATCATCGCATTAACAGCAAATGCCATGAAAGGTGATCGTGAACTATGTTTAGAAGCTGGTATGGATGATTATTTATGCAAACCCATAAGAAAAGACATGCTATTACAAACAATTCATAAGTGGGCAGGCGAACACATCGTTACCGATAATAAAGAATTCCTTGAAGTTTCCTAGATAGTTGCAGTGGGCATCCATTGATTTACGTCAACTAATATTCAATTCACTGCGCCCCGATTGCGATGCCCAAAACATTTGGAGTTTGCATTTCAATCAACCCAGATTTTGTAATTTTTATTTCCATGCCATTGCGGAACTGTCCCAACCCTGTGCAACCGACGATCATTGGTATATTATGTTCTCTTGCCACAATCGCCATATGGCTTAACCATCCACCAACTTCACTGACTACAGCCGTTGATTGCAACACATAAGGCAACCATGCAGGGTTAACCATTTTACAGATCAAAATATCGCCAGGATTGAAGTTTGTAAGATCTTCCAACCCTTGTTCTTGTTGTTCTGTTGCTACAAAGATTGAACCGCAAACATCTTGCCCGCCTGATACAAAACTGCCCTGCATCTCATCATTATTGTTCTTAATACTCTGCGAAAGATTAGATAAAAGCTCGCAATCATGCAGTGATAACGTCGCTTTTTCAGGGGCGTATTGTTTGGTTAATTGCGATTGCTCTAGCCTGTTAATGGCGACATCTTTCAGACGTGGAACCTGGTTTTCAATACAATTTAATACTTCATCCAGGCCCAGATAAAATATAAGCCCTTCATTTCCAAATGCCTTATCAATTTCCAAAAGTGCAGTTCGTAATATCGCATATACCCTTAATGCTTCGTGTTTTGCTTGTTCTTTTAATCCCTGGAATTGCATAGACAGTTGCATAATTTCTGGTAATTTTGGCGACGCCTGAGTGTTATTTTTCTTAATAAAATTCAGCGACTTAATATTTATAAGAGCAAGCTTCCAAAGCATTTCAGGCGCTTCATTATACCGAGGAATGGACAATTCATAATCAAAGATCGCACGATGCCCCATTGCCTTTAGCAAATATTCTTTTTGTTGATTTTCAGGCAAGCTAGAAGCTAGACTTATAATGTTATTTGGTGAATATGCAGCAGGTGCAGACATTATTTGCAAAACATCCAATCCTATTTTTTCGCATTCAACTGCCGCCTTATGGCCCAGTATGCTGGCTAGAATATTGATTTTTTCGGCTACGACATAAACCTCTTGCCTGAAGTAATTTGATACAGTGCCAATGAACTCTATTTTTTGTGTGAAAGTTAGTTTTTCCAAATCAGTGGCACTCCAATATGCCAGTTTTTTTACCAATGGCGGTAAAAGATCGTTTCTGAATTTTTGCTCCACATCATGGCACTGGGCGTTTAAAGATTTTTCCATAGATTTAGGAAAAGTTAATGTAGCTTCAGATTTCAACGCAACATCGGAATATACCTTACCAAATAATTGATACATATGGCCGTTAATATTTTCTGGCATGGGGTATTTTAGGCCAAGTTCACGACAAGCTATTTCTACACTTCCGCCAGGTGCCCAAAGTGATGACATTATTGAAAATGATAAGGGTGTTGGGCGCGGTAATACCTCTGACATTTCGTCTTGCTTTAGTATCAATTCGTCTTTTGTCCCATCGCCAAATCGATCAAAGAAACCACCCCACTGGGTTTGGCGTGCCAGTTCTAACTCTGATCCCAAGTTAAGTGTTGTAATATCACGGCTTTGGACAAGGTAAAAACGCCCTTTAAAATAGGCCCATTCAATATCTTGTGGTTTACCGAAAAGGCTTTCAACTTTCTGACCTATCTGGATTAATTCAGCTAAATCAATCGGGCTTGCCGTATCATCACATTTTTTATGTGTGAACCGGCCAAACCGTAAGCTAAGCGGTGTTACCCGCCCCGATACCAGATCATCGGCTGTACCTTTCGCCATTTCCAACAACATTTGGCCTGGTGCCATTGGACTTTGGGTAAATAAAACACCCGAATATTCAGCGTCAATCATCTGTTGAACCAAAATATTGCCACGGTGCATAAAGTCGCTCTGATTTTGATAAGACCCCGCGCGTTTAGATTGAAACGATTTTAGAACCGTTTCAAAGCCAGCCTGTATCGTTATACGGTCAAT
Source organism: uncultured Paracoccaceae bacterium (assembly GCA_913061275.1). Taxonomy (GTDB): domain Bacteria; phylum Pseudomonadota; class Alphaproteobacteria; order Rhodobacterales; family Rhodobacteraceae; genus Amylibacter. The sequence continues at coordinate 6,574 of CAJXSR010000022.1, read as the reverse complement.
ATCCAAAACAGAATCGAACACGCCGGCAAAGCTTTGCCCTGCCCCATCTTCATCAGAGCCAGAACAGCGAACAACGCACTGCTTTTTATCAACCATGCGCCATAATTGATCGAAAAATTTAACGCGTTCTTGGGGTGACCATGTTGCATAGCGTTTAAGAGCAGTATGCTCAATCACCACCCCGTTTGGTACTAAAAAACCCGAATTTAAAAGAACAGACAGTCGATGCGATTTGTTACCGCATTCTGTTAATGCACCTGAATAGCCCAACGGAATAATGCCTTTATGAACATTTTTGATCTTCCAGTTATGCCAAAGCCCGCGCAACCGCATATATGTGTGTGCCATATCTTTTGTAACGTAAAACCGTTACACCAAAAGCAAGATTAAGCTGACATTCAAATAGAGTGTGCCAGCCGCACTAAGTTGAAACACTAAGGCAATCAGCAATGGCACTGCTATGCCCCAAGACAATAGGCGGCGCGTGTTTGTACTGGCTAATGTGACATGCAAATATACGCCTGCAAATAATCCAAAGCTTAGTGGCAGAACAAAATACGGATCGGGGTTGCCTATTATATCGATCCACAAAAACCCATCTGTCACTTTAGGGGCGGCTTTTTCAATCGCGTTCAGGCCCAACATCATCACGGGTAAAAACAACAGTGCTGTCAGGTTTCTAAGGGGTGTCAGGCCTAATTTCTTGTGAAAATTTTGCACCGCTCGCGCACGGCGAATTGGATCATGCTTTAACTTTGCCTTCAGGTCGGCAAGTGCCTGTTTATTTTGTGCCATCGCAATTTGATCTTTTTCCGATTTACGTGCGATCGGTAATATTAATATCCTAGATAGGAACGATAAGGCCAGAATACCTATTAAAAAATGAGATTTCTCTGCGACACTTAACAAACCGGCTGCAAGCATTTCTATTGCACGATCCCACAGTGTTTTATCTTGCTCTAGCAACCATTCTTGCACATGTGATTTTGGTGGTGGTGCAATAAAATAATCCCACGGGGTTGTGTACCTGCCTAAATAATCAATACCACGCGCGGCCATCTCATAGCCTAATACCTGCCCCATAAAGCAGCTTCTTCTGTCATAACACGCTGCTATTGTAGGCTTATTTTGAACTGCGTCCAAAGCTATTTTCAACTTATCTGTCGGCATAGCCCGCAAGGGGATATTAATTGCATTTGGCAAATGCCCAGCGGCGAAATCTTTGGGATACCGCGTATCAACGATTTGTATGTCGCTATCTATAATATGGCTTTCAAATTGCGGTGTCGAAATTAGCGTCTCTTTATTTTTATAATCTGGAATAGCACGTAAATCAGACAGGTTGCGTACAGAACTGTCTGTAAACGTGCGCCCCTCTACAATCCATTTTTCAAGCCCACCCGTTATAAACCTGCAATCAATCCCCATCGCGGCCAAACGCGCACAGGTTTCTGAGCTGCGATTGCCATTGTGGCACAGAAAAACAACCTTTTTTCCCTCTAAATACAAACCCGCATTTGCAATATCAGGAAACCGAATATGTTGCGCACTTGGCAACGTACCCATCATATTTTCAGCCCGCTCACGCACATCAAAAAATAGTGTTTCTTGCGCGTTATTATCCTCTTCCAAAATAGCAGCAACTTCGCTTGTGGATATTCCCAAACTACTTTTGGATTGTTTCAAAAAACTGGTTTCTTTTAGGCTATCATCTAATATTTTGGTGCCCGAAAATTGTGCGGGCCTTACCAAAGTCTTTTGCATTCGCACCAGTTGTTCAGTGTTATTTTGTGCAGCTTGGTAAAAATTAAACGTGATAGACCCCATGCACAATACCAGTAAAATTATCACCGCAACGGTAGAAAACACAGATTGCGAATTACCAGGTTTTCTACGAATGCCAAATTTTGCGCCCAGTGCCGCCATCGTACCAGACACCATCGCAAACCCAACTGCAAATATCTGTGACAAAGATGAAACTGATCCTATTACCAGTTCGGGCGACGGTATTGCAAACGCAGGGGTAGCAAGTAGCAGTGAACTGCCACCAAATAATAAAATTGACAGATATTTCATGATAACGACCCTCGGTTGGTAAAGTTTTCCAACCCAAAAGGTTAAGAAAATCTAAAGGCCACCCTAGACGCCAACTGGTAAACAGATTGTTAATATTAAATTTTTATTTAATTCTTATGTTTTAACGGTCTTCCAAGACGTCATCGTCTAATAAAATACGCGCCGCATTGCCCTCTGGGTCTTCAAATTGCTTGGATCTTATTGCCCAGAAAAATGCGACCAATCCTATGCCCCCCAAGGTAAGTGAAATCGGTATTAAATACAGTAAAACTGACATTATTTTCCCCTAGTAAGCCACAAAGCATTCAGTGAAACACAAATCGACGATGCAGACATTGCAAGGGCTGCAAGCAATGGTGTTGCAAAACCTGCAAGTGCTATTGGAACAGCAATCACATTATATCCTGCGGCAATACCGAAGTTTTCCAACATTCTACCTTTCGCGGATTTTGACAATGCAATGCAACTGTTAATCAATGTTAGATCATCTTTTACCAACACAAAATCAGAGGCAGCACGCGCTGCATCAATCGCAGATGCTGGCGACATAGATACATGTGCGCCCGCAAGTGCTGCCGTATCATTCAGCCCATCCCCTACCATTAAAACACGCCCGCCATAAGATTGAACAAGGGCAAGTTTTTCATCAGGCAATACGGCACCTATTGCATGATCTATACCCAACTGTGCACCTAACCGCTCAGTTGCTAATTGAGTATCCCCTGAAAGCAGTACCACTTTCAGGCCGCGTTTTTTTAACTGCAATACTGCCTGTTTAGCGCTGTTTTTCAGTGTGTCTTCAAACAGGTAAACGGATGCAGGTTGATCGCCAATTTGTGCCCATGTTTGAACATAGCCCGCAACAGGTTTTACCCCAAACCATTCAGCACGACCAAGGCGCACATGTATGCCTTTTACCGTTGCCTCAATCCCTTGGCCCGGATGTTCAATCATATCTTTTGCTTGCTGAAATGCGCCTTGGTCAATCAGACTGGCAACGGCCACAGATAAAGGGTGATCCGAGTATTTAGCAAGGCTTGCAGCCAGTCGTAAATCTTCGCCTTTTGGGGCCTGAACAACAGTCATTATCCCTGTAGTCAATGTGCCCGTTTTATCAAAAACCACCGTATCCACATCAACCAAACGTTCTAATGCGGCACCGTTTCTGATTAAAACACCCAAACGATACAACCGTCCGCTTGCCGCTGTCATTACCGCTGGCACTGCCAAGCCCAAAGCACATGGGCATGTGATAATCAGAACCGCAGTGGCAATCCCGATCGCCAGACGTGTATCGCCAGAATAGAATTGCCAAAAGATAAATGCGCCAAAGGCCAGCAAATGCACAAGGGGTGCATATATCTGTGCCGCCTGATCCGCTAGGCTGGTATATTTGGTTTTTGTCGCTTCAGCCGTTGCCACAAGAGCTGCGATTTCTGACAGTTTTGTACCTTGCCCAATATGGGTTACATCAACCTCTATCGGGGCACCTAAATTAAGCGTACCACTGTAAACCACGTCATTTTCAGCCACTAACTGTGGCATAGTCTCACCCGTAAGCAAAGACATGTCGATTTCACTGGTGCCGTTTACAACTTTGCCATCCACGGGCACGCGGGCGCCGCGCCGAACTAAAACTCGGTCACCTATCTGTAAGGTTTCAATCGCAACAGTTTCAACCATACCATTGCGCATTCTTTGCGCACGCGGTACTTCTAATGCAGTTAATTCAACTGCCGCAGATCGGGCTTTCGCACGTGTTTGGTAATCAAGATAGCGGCCTGCCAATAAGAAAAATGTTAGGGATAAAGCTGCGTCAAAATATGCATGTTCACCACCGTGGGCAGTTTCATATAACGACAGACCTGCTGCCATCAAAATGGCCAATGAAATTGGCACATCCATGTTCAGCCGCCCAACACGCAGGGCAGACCAGCCGTTTTTGAAGAATGGTTGGGCCGTATAAGCCACCGTTGGCAGTGCAATCGCGGCGGAGACCCAATGCAGTAGATCACGGGTAATTCCTTCGGCACCTGCCCAAACAGAGACCGAAAGCAGCATTACATTCATCGCGGCAAACCCTGCGATACCCAAACGCATCAACAAATTTCGCGATTGTTCATCTGGTTTATTATTCAGCAGTTTACCGTCAAGCAGATGCGCTTCAAACCCCAGATTAGTAAGCTGATCTAGAACGTTTTCTTCAACCTTGCTACTGCCATCATGGTCAATACGCACCCGCTTTAACGAAAGATTAACGCGAACGGCCCGCACACCTGAGACTTTCATCAAACCCCGCTCAATAGACCCAATACACCCTGCACAGTGAACTGAAGGTACCGAAATATCCAACCTGTGTTCAGCTTCAATCATTTGTTCAATTTTATCATGCGGCACGGCCCCGCAAGCAGAACAGGTAGCAACTGTCATTTTGCGGCTCGGATATACAATGATAAGCTACGTGAAAATGGGGTTCCATCCAAAGCGGTTGCTTTGATTTTTGCCTGCCAGTTTCCTGCGGGAATATCCATATCAGCCACATAATCATGACCATCGAAATAAAGTTCTACATCCATGTCATAACTGGCCGACGTTGCACGCCCTACGGTCAGGGCGATCTTTGGTGTCACAACGAATTTCCCTTGTTCATCAAGTAAAGTCAGTTTCAACTGACCCTGTTCATAGGCAACAGATGATGTCCAGTTCAACTTTTCCTGTGCAATACGGCGGCTTTCAAAGTTTAGGCTTTCAACATATGGCTCGCGTGTTTCCAACCCAGGAAACGAGCCTATTGCAGAATAGATTAAAGCGAAATTGGCACCAGTTACCGTCGCAAAGCCGGCACATAATATCAGGGCGAATTTACGACCAGTTAATTCTTTTTTCTTTAGTAATTCTGTCATTTTGCATCTCCTGCAAACACACTATCCACATATGTGCGCTCGCCACCGGCGCGTTCATCAATCCAAAATCTAACCGCCGTGCGATCGGTCTTACTTGCAGCATATTCTGGTTTTGCAAATATATAAACCCGTTGATGAAACCGACCGTCAGCAGGTACAACCACATTTAACTCATCGGTTCCTTCTAAATCCAACCGCAGTGGCTCATCCGTTTTGATCGAGATGTGAAATGAACGATCTTCACCTGTTTGGTTGCTGATTTTAAGGTCATAAGCATTTCGGATTGTTCCATCCGACAAAGTCACATAGCGCGGATTACGATCGGGTTTTACCGCAGCAGAAAAATCTGACCGAATAAACAGTGCTACAACCAGACCCACACCAATGCAGGCCCATAGACCAAAGTAGATGAAATTGCGCAAACGCAGAATATGGCTCCACACGGTTTTTGGTTTATTTCCCGCCCGTTCAAGTGGCTCATCGCTAAGCGCGCAATAATCAATCAAACCGCGTGGGCGGCCAATTTTTTCCATCATTGTATCACAAGCATCAATACACAAAGCACACGTAGTACATTCAACTTGCTGGCCATCGCGAATGTCGATGCCTTGCGGGCATACATTCACACAAGCCATACAATCTATACAATCACCTTCTGCTTTACCCAGCTTACCGCGCGGCTCACCACGCCAATCGCGGTAAGCAACAGTTAAAGAATGCTCGTCCATCATCGCAGCCTGAATGCGCGGCCACGGGCACATATAGGTGCAAACCTGTTCGCGCAAAAAGCCGCCAAAAATAAAGGTAGTAGCCGTCAAAATCGCAATCGTGGCATAGGCTGCAAAAATTGCCTGCCCATTTACAAGATTACGTAGCAATGTTGGCGCATCAGCAAAGTAAAACACCCATGCCCCACCTGTTGCAACTGCAATTAACAACCATATAAACCATTTGGTGATACGCAATCTAGCTTTGCGAAATCCCCATTTTGAACGCAATAAACGAATGCGTTCATTGCGTTCACCCTCAACCCAGCGCTCAACTAAGATAAATAGGTCTGTCCAAACCGTTTGGGGGCATGCATACCCACACCAGACCCTGCCCAGTGCAGAAGTAAACAAGAACAAGCCCAAACCCGCCATTATTAGCAAACCTGCAACAAAATAAAATTCGTGCGGCCATATTTCGATCCAAAAGAAAAAGAACCGTGCCCTAGACAGGTCGATCAAAACCGCCTGATCTGGAAGATTTGCCCCCCTATCCCAACGCAACCACGGCGTTATATAATAAATACTAAGCGTGAATATCATCAACCACCATTTCAAACGGCGGTACCAGCCCGATACCCTTTGTGGGAATACTGGCTCTCGCGCCTGAAATAGTTTCGGCGGTTCTTGTGTCGTATGGGGTGTCATGTTTTACCCAATGTCCTGTTCACGTCTACATTCGCATGAATGCGGTGTTTGCGTCTTTGATTTCGATCAAATTTAAGATATATGGTACCAGCCCTGATCGGAACAGGACAAGGACTGGTACTAGGGCTGTCTCTTATACACATCTCCGAGCCCACGAGACAGGCAGAAACCTCGTATGCC
>CAJXSR010000021.1 GCA_913061275.1 uncultured Paracoccaceae bacterium | reverse complement strand
GCTTTTCGGGCGTATAGCTCAGCGGGAGAGCACTTCGTTGACATCGAAGGGGTCACTGGTTCAATCCCAGTTACGCCCACCACCCTAATCTAGGGTAAATGAAATTAAATGGCGCAATCGCGCCGCGATTAAGGAGAAGACCCATGAAGGTCAAGAACTCACTTCGCTCTTTGAAAGCGCGCCACCGCGATTGCCGCATTGTGCGCCGTAAGGGCCGTGTATACGTGATTAACAAAACCCAACCGCGCTTCAAGGCACGTCAGGGTTAATCACCACACGACACATTATTTAAAGAAGCCGCTCTTTTGGGCGGCTTTTTTTATTCCACCTCTTGAGCCGCGAATCGTACCTTGCTAGAATCGCCCCATGACATGCTGCCTTATGTTTCGGGATGACCCCAGTATTGCCTCTTCACGGTTTTACCGTGTCGAGATTTGCGCGAATTTGTTTCAGGAGTTTTCAGTCTTACGGGAATGGGGCTGCGTTGGTGGAAAAGGTCGACAGATCATAAACCTGTTCCCAGACTTGTTAAGCGCATCTAAAGCTGCCGATAACGCCCGCAACAGAACCTTGCGGCGCGGATATAAAGCCAGCTAAACCGCTTCACCCCAAAACTCTGGTGCTTTCTTCTTGAAATACGGGATCAATATTTCCTTGAACGCTGTGATTTTAGGCGCAGTACGCAAATCATTATGCGTTAGCACCCAAATATCCCAATAGGATTGGGGCTGCAAAATCGGCACTTGTACAAGTCCATTTGTTGCATTGCCTAAAAACATCGGCAATCGCGCAACACCAAGCCCGTTTTGCACCGCCCCGATAAGGGCGGACATGTCATCAAATCGAAACGCTATTTCAGCATTAGGGTAATGCTTCAAGCTCGCTTTCGGTGGAGATGTCCAATATGTCATACCCAACCAGCGTATAGTTGCACCGGGATCATCCTGTAATGCTTGCGCAAGTTCAGCAGAGGCAAAAGACGCAACCCTTTGCTTTGCCAACCGTTGGCCTACCAGATTTTCGTCAGGCGTATTGCTAACCCGTATGGCAATATCTGCCTCTGGTTTATTCAAATCCAATGTACTGTTTGTAGCACGGATGTTTATACCCACATTCGGATGCGCCGCATTAAACATCTTTATAACTTTCGCCAAATAAGGCCCAACCAATAAAGGCGGAGCTGTTACTGTCAAAAGGCCTGTCGATGGTTCTTGTGCCGCCATTAAATATCGCCGCAAACTATGGTCTTGCTTTTCCATTCCCTCTGCGGCTTCTGCTACCCGTAATCCTGCCTCAGTTGCAATATAGCCTGCTTTTGCTTTTAGAAATAATTGCTGATCCAATGCGTTTTCCAACCGTGAAATCCGACGGGCAACGGTTGTGTAATTCACACCCAACTGCGCCCCTGCTTTTGCAAGTGACCCGCCTTTAACCAAATAAAGGACTGTTTTAATATCTTCCCAATCAATGTTCATACATGCATTTTTGCATATAAATCATGAAATATCACGTGTTTTCGCATGGTGATATTTCGCGTATGGGTCAGACAAATTAAAGGAGAGCAAAATGATTTACGCGTATTTGGATATGAACATCACTAACCCTGAAATCTTTGGCCAGTATAAAGACGTCGCATCAGATGCAATGGAAAAGCATGGTTGCGCGGCACTATCCATAGGCAAGGATAACATCACACTCGATGGGGATCAAAAGGCACCAACCATCGCCGTTATTCTTAGCTTTCCTGATAAAGCTTCAGCATTAGCTTGGATCAACGATCCAGAATTAACGCACATTCATGATTTGCGCCGTAAAGCAGGCTTAAAATCTATGACGCTAATTGGATAAATTTCAAATAAGTAAGTTGGCTCTTTAAAAAGCCAACTTACTTATTCTATATTATTCAGCTGCAACAGACTGTTCAGCATTCTCAACTTTCACCGCTGAAAACTTAAACTCTGGGATTTTTCCGAACGGGTCTAATGCCGAATTTGTCAAGATATTCGCGGCTGCCTCTACATAGGCAAACGGCAAGAACACCATGTTTTCTGCTATAGCACGATCTGATCGCGCCATCACTGTGATGGTTCCGCGTTTGGTTGTCAGACGAATTAAGCCACCTGGCTCTACCCCAAGCCGATCCAGTGTTTTAGGATGTAATGAACAGTTTGCTTCTGGCTCAACCGCATCCAGAACCGTTGAACGGCGCGTCATAGACCCCGTATGCCAGTGTTCCAACTGCCGCCCCGTGGTTAGTACCATTGGATACTCTGCATCTGGCACATCATCGGGTGCAATAATACTGGCAGGGGTGAATTTAGCACGGCCTTCAGGGCGCGGAAATCCATCACCAAACACAATCGCTTGGCCGGGATCAGTAGGTGACAAAGACGGATAGGTCACTGCTTCTTTTTCCAGCCGTTCCCACGTGATGTTATCCAGTGAATTCATTCCCAACTTCATCTCGGCAAAGATTTGTGACGGATGGGTATAATCCCAATCCAGCCCCAAACGCTGCGCCAAATCAGTGGTAATGGCCCAATCTTCACGCGCTTCACCTGGGGGTGAAATGGCCTGACGGCCCATTTGCACCTGACGATTGGTGTTTGTCACCGTGCCGTTTTTCTCGGCAAAGGCCGAAGCAGGCAGGATTACATCGGCATAATTGGCAGTTTCCGTCACGAAAATATCTTGCACCACCAGATGATCCAGCTTCGCCAATGCATCGCGTGCGTGTTCCACATCTGGATCAGACATCGCAGGATTTTCACCCAAAACATACATCCCCGAAATATCACCATCGTGAATGGCCCCAATAATTTCAACCACGGTCAGGCCTTTTTCAGCCCCGAAATCAACATCACTGTTCCAAATTTCATTGAACGCAGAACGCACTCCATCATCTGTAACTGTCTGGTAATCAGGTAAGAACATCGGGATCATGCCCGCATCAGAGGCACCTTGTACGTTGTTTTGCCCCCGCAAAGGATGCAAGCCACTGCCGGGTCGCCCGATCTGGCCTGTCATCAACGCAAGTGAGATCAAACAGCGCGCATTATCAGTGCCGTGGATATGTTGCGAAACCCCCATACCCCAGAAAATCATCGCAGCATTAGCACCCGCAAACAGACGCGCCACTTCTTTCAACTCTTCGGCATCAATGCCACAAATCGCTGACATCTTTTCAGGGCTGAAATCTTTTAGGTGCGCTTTTTGCGCTTCCCAATTTTCTGTGTAGGCCGCGATATATTGTTTATCGTACAATTCTTCTTCAATGATTGTGTGCATAATCGCATTAATCATCGACACATCCGTACCCGGATTAAACTTCAGGCGATGGGTTGCGTGCCGCCCTAGGCCAACACCGCGCGGATCCATCACAATCAACTTGCCACCGCGCTTAACAAATTGTTTGAAGAACGTTGCCGCTACAGGATGGTTTTCAATCGGGTTCGCCCCGATCACAATCGCCACATCCGCATTCTCAATTTCGTTGAAAGTTGCGGTTACAGCACCCGATCCCACATTTTCCATCAATGCAGCTACCGATGAAGCATGGCACAACCGCGTACAGTGATCGACATTGTTATGGCCAAACCCCTGACGGATCAATTTTTGAAACAAATACGCCTCTTCATTAGTGCATTTGGCAGAGCCAAAGCCTGCGATAGCCTTGCCACCTTTGGAATCGCGCAGTTTTGCAAAACCACCGGCCGCCGCGCCCATTGCTTCTTCCCACGATGCTTCTCGGAAATGCGTCAGTGGGTTGTTCGGGTCAACATTCAACCCTTTTTCCATACCTTCACGACGGATCAACGGCTTGGTTAGGCGATGCTTGTGGTCAATGTAGTCAAACCCAAACCGCCCTTTCACACATAGGCGGTTTTCATTCGCAGGGCCGTCTATTCCATCAACCCACGCCACTTTATCGCCCTTGATCTTCAAGCTGATTTGACAGCCAACACCACAAAACGGACAAACTGATTTAACTTCGCGGTCATAGTCCTGACTGTCACCAACTTGGGCATCATCCAGAACCGCAGCAGGCATTAACGCCCCTGTCGGGCAGGCTTGCACACATTCGCCACATGCTACACAACTGCTTGTTCCCATCGGGTCATCCATATCGAACACGATTTTCGCGTCGCGTCCACGCCCCGCCATGCCGATCACATCATTAACCTGCACTTCGCGGCAGGCTCGCACACACAGATTACAATGAATACATGCATCTAGATTGATGCTCATAGCAACGTGACTATCATCCAATAGCGGCACACGGGTCTGTTCTACCTTCGGAAAGCGGCTGCCAGAAACACCTTGCTGTGCCGCCATATCCCAAAGATGCGATGATTTATCATGGGCTTCAGCTTGTTCAGGCTGGTCAGCCACAAGCAGTTCTATCACCATTATGCGTGCATTTTGCGCCCGCTCGCTTTGGCTTTTTACCACCATGCCCTCGGACGGGGTGCGTATACAAGACGCTGCCAACACCCGCTCACCATCAACTTCCACCATACAGGCGCGACAATTCCCGTCTGAACGGTAACCTTTTTTGCCCGAATGGCACAAATGCGGAATGGTTGTACCAACGCGCTTTGCGACTTCCCAAATGGTCTCATTGGCTTTTGCCGTAACTTCTTTATCATCAAGTGTGAATTTGATCTGGTCAGCCATAGTCGTCATCCCTTTAACGGTGCTGTGCGCAGTCTAGACCACGCCCTGCCCCCAATCAAATCCGTAATCGACAATCACCGCTTGAATAACGCCATCCGTTAGCTATCTTCACGGCAAAAGCATAAGGATTCCCCAACATGGCCCTGCACTATTGGCTTCGCGCAGAAACTCACTTGAATGAACACCGCAGCCCGATCACCCCACATGAGGCCCGCACACTTAAGCAGGCCGGCATGCGCATCACGGTTGAACGCAACCCTGATCGCGCTTGTAAAGACGCTGATTTTGCCGCCCTTGGGTGCGATATGGTGGATGCAGGTACTTGGGTAAATGCACCAAGCGATACGGTTATTCTTGGCCTAAAAGACATTCCCGTTGCCGATTTTCCCTTACGCCACAAACACATCCAGTTTGCCCACGTCTATAAAGGGCAAGATGGGGCTGATCAGTACTTGAACCGTTTTAATGCAGGGGGTGGCACTATCTATGACCTAGAGTTTCTTGTAGATCAAAACGGTCGCCGTCACGCAGCTTTTGGCTATTGGGCAGGCTTTGCAGGGGCCGCCGCAGGGTTAATGGCATGGATTGCCCAGACGAAAGGCACGATTGCATCAGAGATTTCCAGCTACCCTGACAAAACTACCCTAATCGCAGAACTGAAAACCAATATTGCGTCTGCAAATGAACAACCTGATGCCCTCGTCATCGGTGCATTGGGCCGTGTTGGGACGGGCGCATGCGATCTGTTTGCAGCGTTAGATATACCCGTTACCAAATGGGATATGAATGAGACCAAATCTGGCGGGCCATTCCCTGAAATCCGCGATCATACAATTTTTCTAAACTGTATCTTAGCCAGCCCAGAAACGCCATTATTCTTCGGTAAGGATGACATCGCAAAAGACCGAAAACTGCGCGTTATCACCGACATTTCTTGTGACCCAACCAGCAGTTACAATCCTGTACCCGTTTACGATGATGTCACCAGCTTTGGGGCACCTGCCGTGCGGGTGGCTGAAAGCCCGCCCCTTGATGTTGTCGCCATCGACAACCTGCCTTCCATGCTACCACTGGAAAGCAGTCAGGATTATGCATCGCAATTACTGCCCTTGTTGCTAAGCTTCACCACGGATGAAGACGGCACATGGGCACGCGCCAAGGCAGTGTTTGATAAAAAGGCCGCCGCAGCCGCTTAAAGCTTATCTTTGCCCGCCCGCCGCTTGATCTGGCGGATCATCAACCAGACCAACAATATCATCGGTAAGATCAAGGCAGCTGAAAGCTGATACTTTTCAAACTTCAGCGCCTTGGCAACAGGCACCAACAGATAGGTCGCCAAATTAACCGCATAATAGGTGATTGCCACTACCGACAGCCCTTCGACCGTTTCCTGCAAGCGCATCTGTAGCTGTGCACGTTTATCCATCTGATGCAGCACCGCACGATTTTGCTCATTGGTGCGCACAGTCACACGCGTTGCCAGCAAATCAGATGCGCGTGACGCCCGTTTGGAAATATCACGCAACCGCGTTTGTGCAGACCAGCACGTGCGCATTGCAGGGTCAAAGCGGCGCATCATAAATTCTGAAAACGTTTGTCGTCCCTGAATACGTTCTTCACGCAATACTTCTAGCCTCTGCGTAACAATCGTACTGTAGGCTTCAACTGCGCTGAAGCGATAGGCACTTTGCGATTGCAGATACTCAATTTGCGCCGACACTGATAACAGTGCATCAAGACGATCTTGCGACGTTCCTTCACCTTCGGTAATTGTTTGAACCGCGCTTGTTAGCTCTTCATTCAACGCGCCAACATGCCCGAATATATCGCGTGCTACAGGCAGCGTTAACATAGATAACGATTTATAGGTTTCAATCTCTAGCAATCGTTGCACGATGCGTCCCAAACGGTTTTCACCGACCTGACCTATTGCAAGAACAGCCAACCGCACTTGGCCCTCTTCATCAATGGTAAAATCACTTGCAACGACAGCCTCTTTGCCTAGCACATAATTCACAGCCAAGCTTTCACTTTTAAAGCACTTAAAAAACTCTTGAGTTACATAATCATCTGCTGCTTTTTGCGCAATCGGGCCTACCACCTCTAAGAAGCATGAACTTAAAATCTGCCCGTTCGAGCTTTTAATCCACTCCTCTGGAAATAGCGCATGGGGATTATCCGCAAACAAATCCGCATCTTTACGATCAACAAACAATGTATAAGCCACAAACTCCGTATGGCATTCCCATTTTAATTTACAGGTTCCAAGGTCGCCAAAATAATGGCTGCCTTCGGGTGTTTCATCCTTTTGTCCCATCAAGGCAAGAAGTTTGACCAATACCGCGCGGTCTTTATCCGTGGACCCTTCCGAAGTAATCGCCAAATATGCACATGATGCAGGTGCCGTAACTTTCGGAAAAGGTCGCGCATGTAACTCATTGGCTAAAAGCAAGCGTTGCGGATGGTTTTTCAGCATTTCATTACGGTCCTAATTGGTTTTTGGTGTCAGCTTCACCACATCGGCACTTGCGCCGTCCAGCTCTTCAAAATCAAACGCGTCCAGACGCCGCGCCCTTGTGCCCGCTTTTGTGGCCGAGATTTTGATCTGTTCGATGTCCTTGCCTGCCTGATTGAAATGTCTATCCAGATTTTCAACCCGATTACCCAACAGATCAACATCCTTATATAGCAATCCTAGTTCTTTACGAATGGCACCCGCCTGTTCTTGCATCCGCGCATCTTTTAGAACTGCGCGCATTGTGTTCAAAGTTGCCATGCAGGTTGTGGGTGACACAATCCAGACCCGTGCATCAAAGCCGATCCGTACCACATCGGCAAAGTTCGCATGCAACTCTGCATAAACAGCTTCGGATGGCAAAAACATCAACGCGCCATCTGCGGTTTCACCCTCAATGATATACTTCTCACTAATCGCTTTGATATGCACTCGTAACGACGATCGCATTAACCGCGCCGCAATCACCAGTTCTTCATCTGTCTTCGCCGCACGAATGGCTTCATATGCTTCCAGCGGAAATTTCGCATCGATAACAATCGGCCCAGGCGGGTTTGGCAGATGGATCAGGCAATCAGCCCGTTTGCCGTTCGATAATGTCTTCTGAAAACTATACGCATCTGGGGCCAGTGCTTTGAACACAATGTCATTCAGTTGAATTTCACCAAACGCACCGCGCGTTTGTTTGTTTGACAAAATATCCTGCAAGCCCAGCACATCGCCTGACAGTTTTTCAATATTCGTCTGCGCCTTATCAATCGTGGCCAATCGTTCCTGCAACTGCGTTAGCGACTGTGTCGTTTTCACGCTAGAGCCGTGCAGGCTATCCTTCATTCCTTTATGCATCTCATACAAAGCCTGCGCCGATTTCAACGCATTCGTGTGCAGCGTATCGTTCATATGCTGCTGCACAGTAGCCAACCGCTTTTCCATCGTCTGGATCAAATTTACTTGCGCATTGGCCTGTGTATCCGACACGCTTTGCAAATTTCCTGTCAGTTGTTGTTGTCCTGCCCCAAGGGTTTGAACATCCACGTTCAGGTGGTTCATCTGTGCCGCCATATAATCCATCGACGCACCGGATTTCCCTGCACGACGGACAATCATAATCAGCAAGATAATCATCAGGAAAAGAACACCAATGCCGATCAACGCGCCGAGAACAAGCGGGTCGTTTAAAGAATAATTATTTTCACCTATTGTAATCATGTTCTACCAAACAACCGTTCTATATCCGCCAATTTCAATTCCACATAAGTTGGGCGCCCGTGGTTACATTGCCCCGAATGCGGTGTTGCTTCCATTTTGCGCAAAAGTGCGTTCATTTCTTCGGCCTGCATTCGTCGACCTGATCGAATTGACCCATGGCAAGCCACCCGTGACAGGATCGCTTCGATCTGATCTTGTACCGTTTGGGTATTATCCTGATCGCTTAGCTCATCACATATATCACGCACCAAATTAATGGCATTCACTTCGCCCAAAATGGCAGGCGTTTCACGCACACAAACCGCGTTGCCGCCGAACTCTTCGATCACCAGACCGAACTTGGTGAGTGTCGGCAATGCTTCAATCAGTGCCAGTCGTTCATTTTCAGATAATTCCACAACTTCGGGTAACAGCAATGCTTGTGACGCCACACCGTTCACCGCCATTTGCGCCTTTAGTTTTTCATAAACCAAGCGTTCATGAGCTGCATGTTGATCTACGATCACCATGCCATCCTTGGTTTGCGCAATGATATAATTCTCATGCACTTGCGCACGCGCGGCCCCCAGCGGCGCATCAACCTCAACCGGGGCCTCTTCCACGCGCCCTGAATAATCCGTCTGCACCTCGGCAAAACCTGATTGGACAGGCGTAAATGCTGCAGGGCGTGATTGCTGATCCATCTGATAAACAGGCGTTTCAGGGCGAAACGCGCCCAAAGTTGCATCAGCAACTGTGGTCGATGCACGGTGCCCTGCCCCTGTCAGCGCATGGCGTAAACCGGACACAATCAAAGTGCGTGCCGCCGCAGGATCACGAAACCGCACTTCCGCTTTGGCAGGGTGAACATTCACATCAACCAATGTGGGATCGCATTCGATAAACAGGGCGACAACAGGGTGTCGATCACGGCTTAAAAAGTCGAAATAAGCCCCGCGAACGGCACCTAAAAGCAAGCGATCTTTCACAGGGCGTCCGTTCACAAACAGATACTGCCCAATCGCCGCCCCGCGTGAATAAGTCGGCAATGACGCATAACCATGCAAACTTAGCCCTTCGCGTTCAAAATCCAGCCGCACAGAATTTTCAGCAAATTCCGACGCCAAAATTGAACGCAACCGCCCCAGAACCGCATCAAACAAATCACCCGATTGCGCGTCTGCCCTAAAGGTCACACGACCCTGCCCGCCACCCGATATATCGCGCAGGGTAAAGCCCACATAAGGCTCTGACATTGCCAGCCGTTTGACCACATCGGTAATCGCTTGGCTTTCCGCACGATCAGTGCGCAAAAACTTCAACCGCGCAGGGGTTGCATGGAACAGATCGTTCAATTCCACCGTTGTGCCAACACCGCGCGCAGCAGGTTTTACGGGTAAAACCTGCCCGCCATTCACTGAAATTTCTGCGGCACTATCCGCACCCTCAATCCGTGACGTAATGGTTAATCGCCCCACTGCGCCCAAAGATGGCAAAGCTTCACCTCGAAACCCGAACGTGTGAATATTCAACAAATCAGAACCATCAATTTTAGATGTCGCATGACGCGATAGGGCAAGTTGCAACTGATCGTGTGCAATGCCCAGCCCATCATCCACAACACGGATCAGGGTCTTACCACCATCCGCATAAGCCACATCCACACGTTTGGCATCTGCATCCAGTGCGTTTTCAACCAGTTCCTTAACCGCAGAACTGGGCCGTTCCACAACCTCACCTGCCGCAATACGATTTGCAGCGGCATCATCAAGTTGCT
This sequence comes from uncultured Paracoccaceae bacterium, assembly GCA_913061275.1. Taxonomy (GTDB): domain Bacteria; phylum Pseudomonadota; class Alphaproteobacteria; order Rhodobacterales; family Rhodobacteraceae; genus Amylibacter. The sequence continues at coordinate 59,902 of CAJXSR010000021.1, read as the reverse complement.
TGATCTGCGGGCGGGAACCCATGATATTGGGGCTAGGTTTATTCATACCACTAGGGATAGCACGAAATCATCCGATTCGACAGTATCGATAGGTTAATCAGTTGAAACTAAGCCTTCGGGCTTACCAACAACAACAAAACGCATGGCGTCAGGTTTAAGTAACCACTTAGCAACCGAATTCACTTGTTCCAAAGTCACTGCATTAATCGTGTCATTACGCGTCTTGGGGTAATCAATCGGCAAACCCTGCCTTTGCATCCCAACCAAAAGCCCTGCAATGCGCCCGTTACCATCAAACCTCAACGGATATGCCCCCGTTAAATATTTTTTGGCCGCGATCAGTTCTGCTTCTGTCACACCAATATCAGCCATCTTGCGCCATTCATCCTGAATAACATCAATCGCGGTTTTAATTCTGTCATTTGACGATGAAACACTACCGCCCACAATGCTAACGTAATCATAGGGCGCAAGATATGAATATACCCCATACGTCAGCCCACGTTTTTCACGTACTTCTTGCGTTAGACGCGCAGTAAAGCCACTGCCGCCCATAATGTGATTAAGCAGGTACGCTGCAAAAAACTCTGGGTCACCGCGGTCTATTCCGCTGTGCGCCCATATCGCAACCGTTTGTGGTGTATCAAAATCAACTACAGTCAGCCCACCCGGTGCAGAAAACGCGGTTTTTTGTGGCAAGGCTGGACCTTTGTCAGGCAAGTCGCCCAGCAGATCATCCAGCAATGGCCCCAGTTCGGCTGCAGTTATATCACCCACAACACTTACATACATCCGGTCTTTGGCAAAAGCTGCCTGATATGCTGCTTGTATATCTTCGACAGTTAGCATTTCGACGGTTTCAACTGTGCCTTCACGAGGTTGGCTATAGGGATGGTCGGGATATGCCAACGTGCGAATTGTACGCCCCGCTATGTCATTCGGGTCAGTTTGGCTGGATTTCACAATGGAAATAACCTGTTTTTTAACCCGATCAAATGCCGTTTGGTTAAAGGTTGGTTGCATTAGGGCTTGCTTTAACAAAGCCAATGATTGGCTCTGATTTTCAGTTAAAATCTGTGCAGAAATAGAAACCGTATCACGACCTGCATCATAGCCAAAACTTGCGGCAAGCTCTTCGGTTGCGCGGGAAAAATCGGTTGCATCCATATCGCCCGAACCTTCCTCTAGAAGGCCAGTCATCAAATACGTGGCACCAGCTTTATCTTGTGCATCTAGGGAAGTTCCGCCTTTAAATTGCACTTCCAAAGCGATGAAAGGAATGCTTGTCTCTTCGACCAACCAAACCTTAATTCCACCTTTCGTAGTAATCTCTTTAATATCGGTCTCGGCACTGGCAAAAACGGCACTTAACGTCCATAGAATAATAGCAAATAATACGCGCATGATTTAGCTTTCCGCCTTTGGCAGCAACCAAGCTGTCACTGAATTATTCTTGTTTAAAACTTTTTTAGCAGCCGCCATAACGTCTGCAGATGTGACGCTTTGCAACACATCTGGCCATGCCTGAACATCTTCTATCGTTAGGCCAGATGTTAGGGCCTGGCCATACCTGCGCGCCTGCCCAGACAGGCTATCCCGCGCATAAATCTCACTTGCTTTTGCTAGTGTTTTTAATCGCGTCAAATGTGCTTCATCAATTTCAGTTTCCATAAAAGCTTCAAGTGCTGCATCCAGTGCTAGCTCTGCTTCTTGCGGTGCAGTGGTAGGTGCGGGCAGCATAAACACGCCAAACACATCTTTATCCAGGGCCAGACCGTCATAAAATGACGACACACTTACAGCTATCTTTTGCGTTAGCTGTAGTTCTTGCCCAAGATAAGACGTTAGCCCTGACCCGCCTAATAATTGCGCAAGCATTTCCAATGCAGCGGCTTCTTTTTGGTCACCAGATTTACGGTTTTCCGCCAGATAGGTGCGCACAAGTTGTGGCTGGCGAACACGTGCATCTTTCATTTCAATACGCATAGGCGCCAAATGCGGCGGCTCTTGTGTGCGAATGCGCTCTGGTAAATTCGTCGAAGGTGACAGTTTTCCATAATGCACAGTTGCCAAACTGCGTACTTCTTCGGGTGTAGTATCGCCAGCTACAATTAAAATTGCATTATTTGGTGCGTAATATTTTTTGTAAAAATCTATCGCATCTTTTTGTGTCAATTGGCTGATCTCATGTTTCCAGCCAATCACAGGAATGCCGTATCTGTGGTTGAAATATTGCATTGCACGGCGTTGCTCACTTAATAAGGCACCTGGATTTGATTCAGTACGTGAATTCCGCTCTTCAATCACCACATCGCGCTCTGGCAGAACCTCTTCCTCTGACAAAATCAAATTTTTCATCCGGTCCGCTTCTAGCTGCATCATCATTGGCAACCGGTCAGCCGAAACCTTTTGAAAATAGCCCGTGTAATCATAAGATGTAAACGCGTTTTCCTGCCCACCGTTCTCGGCGATTATCTTAGAAAATTCGCCTGGTGCCATTGTATTCGTGCCTTTGAACATCAAATGTTCAAGGAAATGTGCGATACCAGATTTACCCGCTTGTTCATCCGCAGAGCCAACTTTGTACCAAGCCATATGGGTAACAACTGGTGCGCGGTGATCTTCAATCACAACCACCTGCATGCCGTTATCTAAATCAAACGATGTAATAACCTGCGCATTCAGTGCCGCTGGCAGAATACACGTTATAACAAATAATAAACTCTTTAGAATTTTCATATTATTAGTATCGCCTCTATATTTTAGATTACATGAACCATAACTGTAGCTTTATCTTTAAAAGAGGCAACAACACATACGTAATTGTGAAACGGTTTAGGCGTTATTTTGGCGGCGCAGTCGGAGTGCGTACACCTAAATCTTGCAACCGCCACAATTCGGCATATCCATCAAGAGATTGATCTTTATAGCGTCGTAAATAAGACCCGTTTGAACCAATCCAACGTCTCATGAAGTCCCGCTTGCGCTTGCCTCGGAATGCTTGATCTTCGGCAGCCAGTTCTTCGCGAATACCCGCAGATACGCCATTTCTGGAAGCTGCGGTAATCAACGCCTGCTCACCACTTCCAACTTTGGTGCTTTCCAACTGATCCGATTTTCCCCCCAACGCTACAACTGCATCGCTTTGTGGTGTCAAATCCGCACGATTCTTTGAACCCAATGTGGGTTCTGGCAAAACTTTCAGATCTTCTGGTAGTTCCAATTCTTTGGTTGGCAAAACAGAAAACTCATCTGGGCCCGCATCTTTTAGTCGGAAATTCCCATTTTTACCATAAACTGGGTTATTCCCACATGCGGACAAGGCAACAATACATGCCATTGGTAAAACCAGTTTTAAAATCCGTAAAAACATGTGTTGCTCACACCTCAAAAAACTATTTCGTCACTGTTTAACCTAGAATTAAACCCGCGTCACGCCCTCTTCTTTAGCTTTTCTGAAAAGATCACCAATCCAAAAGCCCCGAAGAAAATAAATATATCCGCTATATTAAACACAAACGGATTGTTCAGGTCGCAACATGACATATTCAAAAAGTCCGCAACCGCTCCGTACATTATCCTGTCCAATGCATTGGCAAGTGCGCCGCCCATTACACACCCCAAAAACAATGGGGCAAGCCACCCCTTAAAGCCCCGCGCATACCAAACCAATCCAACGGATACTATAATCGCCACCGCTACCAAAACCCAGCGCATAACCTCTGCACCGTTTGCGAATAACCCAAAGTTAATTCCGTAGTTCCACCCCATTTTGAAATTTAGCAAAGGGGGTAAAACATCTATTGAAAGTATGTTTTGTAAATCTAGATAGAACACCACATACCACTTGCTGATCTGATCGATCAGAAACGTTGTAACCGCAATGAAAAGTGTTCTGCCCAAACCAAATACCCTTAATGCCTAAAGTGGCGCATACCCGTGTAAACCATAGCCAAACCAGCATCATCAGCCGCTTTAATCACTTCATCATCACGCATAGAGCCCCCAGGTTGAATAACCGCCGTTGCCCCTGCCTCTGCCGCAGTCAACAAACCGTCAGAAAACGGAAAGAAAGCATCAGACGCTACAACAGAGCCTTTTGTCAAAGGCCCCGCCAACCCCATGGCTTCAGCCATATCAATAGATTTTCGGGCCGCGATGCGCGTACTATCAACACGGCTCATTTGCCCTGCACCAACACCCACGGTTGCTTGATCTTTCACATAAATAATCGCGTTTGATTTCACATGCTTTGCCACTTTCCACGCAAACAGCATATCGCGCAGCTCATCACCCGTTGGCGCGCGTTTGGTCACAACCTGCAAGTCGTCCAAGCTGATAAATCCGTTATCACGATCCTGTATCAAATACCCACCTGACACCTGTTTCCAAACTTGCCCGCTTGTATGAATATCAGGCAAACCACCGGTTTCCAGCAAACGCAGATTCTTCTTGCCCGCAAAGATCGCCTTGGCCTCATCACTTATAGAAGGTGCAATTACTACTTCGGTGAAAATCTCAACAATCTGTTCGGCCGTGGCGACATCCAATGTTTGGTTCAATGCGATAATCCCGCCAAAGGCAGAGGTGCGGTCACAATCAAACGCAGACTTATATGCCTCTGCCAAAGTTGCGCCACGCGCCACACCGCATGGGTTTGCGTGTTTGATAATCGCGCAAGCTGGCCCATCAGCAGGATCAAATTCTGCAACCAGCTCAAACGCTGCGTCAGTGTCGTTGATGTTGTTATAAGACAATGCCTTGCCTTGCAGTTGCATGGCAGATGAAACCCCCGCCCGTGTACTACCATCACTGTAAAAACTAGCTGACTGATGTGGGTTTTCACCGTAACGCAAGGTTTGTACATGTGTGCCCGCAATGGCTTTGCGACGCGGCTGTTCTTCACCGATCGCACCCGACATCCATGTGGACACCGCCGCATCATAGGCAGCTGTGCGTGCATAAGCGATTTGCGCCATTTTTTGGCGATATGCCAAAGTTGTACCTTTGTTGGTTGTCATTTCATCCAATAGGCCTGCGTAATCTGCCACATCGACAACTGTCACTACAAACCCATGGTTTTTAGATGCTGCACGGATCATCGCAGGGCCACCAATGTCGATATTCTCGATACAATCCTCGTATGACCCACCCGCCGCAACGGTGGCTTCAAACGGATAAAGGTTCACCACCAGCAGATCAATGCCGCCAATGCCGTGTTCTTTCATCGCTGCCAAATGATCCGCGTTATCGCGCAACGCCAACAAGCCGCCATGCACCATCGGGTGCAATGTTTTTACACGGCCATCCATCATTTCTGGAAAGTTGGTGATTTCAGACACATCTTTCACAGGCAACCCCGCTTCGCGAATTGCTTTTGCAGTACCGCCCGTTGACAGCATTTCAACACCTGCCGCGTCTAATGCTGTAGCTAAATCCACAAGGCCAGTTTTATCAGAAACTGAAAGTAAAGCGCGGCGAATGGCGACGGGGCTATGAGACATTAATCAATCCTTTGTCACGGCTGGGTTTAATTCAGCCTTATTATAAATATGTGCGTTCTTGGACTAATCGGGTAAGCATCCAAGTTACCGCGCCTTCATAGTTCACAACTTGTGAAGATACCACGATCTGTTTTGTCGCGCGTGGCTTAATACGATCAGGCTCAAAATACGTACTGTCTTTCAATGCCAAAACCCCGGATGAAGCCTTAAATATCCAAACATCATTGTTTGGCAATTTCAAAGAAACCGCCGTTCCACCCAAATCAAGTTCAACATCAACATCAGGGGCCACATGAAAGTGTAATGCATAACCCAGCATTTTATCTTCATGCCCTGCCGTTACTTTGCCAAAAACTGCTTTATCTTTATCGGTCATACATTTGAAGCTATCAGACCCGAACAATATCCGCCCGTTTTCATCCAATTCCAGTTTTCGTGAATACCGAAGCCCGTAAACCTCTTGGTACCCCGTATGTACTGCACCCATGGTCGCTGCCCCTGATTTCGGTTGTAGCTCCGTCATCGGGAATACCTGCATTCGGGATGCTTCCAACTTAGCTTTCTCAATCACTGCTACACTATATGATGAAGGTGCTAAACTATGGCAAAAACCTGTGCTTTGAAATATATGCTTGCCACCCGTAGACACCTCAAACGCCAAAGCGGATGCACTATCTGATACGCCCCCGCCAACATCCATGACTAGAACTGCTTCTTTGGCAGATGCGCGCGCAAATCCCATAACGCGGGTTTGCGTAGTTTTTGAACGCGTCCCTGCATCTGATAAGACCTGTTCCACAACTGCACTTGCGACAGAGTTTGCACCCTGAAACGCTACTAACCTTCCATCGCCAATGCGCAGAGACCGAATTGCAGGTGACATTCGTTCAATCGCATCCAGTAAAGCCCTGTCAGGTTGAACCGATGCAGAAGTCATACCCTGTTCAATCCAGACCAATAGCATGAAAATTTCCAATAACTCTTCTGGGTTTCGGGTTGGAATGCCCCCATCTTGCGCGACATAAGCCTCACATTCTTTTGCCAACGCGCGCATTGCGGGCGTCAGATCAGATGCAAATTCTTCCAAAGCCAATGCGCTATATATATATCCAGCCAAAGCCCGAAACTTTGGCAAGCCATCAGGCGCAAATTGACTGCGCTTTTTTAAAAACCGCGCATGATGTGAAATAGTTTCAAAGTAATACTTTGCATCTAACTCCTTAGAACTTCCCAGCAAAACGATAGCGTGGTTTACCATACGGATGACACGCCCCCCCGCTAGTTCTGGCGTCCAAGCTGAATTGTCGCCGTCCCCAAACCGTTCAACCCACTCTAAAAACCATAGTCTGGCTTTTGATAAACACGCTTGCGACCCGTTCGCCACCAGATCATCCAACCATAAAAAACCATGTGCTTTTTCTTGAAATGGCGTATTTTCATACTCTACATCCCAAATAAACTCATCTGGCTCTTTTACCAGCTGGCCGTCAATTAAGTAATTTCCCGCATTTAATTGCAGCCCGATATGCGCAGAGCCAATTCCCTTTGGCATCGGTTGCGATATAAAAGCCTTCGCAGATTTTCCGCGTCGCGTACTTCGCGCAACCGCTTGGGTTTTGCTTTCATTATGATCGCGGTTCAGTTGATGGAAAATGTCAAATATCTTTGCAGGCACGTTTCAAAACCCAAGGTTATATCTTAGCCCTGTCTATGGGGCATTCTGGTTCATGTCACCCAGTTTTCTTATTCAACCGCGCTACAAAAAACCCATCCAAACCACCAATATCAGCCCAATAAGATGGCAATGTGCGTAAATATCCCTGAACGCTTACCCATTCGGCTGGTACATCTAATCGGTTTGGATCAATCGGATCAACTACCGCTTGTTTGTTACGTTCCAGAAAACGTGCAATCTGATCTTCGCCTTCTTGTTGTAACAAAGAGCAGGTACTGTAAACCAGCTGCCCACCTGGCTTTAGCCATCTGAATGCGTATTGCAGCATTTCTTCTTGCAGCTGAACCAGACTTTTAAGCATGTCTTTGTCTTTTAGAAACGGCAAATCAGGGTGCCGCCGAATAGTGCCTGTGGCAGAACAGGGCGCATCCAGCAAAATCGCATCATATTCAACACCAGGTTTCCACGTCAAAACATCCGCAGTGACAACTTTCGCCGTCAGACCTGTACGTTTCAAATTCTCATGCACACGCGCCAACCGATGTTTTGATAAATCCATCGCGGTTACATCTGCACCCTTTGCCGTAAGTTGCAGGGTTTTACCCCCTGGTGCGGCACATAAATCCAGCACGGCCTTGCCTTCTAGGTCATCAAAACATTTAGCAGGCAGGCTGGCGGCAAAATCTTGTACCCACCAAGCACCCTCAGCAAATCCTGGCAATGCAGATACCTGACCGGCTTTATGCAACCGCAAACTATCCAATCCAATAGCTTCAGCATCAAGCAATGAAACCAACTCTGGTACATCTGCGGGGTCTTTTACTGTAATATCCAACGGGGCTGATTTTACATGTGCCTTTTCCATTAACTTAACAGCATCTTCGCCGTGATCTTTCAATATTACAGATCGTAAGTAATAAGGCAGTTGTTGGGTTGGGTGTTCAACCCAATGTTCGCGGCCTTCGGTATTCAGCTTACGGCAAACCGCATTTATCAACCCAGATAAATGGGCCGTATTACGCGATAGTTTTGCCAAATTAACCGCCGAATCAATCGCCGCATGGGGGCTGATACCATCTACAAATAATTCAGCAGCACACAGACGTAAAATATGACGCGCCCGTAGTGGTGGATCTTTTTTCAGATAAAAATCCAACAGCATATCAATCGGCTCTAGATGTTTAAGCGTACTGATCGCAAGGCTTTGTGCCCGCGCCCGTTCCGACCCAGTTAGTTTTCGCAATATATCACTGCCAGCATCTGTCATATCTGACAACGGGCGGCGTTCAAATAATACACCATCCAACAATTTCAATGCCGCTATCCGTGCAGAAAGGCCGAGTTTAGCCATTTTATATTCACCTAACATATAAGGGTCTAAATAATGGCTTATGCCTGAAAGATCACAAATCAACCAGAGCATAAAATTGCACTTTACAAAAAGCTGCGCTAAGCACGGTTACAACACTGGCAGGTATACTATGAACAAAACCCCTATGACTAAAGCCGAACGCATAAACGCGGCAGCCAAACGTGCGCTACAAGAAGCGCAAGATCGTAAACAAAATGCCGCTGAACCCAATCGCCCAACAGAATTAGATGGCCGCAATGGCCCCGAGCCCACACGGTTTGGCGATTGGGAAAAAAAGGGAATTACATCAGATTTTTAGATAATTGATTGAATAAAAAGGTAAAATACATCTGCGCGTTAACATTTTGATATAATATACCTTGTTTAATCCACCCAAACACAGGGGTAGATTATGAAGCCATTTCACTTTCTTGCAATTAGTATTCTTTTATTCATGACTTTACCCATTTCCACAGGGGCGCAAGATAGCCCAAAAAAATTCACGTGGATGATATGGGAACAACGCGCGGTCAACCCGCAGCTATGCAGCGCAAAAAACCTATGCAAGCCCCAGAAAAAATTCATCACACGTCTGATTGAAGAACCCACAAATGAAAAAGCCCAACAAATGCTAGGCGCCATAGATCAGCTTGCAAAATTACGCGGAACACCTGTTGAACACCCCGAATCCCCAAGAATGTGCCAACAAACGGAAGCGGGTAAGATATTGGGCTTCAATCCTGAAGCGTGGGAATTAAGCGACAAACTTGCAGCCCTGCGTAATCTTCCTGGGGTATATTTTTCTGTGCAAAACCTAAAAGGCCCCAGTCATTATTCTAGCAGCTTTGGTGCAGATTTACAAAAAACCATGTTCAAACGTTTTAAGGAGGCAGGCTTACACATTTTAACAGAAGAACAAATGGAACAAACACCTGGTAAGCCGCAACTGAATATCTATTTCTCAAACGCGAATGCCAAAACCGGTTGTACTTACAGCCTGTTTGCCAGCCTGACACAAACAATGTTGTTAACCCGCAACCACACAACAAAATTAAAAGTAGGCACTTGGGGCGCATCGGGCGGCCCCTCTGCGGACTTCCCCGCTGGGAACGAATATGATGCGGTCATTCGGGTCGTTGATAAGTTATTGGCAGATTACAAACGCGCTAACAAACATAAATCTTAAAGCCCAAGAACATCCAGCATATCATATTCGCCGGGGGATTTACCTTGGCCCCAAAGGGCTGCTTTTAAAGCACCTCGCGCAAAAATCTGACGATCTGTTGCTAAATGGCGCAACACAATACGTTCGCCATCAGCTGCAAATATCACATCGTGTTCGCCTACTACGTCACCGCCGCGTATTGCGCTAAACCCAATATGGCCACGTTCTCGCGCGCCGGTTATACCGTCGCGACCGCGATCTGAAACATCTGTCAATGTAACGTTACGACCCTCAGCAGCAGCTTCACCCAACATAAGGGCAGTTCCAGAAGGTGCGTCAACCTTATGACGATGATGCGATTCTACAATTTCAATATCAAAATCTTCATCCAACGCTTGCGCAACCTTTTTGGTCAGTTGCACCAAAAGATTAACACCCAAACTCATATTTCCCGCCCGAACTATCGCACAATGCCGCGCTGCTGCTGAAAGTTTTTCCAAATGCTCTGGCCCAAGTCCAGTTGTACCGATCACATGAACCGCACGCGCCTGTGCGGCCAATGCTGCATGTGCGACGGTTGCATCGGGTGAAGTGAAATCAATAATCGCCTGTGTCTTCGCGAAAACCTCTAACGGATCATCAGACACAATAACCCCACTTGCCGCCTTGCCCATGCAAATACCCAGGTCTTTACCAACCCAGTCATGACCAGCGCGTTCTGTTACACCCACCAAAACCGTGTTTTGATGTGCATTTACCGCTTCAATCAGCATTTGCCCCATTCGACCAGAGGCCCCGACAATGGCAATACGTGTAAGATCAGGCATCATATAACTCCACTTTTACTCATTCCCTTTAACTTGCCGCATGTCCAAAGGCAAAGGCTTGCTTGCGCTTAAATGACAAGTCTTTTAAATGATGTGATGAAAGTCAATATGCCTTAATATACAGGACATCAATATGCACAGCCCAGACGGCCCTAGTCAAAGACAACTGCGCGTAGGCGAAATGCTGCGCCGTGCTATATCAGAGGTGTTAGCACGCGGTGATCTATACGACCCAGAATTGGCAAACGTATCTGTAACGGTTGGTGAAGTGCGCACTTCACCCGATCTTAAAAATGCCAGCGTATATGTTTATCCATTAGGCGGTCAAAATGCTAAAGATATGGTTAAAGCCTTGAACAACAATAGCGGTGAAATTCGGTATTCCCTAAATAAGAACATCGCCCTGAAACACTCACCGAAAATTAAGTTCTATGTGGATACTACATTTGACCAGATGGATGAAACACGCCGCTTGTTAAGCCAAGACAATGTTACACGGGATTTAGATACGGAACCGCTAGAAGAAGAATAGGGCCTACTGCCATATGAATTCGACGAAGATACAATCACTAAATGCCATTGCCAGCGGAAAACTGAATGCAAATCTTGGCAAAACCCTACTGACGACAGGAACATATCCGCTTTACTATAGAATGATCACAAAATGTGGCTGCACATTTATTATGAATATCCTGTATTACTTGAATTATGGGTACGTCAATCTTGACCCTTTTGCAGTGCACGACAAAAGCCACATAATACCAAAGGCAACCCTTGCAACAAATGAAGCCATCGCTAGCAGCCCTTATAGTTTTGTTGTTATTCGCGACCCTGTTGCGCGCTTTATGTCACTTTATTTCGACAAATTATATGGCCAACCTAGGCCCAGCGAAAAATTCAGCCTAGGCACATACTTCATTGAAAACGGATTGATAAAACCCAATGCCAACAACAACGTCACACTGCATCGCGAAAACTGTATTCGCTCGATAAAATGGATTAAGAAAAACCTTTCAGGTCAAACCGACCAAGAAGTGAACTGGCACTGGAAGCCGCAAAAGTTTCGCTTGAACCAAGTGTATCAGCTGCATTTCAATGTGCTTATGCTGGAAGACATTACATTTCAATTAACCAACACCTTAAAACCACTGGTACCAAACATTGAGGATGTTATCCGCAATGTTTCAGCGCAAAATATATCAAAAAAACCAGTACAAACCGAAGATATTCTAAACGATGAGCTTTACGAACTGATCGCCGACACCTATCCAGACGACATACGCATTCACTGCGAAGTATCCAAATATTGGAATGATCTAAAAGAAGCAAAGCAATGGCCCGAAAATCAAACAAACGTGATGTAGACGGTTGGCTAATTGTCGATAAGCCTGCGGGCATAACTTCCACATCTGTTGTCAATAAAGTAAAATGGCTGTTTCAGGCTAAAAAAGCTGGGCACGCGGGCACGCTAGACCCAGATGCAACTGGCCTGCTGGCGATTGCGTTTGGCGAAGCCACCAAAACCATTCCCTACATCACCGACGGGTTAAAAACCTACGAATTTGTCGTAACTTTGGGGGCTGCAACCACAACCGATGATGCAGAAGGCGACATAATCAACAGCAATGAATTACGCCCATCTGATGAAAAAATTCGCGCCGCACTACCCGCTTTCACTGGCATAATTTCCCAAACCCCGCCCAAATTCTCTGCTGTAAAAATCAACGGCGAGCGGGCTTATACCATTGCACGTCGCGGCGATGATGTTGAGCTGGCATCACGCGAACTATTCGTCAGCAAATTGGATTTTGTTAACCGTTTGTCACAGGAAGATGTAGAACTAATTTTGATATGCGGTAAGGGTGGTTACGTCCGCTCTATCGCCCGTGACTTAGGTGAAAAACTGGGGTGCCTAGCCCATGTGAAATGGTTGCGTCGCTTGGATACTGGGCCTTTTGACATCAAGCAAAGCACTTCACTTGACGACCTACTTGCGATTGAAAATATGAATGATCTCGAAGCTCTGCTTTTACCATTAGAAACTGGCCTTACTGAAATTGAATCAATCGATGTTTCAGATCAAAACGCAACTGATATTCAACACGGTATGAGTATTGCTGTCACAACCGATCCAAGTGGGCCAGATACACCCGTTTGGGCTAACTTGAACGGTAAAGCACAAGCCATAGGTGTGGTTGAATTTGGGACTTTCAAACCAAAGCGCGTCATTTTACAACGCAAACCATGATTACAAAGATACACACCAAAGGTGACGCAGCTTCGACCGCGGTTTATTCGGATTGCGAAAACTATCGCTACAGTCTGACCCGTATCTGGGACGATACCACCCCACGCGTATTGTTCGTCATGCTAAACCCATCCACCGCCACCGAAGTGCAAAACGACCCCACAGTGGAACGCTGCGAACGCCGTGCCCGCACCTTGGGCTATGGTGCATTTTGTGTCTGCAATATATTCGCCTACCGCGCAACTGACCCGAAAATCATGCGCGCACAAACCGATCCAACTGGCCCCGAAAACGACAATGCCATCAAAGAAGCCGCGGTTTGGGCAAATGACATCGTTTGCGGTTGGGGTACGCACGGCGAACACATGGGTCGTGGCCCTGTAGTTGAAAAAATATTACGCAATCAGCCAAAACCCTTAACACACCTAGGCCTTAGTAAAGCAGGTCACCCAAAACATCCGCTTTACATTGGCTACAAAGTACAGCCACTACTTTGGCATGAGTGATCAACTAAAAGGCCTTATCATAACAACCTGCGGGATTCTCTTTGTAGTTCCTGACGCGTTGTTCATCCGTTTGATTGATGCAGAGCCGTTAGTCATTGCCTTTTGGCGGGCATTTTTAACCGGGACGGTTCTATTTGTTGGTTTATTATTATTGAATCGCAGAAATTTCATTCCATCCCTGCGTGCTACCGGAAAAATGGGATTATTCTATATATTTTTCGCCGGCAGCAGTTCGATTTTCTTTGTTCTTGCCATAAGTAATACAAGTGTCGCCAATGTGGTTTTCATACTAGCCGCAATGCCAGTATTTGCCGCCTTTTATAGCTGGATATTCATGGGTGAACGGCTAAACCGCCACATGATCATAACAATTCTTTTTGTTATCATGGGCCTTAGCATCATCGCATATGGCTCGTCTGATACAGAAAGTTCCCATTGGTTGGGCGATCTTTTCGCTCTGATCGCTAGCGCTTTTTTTGCGGTGGCCATCACTGCCGCGCGCACCGTGCGCCCTGTCTCTATGGTGCCTGCTGCCCCTGTTGCCTATCTAGGTGCTGCTTTTATCCTTTTTTGGTTTGTTGAGCCCATGGCAATACATCCAGATCAGTATTGGCTGGTAGTACTTCACGGCGGTGGTTTTATTGCTGTTAGCACCGTTTTATTAGCTATCGGGCCACGGTTTATCACGTCGCCCGAAGTAGCACTTTTGATATTGCTGGAATCCATAATCGCGCCAATTCTTGTCTGGTTTTTCATCGGCGAAGAACCCGGTGAATGGGCTTTAATCGGCGGTGCCATCGTTATCAGCGTTCTGTTCATTTCCAACATGATGATATTAATGCGTAAGAAATCGGATTAAATCGCTATTTCAATAAAGCCAGTGCGCCTTGTAACTGTTTTTGCATATCAACATCTTTAAGCATGCCCTTTTCAACGTCAAAAACATCGTAAAAGCTGGCAATAGACAAATCCGCCTTCACATCCGCCCCAAAAAACGGTGCCGAAGTTTTCGCCAACCCCAAGACACTGGCTGCACCGCCGCCACCAGGTGAGGTTGCCAGAATAACCATTGGCTTATCTTGAAAAACCTTCCCTCCAAGGCGCGATGTCCAGTCAAACAGGTTCTTATAGGCAGCCGAGTAATTGCCATTGTGTTCAGCATAAGAAATTAGCAAAGCATCTGCGCCACCGATTTTAGCGGCAAATTGATGTGCCAGATCTGGGATGCCACCTGCCTCTTCGCGGTCACTGCTGTAAATTGGCATTTCATAATCGTTGATGTCCAGAATTTCAATCTGGGCATCTTTGATTATATCTGATGCCAACACGTCAGCCGCATGGGTAACAAGTTGCTTGTTGATGGATTTGGAACTGCTGCTTGCAGCAAAAGCTAGAATTTTCATGGTGTCCTCATTTCTATGTTGTCACCACCTAACCGCTTTTTTAGCAAGATCACAATATACTGGATTTGGAACATACTTTTGCGCCAATAAGCACAAACGCATATTTTGCTTCCATTCCGTTTGATTCGCGCCTACAAGCCCCCATCCCGTGCAAATTCACGGGACTCCATGGGCCTGACTGGACGATATCCCGGTCTGTGCCATTAACCTAAATCTTAAGGAGACCCCGATGTCGATAACACCAGAGCTGAAAGCACAGCTAATTAAAGACTATGCAACCAAAGAAGGTGACACTGGCTCACCTGAAGTTCAGGTTGCAATCCTAACGTCCCGCATCAAAACGCTGACAGAGCATTTTAAAACCAACAAAAAAGACAACCACTCTCGTCGTGGTCTTTTGAAAATGGTTGCCCTGCGTCGTAAGCTGCTAGACTACGCAAAAAGCAAAGATGAGGCCCGTTATCAGGACCTAATCAAACGCCTAGGCATCCGCCGCTAAGCCGGACTGCATTCAAGTGTTTAAAGCCCGTTCCATTTGGAGCGGGTTTTTCGTTTTAGGGGTGATGTCCCAGTTGGGACATAGGGTTAGAATGTTGTTTTTGTTGGTAATTTTTCTTTAAATGTGTGGTAAAATACCTGACTTTATTGGATAAGTAGTAACCAAAAGTGTCGTTTGAATAAATCATCTAAGCCAACACGGATTTCTGATTTCTTAGTTATGCCTAAAGTTTTTACATATTTAGCTGTATTTGATGGGGAAATTTATTACATATTCGTTAGGGTTGAAATATTGTGGTTATTAGTTTTCATGAAAATGTGTGTATATTCAAAGAAGAAAAAAGAAACCCGTATAATATCCACCTAATTATTCTTAAAAATTTAATAATGCACTATTCACTTATATTTGTTTTTTATGACAAAATTCATTGTTGTGTTGTTTCTTTTAGTAGTTAATAAATAATAAACAGGTTTAGAAACAATTATTTGATAAAAATATAAATTTTGGGAACTTATAATGAGAAGTAAATTTTTTGGCATTGCAATTATGTCCATTGCAATTTCTGGTTGTGGCGGTGGTGGCGGCGCTTTGCCAGTAACACTTGGGCCAACAACTGTTACCAAAAACAATCTAACCAATGTGGTTGGAACAGTGGGTAATGCAACAATCGTCGCAAGTGGTTTACCTGGTGGTGCTGCAACGTATACAAGTACTCCTGCCCTTAATAATGGACCGTTTGCTGCATATTCTCGTACAGTAGGTGGAACAATATATATTGTGTATCTTGCACAAGATTCTGGCGTTGAAGCGTCGTTTGGTGGCGAAGTAAATAATGCTGGTAAAGGGGTACGTGGTACCGTGATCAAGCGCACGGCGACGCTGGTGCTACCAACGACAGGTACGGCAAGTTACAACGGGTCTTACGCAGGTATAGTTCAAACAACTGCAACGAATGATAGCTTTGCCGTGAGTGGTAATGTCAATATCCAAGCAAATTTTGCGACAAATCGGGTGAATGGCACGATCACAAACCGAAACAGTGGCGCTACGCCGTTTGCTGCGGTAACGTTAAGCCCTAGCACACTAGACACATCTGGGCGATATGCTGGTTCTGCATCCAATACACTTGGCACAACTGGCACCTATGCAGGTATACTTGCAGGGGGAAGTGCTAACCAAACTGCTGGCGTTCTAGAGCTTAACACAGCTGGCGGTGTAAGCCGGGAAACTGGGGCCTTTATCGCAAGGCGATGAACAGAACCAAATGCTTTAATACTGGCTCGGCGCTTGTTTCTATATTGCTGCTAATTATCACTTTGTCTGGGCTTTTTAGCCCAGTACTAAGTCAAGAGGTTTCGCTAGAGAAAGCGATGGAAGTCGGCCAGATTGCATTGGTAAACGGTGATGTGACATATGCCGAAACGGTTGCTAAAGCAATTCTGAAAGAAAGCCCAAATAGTGTACAAGCCTATTTGTTTCTTTCATCTGTCTTTAATATAAAAGGTGGTTTTAAAGCATCGCATGATGCTGCAAAAACTGCAAATAAGCTATCAGCTACACAAGATCAAAAACACAATTCCGCTTTGGCTTTAGGTGTGGCGGCAGCCAATGCAAATCGCCAGCTAATGGCCGAGTATTGGTTACGTAAAAGCCTGAATTATACGCGCGATGTAAATAAGAAGCGGTTTGCTGTAAGCCTATTAGGTGAGGTGAGGAAAAACTCACCGTGGCGACGTTCACTTTCTTTTGGGGTGACACCGTCCTCAAATATAAATGGCGGCTCTTCTGCAAATGAAATTATAATTAATGATCTAGAATTTATCTTAGATCCCAATGCGAAGTCTATTAAAGGTCTTGGCTTTAATTACGGGTTTGGTATTTCTTATCAAAAGAAAAAAGCAACCGATGTCACATTTTTTTGGTCCGCAGATGTTTCAGGTGTTGCTTATAAAATTTACCCAACTGCTGAACAAGAAAAACTTGGGGTTAAAGCGTCAGATTATGATTATCACAGAGCGTCAATGCGGGCTGGTTATGCCTTTGGGAAAAACAGTGACCATATATGGTTGCGTCAGATGGTGTTTGCGACCGATTTTTCCCAAGATTGGTACGGCGGTAATGTGTTGGCAAACACGGCTGGGGTAGCTGCCAGAAAATCAATCCCGCTCAATCAAACCTCAAGATTATTGTTCAAGCTCGCTTATGAAAAACGATTTAGGAAAGACCTGACCGAACGAACATCCACTGCAAAAATGATGGACATTCAATATGATAAGTTATTTTCAAGTGAGGATTTATTTTCATTCAAGCTGTATGCTTCTGATCGTTCATCGCTGTCTGCCGAAATCGCGAATGTTCGGATGGGTGCAGAAATTTCATATAAGCTGAACCCTCAAAACTTAAGTTTTCAACCAGAATTTATTTTAGGGTATGATCGGACACTTTTCGACAGGCCATTTTTGACGTCTGACCGTAGAATAGACAAAAAGTTAACAGTAGGTGTTTCTGTGAAATTATTAAAATTATCCTATTTTGGCTTTAATCCAACAATCGGATACACATATCAAAAAACAACTTCGAATAACAGTTTGCACAACAGTTATAGAAGCTTTTTTAGAGTAGGTTTACAAAGTCAATTTTAAGGTATGAAAGCGGAAAACCTTTTAGATTAGCGCACATTCAACTGTCCGTAGGAACCCGATCGAGAACCATCATTTGATTAACCACATAATAATGCGGCTTTTTACACATATACAGACCAAGACAGCTTATTTAGGTGTGCGTAAATGAGGATCAGAACGTTAAATTACATTTGTGGCGTTATTTGTGCCGCGTTTATGGCTTTAAGCAGTACGCTGCTTGTTTCTGCGTCTGCATCTCACATTAATTTAGTTGATCCACAACTAGCACAGTATTTGGATACGGGCGGATCGCTTGATGATCTTTGTCTTGCTGACCATGAAACATCTCATGGTCATGATTGCCCGTTCTGTCGCGAAATTGATATCTTTGCTTTGGATGCATCACATCCAATAGTCATTGGGAACTACACGAGCCCCGAAAAGGTTCGTTTTTCCAATGAGGTTTTCACTACAATATCTGCCCCTCTTCTTCCATGGTCAGCAAGAGCCCCTCCAGTAGTTCACATCTAAAGAATACCTAACTTGATGCGCCGTAACATTACGGCATTTGAACTATTGAATTGAGGAATACTCATGATAAATACTATCTTGCGCCTTTGCGCAACCGCTGGCCTTGCTATGCTGTTGGCTTTTCCGGCCTTTGCCGACAAAATTAAACTTACTGATACGCTTAATCGTACGGTTGAAATCCCTGAAAACCCTGAACGCATCTTGCTGGGGTTTTACTACGAAGACTTCTTTGCAGTTGCAGGGCCTGACGCGTATGATCGTGTCGTTGCGATCTCTAAAGATACTTGGGAAGGCTGGCGTAATCTTCAGTGGAAAAACTATGTTTCTGTGACACCACGTTTAGAAAAATTAACTGACGTTGGTGAAATAGAATCCGGTACATTTTCTTTTGAAGCCGCTGTTGCAGCTAACCCAGATGTAGCGATCTTTGCCGCTTGGCAGTATAAGGCTTTGGGTGAAGTAGCAGAACGAATGGAAGCCGCTGGTATTCCAATTGTTGTTCTGGATTACAATGCACAAACTGTTGAAAAGCATGTACAATCCACAATTCTTTTCGGAAAGATTTTAGGCGCTGAAAAGCGTGCAAAACAGTTGGCAGATGAATATGCTAATGCGGTGGCCGATGTTGAGGCGCGTTTGGCTGGTTTGGATAAATCCAAAGCGCCAAAGGTTTATGTAGAACTTGGCCGCAAAGGCCCGGGCGATATCGATAATTCCTATTCAGGCACCCAATGGGGTAGTGTGGTTGACCAACTTGGTGCCATCAATATTGCAAATGGACAAATCAGCTCTTGGGGCAAACTTAGTCCAGAGTATGTTTTGGCCCAAAACCCACAAGCGATTTTCATGGCTGGTTCTGGTTGGGTTGGGCGTGAGCAAGCCATAATTATGGGCCCAGGCGTCAACGCTGCTTTGACGCATGAACGTCTTGCAGCTTACCTGACACGCCCAGGTTGGGATGGTTTGGATGCGGCAAAATCAGGCGATATCTACGCCATCTATCACGGCGGCAACCGGACATTGTACGATTTTGCTTTTTTGCAGTTCATGGCCAAAGCCTTGTACCCAGAAGCGTTTGCAGACGTTGATCCACAGGCAAACGTAGAAGCTTTCTTTGCGAAGTATATGCCCGTTGAATTCCAAGGCACATACATGACCAAACTTCCATGAGCGTGTGTGAAAACACACCTATTACAACTGAACCAAAGGCGGCACATGCTGTCGTCTCTGGTTTTACGTTGCTTATAAAACACAGATTACAAGTGCTTGTAGTTACGGTTGTGTTGCTTTTGTGTACAATCATTGCCGATATCTTAATTGGCCCTGCATTTCTTAGCATTTCAGAAGTGATGTCAGGCATCTTTACACCTGGCAAAGTATCGTCATCGACTGCAATAATCATCTGGGATATTCGCTTGCCTATGACGTTAATGGCCATGTTGGTGGGCATGTCATTGGGTGTGGCTGGGGTGCATATGCAAACAATACTCGGCAATCCCTTGGCCAGTCCGTACACGTTAGGGTTTTCGGCCGCGGCTGGGTTTGGTGCCGCATTGGTAATCTTAACAGGGATCAGCCTACCGTTAGTACCTTTCCTATCAATCCCGCTTGCCGCATTTGTTATGTGCGGTGTTGCAGCTTGGCTTGTGTATATTTTTTCACGCGTGCGCGGCATGACCGCAGAAGTGATGGTACTGGCCGGCATTGCGACACTTTTTCTGTTCCAATCATTACAATCCCTAATTCAATATCTGGCTTCACCTGAAGTGCTTCAGTCTATTGTGTTTTGGCTGTTTGGATCATTGTTGAAAGCAAGCTGGAGTAATGTGCCCATTATAGCCACTATTTTTATTCTATGTACTTTAGCCGTATTGCCAAACATTTGGCAGCTGACGGGTTTGCGTTTGGGGGATGATCGTGCCGAAGCTGTTGGTGTTAATGTAAGAAAGCTTAGGCTTAAGATGTTTTTCATTGTGGCATTATTGACGGCAGGTGCTGTTGCATTTGTGGGCACCATTGGTTTTGTGGGGTTAGTAGCACCGCATATTGCGCGAATGCTTGTTGGTGAAGATCAACGTGTTTTATTGCCTATGGCAGCTTTATCTGGTGCTTTAATTTTGCTTGGCGCATCTATCTTATCGAAATTGGTTTCGCCGGGCGGCGTAGTGCCCATAGGGATCGTAACAGCTGTTATTGGCGTGCCCTTTTTATTCGGGTTAATTTTACGAAGTGGGCGAAGCCATTGGTGAACTTAACTATTCAAAACCTAACGGTTTCTTACTCTGACAATCCTGTTTTGAATAATATTGGGGATAGATGGGTTGCGGGTCAAATCAATGGGATTATTGGAAGCAATGGCGCAGGCAAATCTACGTTGCTTAAAGCTATTGCTGGGCTGATCCCCGCAAAAGGCACGTTGTCTTTTTGCGGCACTATGATTGATAAAGACACGCAAAACCGCGAAATCGCATATATGGCACAAGACAATGGCGCAACATCATCCCTAACAGTGATTGAGGTTGTATTGTTGGGTCGCTTAAACTCGCTAGGTTTAACAATACCCGAATCGTATGTGAATGAAGCGATGACCCACCTTAATGCCTTTGGCCTTTACCATCTACACACCAGAACACTTGATGCCCTTAGTGGTGGGCAACGACAGCTTGTTTATCTTGCCCAAGCACTTTTTCGAAACCCAAAAATTTTGTTGCTTGATGAACCTACCGCAGCCCTTGATTTACGTCATCAATTGTTGGTTCTAGAACATGTTCGCCGTTACGCGCAGGAAATGGGTGCGATTGTCGCTGTGGCAATGCATGATTTAACGTTAGCTGCGCATTTTTCAGATCGGATAATAGCGATTGATGCGGGGCAAGTCATTGCTCATGGAAAACCCATTGACGTGCTGACACGCGATTTATTAGGACAGCTTTACGGTGTAGAAGCAGACGTAAGCATCGGTTCGTCTGGGCGGGTACACATTGTACCTACTGCAACGGTGAAACGTGCGGGCCACGCAAACTGAATAGCCGCGTGTAATTCAGTTTGCCATTTTGTTGAGACTTCGGAAACTGTAGCTTTGTCAGCTTTATACCCTTTTGCCATTTTACATCATCAACCGTAAAACAAGGTCGCGCCTGACTACAGATATAAGGGGTGTATACACCACGTTGGCTGATGTAAGGTACGAGACCGATTTGACGCCCCAAACCAACCCCCTTTCCAAACCCACATTTTACCTATATACGCCCGCCTATCTGAAACGCACCGCTTTGACCCTGGTGGACGCATAGGAATAGGGGTCGGTGGCAATGGGGCCACTATTTTATCGGGAGACCTTGGAACGCCAAGGAGTGCTCCCTATCTTAGGAAACATATATGTTTAACGTTGTTAAAAAATCAATCGAATGGGGTGAAGAAACCCTAACGCTAGAAACTGGCAAAATCGCGCGTCAAGCTGACGCCACAGTAATTGCCACTTTGGGTGAAACTTCTGTATTGGCGGCCGTCGTGTTTGCCAAGAAAGAAAAGCCGGGCATGGACTTCTTTCCACTGACCGTAAATTACCAAGAAAAATACTATGCTGCTGGTAAAATCCCTGGTGGCTTTTTCAAACGCGAAGCCCGTCCTACTGAAAAAGAGACACTAACCGCACGTTTGATCGACCGTCCAATTCGCCCGTTGTTTATCCCAGGTTTCAAGCATGAAACACAGGTAACATTGACAGTTCTGTCACATGACCTTGTGAATGACCCAGATATGGTAGCGATGATCGCAGCCTCTGCCGCCCTTACATTGTCAGGCGCGCCGTTCATGGGCCCAATCGCATCTTGCCGTGTTGGCTTTGAAGATGGTGATTACATTCTAAACCCAACAGTTGATGACATGCACGATCTGCGCAACAAGCCAGAGCAACGTCTTGACCTTGTAGTAGCTGGTACAAAAGACGCAGTTATGATGGTTGAGTCTGAAGCTTATGAGCTGTCAGAAGATGAAATGCTGGGTGCGATTAACTTTGCCCATGCACAAATCCAGCCTGTGATTGATATGATTATCGACATGGCCGAAGATGCAGCCAAAGAGCCGTATGATTATCAGGCACCTGATTATAGCGATCTTTATGCCGTTGTGAAAAAAGCTGGTGAAAAAGCTATTCGTGCAGCATTTGGCAACACGGATAAACAAGAACGCACAGCTGCAATTTCTGCGGCACGTGATCTGATTAAGGCAGCTTTGAGCGAAGAACAGTTAGAAGACAACAATTTGGGCACATGCCTGAAAAAATTGGAAGCTGAAGTTGTTCGTGGTGACATCGTTAAAACCGGAAAACGCATTGATGGCCGCGACTTGACAACAGTTCGTCAAATCGTTTCTGAAACTGGTATTCTGCCTCGTACACACGGTTCTGCCTTGTTTACACGCGGTGAAACTCAGGGGCTTGTTGTGACCACATTAGGCACTGGCGACGACGAGCAAATGATTGATGCGCTGAACGGTACATACCGCTCACCATTCTTGTTGCACTACAATTTCCCTCCATACTCTGTTGGTGAGTGTGGTCGTAACTTCGGCCCGGGCCGTCGTGAAATTGGTCACGGCAAATTGGCATGGCGCGCATTGCAAGCTGTTCTTCCTCCTGCAACCGACTTTCCTTACACAGTACGCGTTGTATCTGAAATCACAGAGTCCAATGGTTCATCTTCAATGGCATCCGTTTGTGGTGGCTCATTGTCTATGATGGACGCAGGCGTTCCACTAAAAGCACCAGTTGCTGGTGTTGCTATGGGTCTGATCCTACAAGACAGCGGCGAGTACGCAGTACTTACTGACATCTTGGGTGACGAAGATCACTTGGGCGACATGGACTTTAAAGTGGCAGGTACTGCAAACGGTATCACGTCATTGCAAATGGACATCAAAGTAACTGGCATCACGACTGAGATTATGGAAAAAGCCATGGCGCAAGCCAGAGACGGCCGTTTGCATATCCTTGATGAGATGGCCAATGCTTTGACCGAAGCGGGTTCTTTTTCTGAGCATGCTCCACGCATTGAAACCATCCAAATCAACCCTGAAAAAATCCGTGAAGTGATCGGTTCGGGCGGTAAAGTGATCCGTGAGATTTGTGAAGTATCTGGTGCTAAAGTTGACATCAACGACGACGGCGTAATCAAAATCGCGTCATCAAACGGTGAACAAATCGAAAAAGCCCGCGCAATGATTATGGAAATCGCAGCCGAGCCAGAAGCTGGTGCGATCTACACTGGTAAAGTTGTAAAGGTTATGGACTTCGGTGCATTCGTGAACTTCTTTGGCAAACGTGACGGGCTTGTGCACGTATCCCAAATGGCCAACGAGCGGGTCAACCACCCGAACGATCTGGTTAAAGAAGGCCAGTCAGTGAAAGTTAAACTGATGGGCTTTGATGACCGTGGCAAAGTGCGTTTGAGCATGAAAGTTGTCGATCAGGAAACTGGCGAAGAGATTACAAAAGACGAGTAAGCTGAATAAGCTTTAGCTTTCAAGTAAAATGGAAAGGCCTCGCAATTGTGGGGCCTTTTTTGTAACTTGCTTTTGGAAATAGTATGAGAGCATAGATGACAAACGCATTAGAGGGTTTAGATAAAATTAATTGGTCAAATTTGGAACACGCCTATGGGCCAGCAAATGACGTACCAATCCTACTCAAAACGCTCGTTGAAGGGGATAAAAAGCAACGCGATAAAGTATGGTATGAATTTTTTGGAAATATCTGGCATCAAGGCACAATCTATGAGGCAACAGTCTTTGCTACGCCATTTTTTGTCAAACTAGTCCAAAAAGGCCCCCATCACGACTTAGCAAGCATCCTAGATTTTCTTTCGGTTCTTGCGGATGGAACATCTTATTTAGATGTGCATCAAAATATAATTTGTTCAGAAGAAGAGAAAATATCTAACGAGCATCAAAAGCAACTTAAGAAAGAACTCTCTTGGGGCGCGGCAGTAAAATCGGCAATCTTAGTCGGGCTAGACGATTATAAGTCTTGCTTAGATCATCCCGATGAAAAGGTACGGGAATTTGCGCAAGAACTCATATTAAAACTAGAATAGCATTTATTCCATTACCTCACCATATCAGGCCATCGTCCCCAAACGAGGGCCGCGCCCGACCCTCCCCAGGGGAGGGCGCTATGCACCCACCCAGGGTCAGGCGCTATGTGTAATTATTGTAATGTTTGGTTTTGCCGTCACCCGCGCCAGATGCTACACAGCGGATAATCCATCCCTTGCGGAAAGATCAATAATGCAGAACCTACGTATAACCCTTCGATCTAAATTCCCTAATTTAACCCATTGGCGAATATCACGCACCTTAACCTGTTGTTATCTTCAACCCATCAGACGCAACACCGCGTCGCAACATTTGGAGTTATACACATGAAAAAGATCATCACATCCCTTAGCGTACTTGCAATCGCTGCAACAACTGCTGCGGCCTTTGCGGGCGCAACAGGTACAACAACCGCAGATGCCGTTGTCGCTGAAATGAAAGCCGCAGGATATACCAACATCTCGGTTGAAACCTCACTTTTAGGGCGTACTGAAATCGAAGGCGAAAAAGACGGCGAAGAACGCGAAGTGGTTCTTAGCAGATCTGGTGAAATTCTGCGCGATGAGGTTGAATTGGAAGATGGGGGCGAAAGCGAAGAAAACGACAGTTAAGGAAAGCCCCATTACCAAAATGTAAAATGATCCCACCCCTTGTCAGCATTTCGATAAGCTCTTTCCTTTTTGCGCCGCCTTTGTCACAAAGGTGGCGCGTGTTATTAAGGTACCTCAATGTTCCCATCTGCCATTCGACTGATCTTACTCATCCAGATACTTTGTGCGCTGGTATTCTTGTCTGAATTCATCGGTCAAGTGTTTGGTATCAAAGCCCTAGATCTACCCTGGCAGTGGCATGAATATATTGAACTTTCAGCCGTAGCAGGTCTGCTAATCGGTATGGGCGTCACGATCTACACACTTCGCACTACATTGGTACGCAACAAAAAAGTTGAAGAGCAATTAATGTTAGCCTCTGGTGAATTTGAAAAACTGCTAACATTAAAATTCAAACAATGGCAGCTAACCCCATCCGAAAAAGAAGTGGCACATTTAATTATTAAGGGGTTTTCCACATCTGAAATTGCAAACTTTCGCGGCAAAAGTGATGGCACAATCAAAGCCCAAAGTGCCGCTGTTTACAAAAAATCAGGCCTGGCTGGACGCACCCAGTTACTGGTGTCTTTCGTAGAAGATATGGTCGATCACGCACAAGATAATCAATCATAATCCGTTTACCCGTTTGATCTACATCAACGAACCACCTGCCAACTGATCTTATAGTTTGTGAAACAGTAATCACCCTATAGGTACCCTAATGACATATAAAACCATCACCCTTAGTCTGAAAAACTTGGAAAATGCTGAACGTCTTTGTGCGTATGCCTGTATGGTTGCGCGCAAATTCAATGCCCATCTGATCGGGGTGCATACTATTCCCGCGTTAGAGGTTTACCCTGGCATGATGGCCCCTGCCAGTGTTAGCCAAATGACGGGTTATGCAGATAAACAGAAACAGATTTCCGAAGACATCAAAAAGATCTTCGAACACGCAGTACAAGCCGAAGATTTCGTATCTGAATGGCGTGAGGTTGATGCGCAATATCTAGGGTCTGAACACCATCTGATGGCCGATTGGATCGGGGCTGACCTGGTGATTATCGGCCAGTCAAATCCAGATCGCGATCGCCGCGATCAGCGTAGCCATGTGGAAAATGCCGTGCGCAATTCAGGTCGTCCTGTGTTGGTACTGCCTTATGCGGGCAAGTTTGAAGCCGTTGGTGACAACATCCTGTTGGGGTGGAGTGGCACACGCGAAAGCACGCGTGCTGCACATGATGCACTACCTTTCATCAAAACTGCAAAAGCCACCCAGATTTTTTGGGTCGGCAAGCAGGATGATCGCACCCATTATCTGGAACAAACAGCCCGTGAAATGGCGGTAGGGCTGGATCGGCACGGGGCCAAGGTTACGGTTACCCACCGTGAACCGGGCGGAATTTCCATTGGTGATGAGCTGTTGAATGAGGCCAGTGATAGGGGCACCGATCTGATTGTTACAGGTGGTTTTGGCCACTCGCGGGTCTATGATTTCGTGCTTGGGGCAACAACCAGCCATATCTTGAAATGTATGACCGTGCCTGTGTTATTTGCACATTAAAGTATAAAGACATTCGCCCCGTAGCTTTTATAATTGCGTTGCAAGGTGTACAAAAGCCTAATCCACACCAAATGCAGGCCCAACTGGGCCTGCTTATTATTTAGGAAATCCAGTGCAGCGTGCAGAAATTACCGGCCCAGATATTATCGAGACTGTACGCGCAGCCCTGCAATTCATTTCATTTTATCATTCAAAAGATTATCTTGCACATCTATCAGAGGCATATGCACGCGAAGAAAGTGCACCCGCACGTGCCGCAATAGGGCAAATACTTGAAAGTTCTCGATTAGCTGCAATGGGGCAACGGCCTATGTGCCAAGATACCGGAATGGTTACGGTATTCGCCCGTTTAGGCCAAGATGCACATATCAAATCTGATAAAACCTTACCTGATCTTATCAACGACGGTGTGCGGCTTGCATATTTAGACGCCAAAAACCCGCTTCGTGCCTCTATGGTAGCAGACCCTCTATTTGACAGGAAAAACACCAAAGATAATACGCCCGCAGTCACACATATTGAATTGGTTGCAGGCAAAACGCTTGAACTGATGATTGCGGCAAAAGGCGGTGGGTCTGAAAACAAAGCCCGATTTACAGTGTTAAATCCCTCAGCATCTGTCAGTGATTGGGTAGTTCAAACCATAAAAGCCCTTGGGGCTGGTTGGTGTCCACCTGGGGTGATTGGTATTGGCGTTGGCGGCAGCGCCGAAAAAGCTATGCTGTTAGCAAAACGCGCAGTAATGGACCGCATCGATATGTCAGAATTATTGCGCCGTGGCCCGAATAGCAAAGTCGAAGAATTCAGAATTGATTTATATAATCGCATAAATGCGCTGGGAATTGGTGCGCAGGGTCTTGGTGGCATGACAACAGTTGTGGATGTGAAACTAGCAACTTATCCAACTCATGCGGCATCAAAACCAGTTGCTTTAATGCCGCAATGTGCCGCCAACAGGCACGCCCTGGTCACAATGGACGGTTCTGGCCCCGCATATTTAAACCCTCCAAACTTATCAGATTGGCCCGTTATTGTAGATGACAAATCGACAATAACTACGCGACGTGTAAACTTGGATACGCTTACACGTGAAGCAATGGCTGAATGGGAAACAGGTGAAACACTGCTGCTAAGTGGTAAGATGTTGACAGGACGGGATGCAGCGCACAAACGACTGTCTGACCTGCATGCATTAGGTAATGAGCTGCCGATAAGCCTGAAAGGTAGGGTAATTTATTATGTAGGCCCTGTTGACCCGGTTGAGGGCGAGGCCGTTGGCCCCGCAGGGCCTACAACATCAACCCGAATGGATGCCTACACAGATATGATGTTGGATCAAGGGTTGTTATCTATGGTCGGAAAAGCCGAACGGGGCCAAGAAACTATCGACAAAATTGCCGCCAAAAAGGCCACGTATCTTATTGCTGTCGGTGGTGCTGCTGTTTTAGTATCCAAAGACATACGCGCATCAAAAGTCGTGGCATTTGGCGATTTGGGTATGGAAGCTATACATGAATTCACAGTTGTTGATATGCCTGTCACAGTTGCGGTCGACACCAAAGGTAACTCTATTCACACAACGGGGCCAAGTCGTTGGGTAAAAATGAAATAATGCATACGGGCAAGCCAATTTCGACCTGCCCGCAATACGTAAATATCATAATTTATGAAGGCAGTGAGGTCTTGCGCAGATAAGGCAATACTGTTTCAAACTCGCCAAACTTAGCCTTAGCATCTTCATTGCTGACCGTCGGTGGGATGATCACATCTTGCCCCGTCACCCAGTTTGCAGGCGTTGCCACACCGTGTTGCGTTGTGGTTTGTAAAGCGTCTAGTGCACGTAGGATTTCAGCAAAATTACGGCCCACTGACATCGGATAAGTCATGGAAAGTTTCAACTGTTTATCTGGCCCGATAATGAATACGGAACGTACGGTTGCACTATCCGCAGGGGTGCGCCCGTCGGGTAAATAAGCCTCGGCTGGTAGCATATCAAACGCTTTTGACACAGCTAGGTCTTCATCCGCAATAATCGGGAAGCCCGCTTTTGCACCAGAAACTTTTTCAATGTCGGCTTTCCATTTTTTGTGGTCTTCAACCCCGTCCACAGAAATGCCCATCACTTTCGTGCCGCGTTTTTCCCATTCAGCGGCCAACTGGCCCACCGCACCAAATTCAGTGGTGCAAACGGGTGTAAAATCTTTTGGGTGGCTGAACAAAATTGCCCAGCTATCACCAACCCAGTCATGGAAGTGAAAGGTTCCCTGATCCGTAACAGCAGTAAAGTTCGGAACGACATCATTGATACGTAAAGACATTTAAGATTCTCCTATGAAATATTTGCGCCTAGGCTAGGAGCCTTCGCCCTAGACGTCAATTAGGCTTGTAATTAACCAGCCCAAATGCCGCGCCTAATCAGGTTTAGACCCATCAAAAGAAATACCCATAAGAATACCCTTGTGAATTGCGTCGTATCCATACGGTTACGAATTTTTTCCCCGATATAAACACCAACAAAAGTAGGTGCCATTAAGGCCACACCTATAGTCACAACCGATTTGGTTAATTCACCTGATAGCCAAAAACCAGCGACCAGAAACACCGATTGAATAGAAAACATAACCCCCAAAGATTGGACAAACTGGGGTTTCTCCATTCTTATAGACATCAGGTAAATCGCCAATGGCGGGCCCCAAATTGCTGTCAGCCCGCCTAATATACCACTGCCGATACCAGCAATAATTTGTGCAGGTGTATCAAATTTATGGTTCAGCTTCGGGATATTGGCGAACAGGCTGGTCAGCGAAAAAACAGCAATAGCAATGCCGACACAACTTAAGATAACTGATACGGGAACTCTGGCCCCAACAAGTGCTACGCAGAAGATACCAATACTTGCAAAAATACAATAATATTTCAGGCGCTTGATAATTGCCCACATGTTATCGCCGACAAACGCTTGGCGCATATTAGTGGACATAATAACAAACAAAATCATCGCAACCGCCGTGCGCGGCTCGTAAAACATTGTCATGAAACCCAACAGATATGTTGGTAAGGCAATACCTATTGTGCCCTTTATGATGCCGCCAAACAGGAAAATCACGATAAGTATTAGGATTTCTGCTGTTGTCATGTTTTTTCCTTCAAGGTTTGATCAAATTTTCAAAAATTGATCAACCTTCCCTTGTCATATCCTGTACGCGATGCAAGTGTCCAACAAAATACATCCCAAAAATAAGGTGATTATCATGTTGGAAAATCGTAATTTTTATATAAATGGCCAATGGGTTGCCCCAGCCCGTGCAAATGACCTGAATGTCATTAACCCTGCCAATGAAGAGCCCTGTGCAGTTATTTCATTGGGCGATCAGGCCGATACAGATGCAGCCGTTGCAGCAGCTAAAGCCGCTTTTGACCCTTGGGCGATGACCCCAAAGAAAGAACGTTTTGACCTTATCAAAGCCTTATATGCCGAATACCAAAACCGTAGCGAAGATATGGCTAAGGCCATCTCGCTAGAAATGGGTGCCCCGATTGATTTAGCGCGCGCAGCACAAACAGGTGCAGGCAGTTGGCATATCAAAAACTTCATCGATAGTTTTGATGAAATTGAATTTGAAAGTACTCCTTGGGCTAACTCACCGGGCGAAAAAATCTTGCGCGAACCTATTGGTGTTTGCGCCATGATTACACCCTGGAACTGGCCGATGAACCAAGTCACTTTAAAAGTCATTCCTGCGCTTGCCGTAGGCTGTACTGTGGTGTTGAAACCATCTGAAGAGTCGCCTTTGTCTTCAATCATCTTCGCTGAGATCGTTGATGCAGTAGGTTTTCCAAAAGGTGTATTTAACATGCTTAATGGCGACGGTGTAGGCGTTGGCAGTCAACTGTCCAGCCATCCTGATGTCGATATGATAAGCTTCACAGGCTCTACCCGCGCAGGCCGTCTGATTACCAAAGCCGCGGCGGAAACCATCAAACGCGTAACTCTGGAATTAGGTGGCAAAGGTGCCAATATCGTCTTTGCAGATGCAGATGAAAAAGCTGTTATTCGCGGCGCACGTCAATGCTTTGGCAACTCTGGTCAATCATGTAACGCCCCTACCCGCATGCTGGTTGAACGTAGCCGTTATGATGAAGCGGTCGAGCAAGCCGCCAACACAGCTTTACAAACCACGGTAAATGAACCCGCACTATCAGGCAGGCATATCGGCCCCGTTGTTAACAAATTACAATACGACAAAATTCAAGAGTTGATAGAGGTTGGTATGGGTGAAGCGCGCCTTGTTGCAGGCGGTCTGGGACGGCCCGAAGGTTTAAACCGCGGCTATTATGTACGCCCAACTGTGTTTGCGGATGTAACGAATGATATGGTTATTGCACGCGAAGAGGTGTTTGGCCCTGTTTTATCCATCATTCCCTTCGACACTGAAGAAGAAGCCATACAAATCGCTAATGACACGGTTTACGGCCTGACCAACTATATTCAAACACAAGACGGTGCAAAAGTTGACCGTGTTACCCGCCGCATGCGAACGGGCATGGTTAGGATCAATGGCATTGATTCCGCCCACCCATCACCCTTTGGTGGTTACAAGCAGTCTGGCAATGGCCGCGAAGGTGGCGTTTGGGGCTTAGAAGATTTCCTTGAAATCAAGCACGTCGCTGGGTTAGTCAGTTAAACAATTAACCTGACGGGGCCACTATGATTTTATTTAGAGCATTAATCTGTGCAGCGGTACTTGCTGCTGCACCTGCAACCACATATGCAAAAACTTGCGGCGGTGACTTTAATAATTGGTTATCCACCCTAAAAGCCGAAGCCGTTTCTAAAGGCCATAGTAAATCGCAGGTTAACAAATTTTTCCGTTCTGCCCGCATTGACCCCAAAGTACTAAAAGCCGACCGTTCGCAGGGTGTATTTCGTTTAACATTTACAGAGTTTGCCATGCGCGCAATCAGTGCCAACCGCATGGACAACGGTAAAAAGAATATGCAGAAGTTTAAGCGTACTTTTGCAAAATCCCGCAAAACATACGGCGTACAACCTGCCGTGCTAACTGCGTTTTGGGCATTGGAAACCGACTTTGGTGTGGTACAGGGAAATTTCAACACGTTAAATTCCCTTATCACGCTTTCGCATAACTGCCGCCGTCCTGATCTGTTTCGCCCGCAAGTTTTTGCAACGTTAGAGCTGTGGAAGCGCGGTGATTTTGACCCCGTGAAAACCAAAGGTGCATGGGCCGGTGAAATTGGTATGGTGCAAATGCTGCCAGAGGATATTCTACATCGCGGCGTTGACGGTGATGGTGATGGGCGCGTGCGCCTGAAAACCAGCGCACCCGACGCATTGATGACAGGCGCGCGATTGCTAAAAGATTTAGGATGGCAGGCCAACCAGCCGTGGTTGGTTGAAGTAAGCCTGCCCAAAAAAATGAACTGGGCTGAAACTGGGCTGGATAAAACCAAATCAGTTTCTGATTGGGTCAGTAAGGGTGTGAAAGCACGCGGTGTGAAAATGCCAAACGGCAATTTACAAGCTGCCCTGATGTTACCACAAGGCCGCAAAGGCCCCGCGTTTTTGGCGCTGCCTAACTTCTTTGTTTATTTTGAATGGAACAAGTCACTGGTCTACGTCAGCACCGCTGCGTATTTTGCAACACGGCTGTCAGGGGCGCCTGTGTTTAACAAAGGCAAACCAGATCCCGCTTTAAGTGCGAATGCTATGAAAGCTTTGCAAAAGAAGTTGAAAAAACACGGTCATGATGTGGGCAAGGTTGACGGTATATTAGGGGCTAAGACGCGCGCTGCGGTGCAAAAAGAACAGGTGCGTTTAGGGTTCCCTGCGGATGCATGGCCTACGGCAGCTTTTGTAGCGAAGTTATAAATATCTAAGCTTGTTTTGCCATTTCTTTAACTATGCGTAGCGCATCATTTTCTCGACCATCAGGCACAAACAGGTGGTCGTGATAAAACCCCGATACTGGATTTACACCCATATTGGCTTTCGCAAGTTCTGTGGCAATCCGTGCTATAAATCCAACTGCCTCCAGCGAAGAATGTATTTCAAGCGTGATCATGCGGCAGGGGAATTCATAAGTCAGATTTGCAGCTTCAGCCTGTTCTTTGAGAAGTATCAAGGTCGTGCCTTCTGCTTCTACAAAAACCATGCGCGGCTTTATCCCCGTTGGCACAGCCTGATCTTTCAATGTTACAAAAACATAAATCCCATCGACAAGCGTTGCCGTCATTGATGACAGCAAAACTTCCAAGTTTATCTCACCAACCATGCACTATCCTTGCCTAAAATTCTGCGCGGTTTAAACCTCAACCACCATCTTTTCAGCCTCAACCAGATCAACCGATACCAGTTGGCTGACGCCTTGTTCAGCCATAGTCACACCATACAAACGATCCATGCGCGACATGGTGATGGCGTGGTGGGTGATAATCATAAAGCGTGTATTTGTACGGGTGGTCATTTCATCCAGCAAGTCACAAAAACGCGTAACGTTGGC
The DNA here is from genome assembly GCA_913061275.1 of uncultured Paracoccaceae bacterium. Taxonomy (GTDB): domain Bacteria; phylum Pseudomonadota; class Alphaproteobacteria; order Rhodobacterales; family Rhodobacteraceae; genus Amylibacter. Next base: position 26,804 of record CAJXSR010000021.1, on the reverse strand, counting down.
ATCATCCAGTGGCGCATCGACCTCATCCAGCACACAAATCGGTGACGGGTTGGCCAAGAATACCGCGAATATCAGCGACATTGCAGTCAGGGTTTGTTCGCCACCTGAAAGCAGTGAAAGCGTTGAAAGTTTTTTGCCAGGTGGTTGGCACATCAGTTCCAACCCTGCTTCAAGCGGGTCGTCACTTTCAACCAAAACCAAGTTAGCCTCACCACCACCAAACAGATGTGTAAACAGCAAACTGAAGTTTTTGTTCACCTCATCAAATGCCGCAAGTAACCGCTGCCGACCTTCTTTATTCAGGCTGGCTATGCCCGTGCGTAATTTTCGTATTGCGGCCTCTAGATCGTCCTTTTCAGCGGCCAGAGTATCACGTTCTTCGGCCACTTCTTTGGCGTCTTCTTCTGCACGCAGGTTCACCGCGCCAAGTGCGTCACGTTGGCGACGCAGGCGCATCACATCATTTTCCACGCGTGTTGCATCATGCATTTTATCAGGGTCAATTTCCAACTGCTCAAGCAAACTTGCGGGGTCTGTTTCCAGTTCTTCGTGAATACGGTCGGCTGCGGTCGATACCTGAATGCGGGCCGCATCTGACACGGCATCGGCACGTGCACGTGCCTCACGCGCACTTGACGCATCTCGTTCGGCTTCACGTTCAGAATTTTCAGCCGCACGCAAAGCCGTTTCACCAACTGCCAATGCATCTGATGCGGCCTTTAAGCGCTCTTCTGCTTTCGCAATCGCTTTTGATAATTCTTCACGCTTGGCGGCAATTTCTTCTGGGGCAGAGGTTGCTTGCTTCAACTCTATCTCTGATGCACTTTTGCGTTCCACTAATTCGGAAATCCGCTTGCCTGCGGTTTCCAAACGATACCGCCAGCCGCTTGCCTCTTTGGTAATCTCTTGTTGACGCTTCAGGCGCGTTTCGCCTTCGCGACGCACCTCATCATACAAAGACCGCTTAGTCAGCATTGTCATGCGTGCCGCTTCAACAGCAATTTTTAGCACTTCAATTTCACCGCGTGCCGCATCCAAATCACCCAGATCACGAATGCCAAGTTCAGCTTCTTTTAACGTGTTACGTGCCGCTGTAGTTTCTTCTTCTAGGCGTGATTTAGCCAGTTGCAGTGTTTCCAGTTTGCCCGACAGCATATCGCGATCAGCCTCAGCACGTGACATTTGCCGTGTGGCGCCTGTTGCTGCATCATCTGCGGTTTTGCGGTTGCGCCGCGCTGCATGATCGGCCTCAGTTGCCGCCTGCAATGTGGCGTGTGCCAAATTAAAAGCTTCGCGTGCCGTTGTCGCTTTGGCATCCGCTTCTGCATGGGTTTCTTTTAATGCCAGCAGACGGTTTTCCTGTTGAAGACGCAATGCCGCTTCCGTAGGTGTATCATCTGCCCCTGCACGGTAACCATCCCAGCGCCACAAATCACCTTCAACACTCACCAACCGTTGGCCCGGCTTTAAGGCCGCTTGCATTTTTGCCCCATCCGCTTGTGCCACCAATCCGATTTGGCTTAAACGGCGCGATAAAACATCAGGTGCAATCACATAAGCCACAAGGGGTTCAGCCCCGGTTGGCATTGCCGCATTCGCCGTGTAATCGGCCAAACGCGCCCAACCAGAAACCCCGTCAGGCCCCACAATCGGGGCCTTTAAATCATCGGCCAAAGCCGCACCCAATGCAGCTTCATAACCCGCTTTGGCACGCACTTCATCAATCAGTTGTGCGCCCGTATCGCGATCACGCGAGATCACCCGTTGTAGGGCAGCAACTTCGGCACCAAGTGCATTTGCCATGCCTTCAGCCTCGGATAATGCGCCGCGCACATCACTTTCAACCGCTTGCGCATCAACCCGCTTACGGTCCATATCTTCTAGCAGTTGTTCCGCCCGCAATGCCGCTTCTTGTGACACCGCATATGTGGATTGTGCTTGCGTCAACATTTCTTGCGCTGAAGTAAGGCCATCTTGGGCAAACACAACTGAACTTGCAGCCGCTGTGCTTTGTTCTTCACGCTTGCCTAAATTGGTTTGTGCTTCTTCCAGTTTTCGATGTGCAGATTGATGCCGCGCTGACAGGCGGGCCACATCTTCGGATCGTTTATCAAGGCTGGCTTCTTTTTCTTGCATGATCGCAGCTGCATCTCGTGCGTCTTTATTCGATGTCTCTACTTTTTGATCCTGCCCCAAAGAGGCTTTTTCAAGGGCTGCTTTTTCCCACTCCAACTGTTCAATAGTTTCAGTTGCATCTTTGTTCAGACCCCGCTCACGATCTATATCATTACCTAATTGCGCGATGCGTGACCTTAGCGTTTCGATGGTAAGCCGCGCATGACGTTCTTGGTCGTTCAGAGTGTCACGTTCCACAATCAATCTTTGCGTAATAGCACCCGCAACTGCCTCTTCTTCACGTAACGGTGGTACAGAGCTTTCCAGCAGTGTGCGTTGTTTGGCTGATTGTACCGCAGAACCTTGTGCCGCCGCTGCAATCTTAGTTGCCTCGGTCAAAGCCTGTTCTGCTGCTAAACTGGCATGTTCCGCTTCTTTCCAACGACCATAAAGTAACAGGCCTTCAGATTGTCGAAGCTGCTCACCTATTTCACGGTATCTTGCTGCTTGGCGTGCTTGGCGTGCCAATGAGTTCAACTGACTATCTAATTGATCTACTACATCATCTAGACGGGCCAAATTGGTTTCAGCACCTTTCAGCTTTAGCTCTGCCTCGTGGCGACGTTGATAAAGGCCCGAAATGCCTGCTGCTTCTTCCAAAATGCGTCGCCGTGCTTTTGGCTTTGCATTAATCAATTCAGAAATTTGCCCTTGGCGCACCAAAGCTGGCGAATGCGCACCTGTAGATGCATCTGCAAACAACATTTGAACATCACGTGCGCGGGTTTCTTTACCATTAGCCTTATAGGCCGATCCCACATCGCGGGTAATGCGCCGTACGACTTCCAAACTGTCTGCATCATTAAATGCTGGTGGTGCTGTGCGGTCTTCATTACCCAAGTGCAACGACACTTCAGCATAGTTGCGCGCAGGACGGGCCGAAGCGCCTGCAAAAATCACATCATCCATTCCGCCACCCCGCATAGCAGTTGGGCGATTTTCACCCATCACCCAGCGCAAAGCTTCTAGCAAATTAGATTTACCGCACCCGTTTGGCCCGACAACACCCGTTAGCCCATCAGAAATCACCAGCTCTGTAGGGTCTACAAAGCTTTTAAATCCTGTCAGTCTGAGTTTGCTGAACTTCATATGCGTTTTTGGATCCTAATGATTCCGTTAAACACCAAAATGTCGGGTAGACCCCCTGCGAGTCAACCTAAATACACTCTATATTGCGCATTCAGGCTAGTTATCCACAACATATTGGTGTTTTCGGCAGGCTTTAGCCGTTTTATCGATACATCATTATGACGTTATTGTACAAATCACGGTCGTAAACCCTATTGACCAATGGCACTAGCAAGGTCATTAAGAAGGGGCATGGTTCCCCGCTAAGACATCAAATGTCTGGGGATCAAATGGGAATGTGGACAGGGACGACCCAAAAGGGGCCTAAAACCACAACCGCCCCCGCGACTGTATGTGGAGAGCGCCCGTCAACTACGCCACTGATAGCAATATCGGGAAGGCAGATGGCGCGCATTGACCCACAAGTCAGGAAACCAGCCTTGCGTGACTTTAACCAAAGCTGTCGGGAGTGACGGCGTAGGAGATAATTATGACAACGATTACACAATCAAAAGTACGGGCAAATACCCACGCAAGTTCTAACACCTTGGCCATTGCATTCACTGCACTTCTGGGTCTTGGCATTATGATTTTTGCAGGCCACGTTCAGGCAAATACATTGCATGGTGCAGCACACGACGTGCGCCACGCATCAGGCTTTCCCTGCCACTAACAGATGTTTACACGCATATTAACCAGCGCATTATTCGCTGGTTTTGCAGCGGGGCTGATTGCCGCTTTGCTGCAATTCGTGTTTGTGCAACCCGTTTTGCTTCATGCTGAACTTTATGAAACAGGCGCCAAACTACATTTCGGAACAGACGGAAGTTCTTCGCATGGTCCAGCATTTTCGTTTGACGCATTGCGCGATGGCTTAAGCATTCTATTCTCGGCCTTGATTTATACTGGCTACGGTTTGATGCTGGTTGCCGCAATGGCACTGGCAGATGAACGCGGTGTGATAACCTCAGCGCGTTCGGGTATTTTATGGGGCCTTGCGGGATTTATCACGGTACATTTAGCACCAGCAATAAGCCTGCCACCTGAAGTTCCGGGAAGTGCTGCGGCGGACGTCTCTGTGCGCCAAGTTTGGTGGTTTTCAACCATCGCCATGACAGGGCTTTCCCTTGCATTGATCGCATTTGGGCAAAATTGGAAAGCATGGGGGGCCGCTATTGTGCTTTTACTTATGCCCCATATCATCGGTGCACCTCATCCTGACGTATTCCAAGGAACGACACCGCCTGAACTAGCCAGCTTGTTTGCCAGCCGTGCTTTAGGTGTCGGTTTAGCCGCTTGGGTTTTGCTTGGGCTTTTTGCTGGATATTTCTGGCAAAATAGCGAAAAGACGGATACCCCTTAAATATGTTACCATCGCTTGCCAGCTAACAAAACGGCGGGCGATAATTCACTGTTATATTCAAACCAAGAGGTTAGTTATGCAAAGTAAAGTTGCACTGTTTGTCATAGGGTTATTTTTCGGCGGCGGTATTGGGTTTTTAGTTGCTGCTGGAAACAACATCACTTTAAGTGGCCACGAACATGGGGAACAAGCGGCTTCAGAAGTCGACATTCTTACGGCGACAACTGTTGATCACACACACAATCACAACGAATCTGTTGATATTCAAAACGATATAAATGCCCCAACACTTGAATTTGTACTGCACCCTGATGCTGTGTCTGGGTGGAACTTGGAAATTGTTACAACAAATTTCACTTTCGCACCCAAAAGCGTCAATCAAGAAAATATAACAGGTGAAGGTCACGCCCATGTTTATGTAAATGATAAACGCATTTCCCGGCTATATTCACCCTGGATGCATATCGGCACTTTACCAGCAGGTGATACGGTTATTTCAGTATCATTAAATGCAAACGATCACCGTCCCATAAGCGTTGATGGCACACCTCTTAACGCAGAAATGCTTATTCAGGTTCAGTAATGGAATGCGGTTTGGCATCTTGCGCAGGAATGCGGCCTATAAGGCAAAATCGAAGCCTTCCACAAGGGCGTGCATCTTCGATCCATCCATCAGCGGCGGCTTGGTACAAGTCTGCAAAAGCCAGAATATCGTTGTGGTCGGTTGCGGGATCAATACCTGAAAACAGATATACCGCCTTGCCGTTTGCCCTAAATGAAATCGCTGTTGGATTTGCACATGCAGACATGCATTCAAAAGTCTGTACATCAAAATCGCGAATTTTAGGGTTATCTGAATTAGCAAATAAAGCTTTTAATTCAAATGCCAATCCTTCGCCTTTAGGGGCAGCTTCATCGTTTTCACGACAAGTAGAACAAATGAAAACGGTGTGGCGCAATAATTTCTCTTTCGCATCAAACAAAATCAAGTGCCAATCCAGTAACCCACCCTTTAAGACCACGCAAGGTGCTGGCTTATAATGAAGTCTCTTAACTGCAACCCACATCATAATCGGAATCCCTAATGGCCAAAAAAATCCCTGCAACTGTTGTCACCGGCTTCTTAGGTGCTGGCAAAACCACCCTGATCCGCCACATGCTGCAAAACGCACACGGCAAGCGCATTGCGCTAATCATCAATGAATTTGGCGACCTTGGTGTTGACGGCGACATTCTAACAGGCTGCGGTGATGAAACCTGCACCGAAGATGATGTGGTAGAGCTGTCAAATGGGTGCATATGCTGCACCGTGGCGGATGAGTTTATTCCGACTATTGAGCAGCTTTTAGCTCGTGATCCAAAACCCGATCATATCGTGATCGAAACCTCTGGCCTTGCGTTACCGCAACCCTTGGTGCAGGCGTTCAACTGGCCCGACATTAAGACCAAAGTCACTGTTGATGGCGTGGTCACAGTGGTAGACGGCAAAGCCGTTTCTGAAGGTCGCTTTGCCCACTCTGTGGAAGCCGTGGATGCCCAGCGCGCACAAGACGAAAACCTAGACCATGAAACCCCGCTGTCCGAATTGTTTGAAGATCAGGTGGCGTGCGCCGATATGATTGTAGTGAACAAATCCGATTTGTTGGGCGAAGAAGACGCTTCTGCACTGGTTGCCAAACTGAAAGCCGAAAGCCGCGCAGGGGTACAGGTGGTCAAGACCACTATGGGGGCTCTGCCCGTGGATGTGTTGCTGGGTCAAGGTATTGGTGCTGAGGATGATATAGAAGCACGTCATGCGCATCACCATCACCACCACGATGATGACGACCCCCATGATGATCACCATCATCATCACCACGATCACGACCACGACGAATTTGAAAGCTTCGTGGTGGAACGTGCTGAGATTACAAATGTAGCTGCATTTTCGACACAAGTTGCAAACATCATCCGTGAACATGATATTTTACGATTGAAAGGCTTTGTCGCCGTTGAAGGCAAGCCCATGCGCCTAACAGTACAAGCGGTCGGGCCACGCATCGACAGCTATTTCGACAAACCTTTTGGCAGCAACCCGCGCGTTACACGGTTGGTTGTCATCGGGCAAGCTGGTCTGGATCAAGCCACCATAACTACGGCCCTACAAGCGTGAGCGAAATCCGTATAACACTAGAAAGCCCCGTCACCGATGACGGGCATAAACTGATTAACGGCAGTGAGGTCGCATTGCGGGCGGTTTATACGGCTGACGAGTGTTTCACCTTTACGGCGGATGAATTGCTGGACGATAAAGTGTGTTTCTATGTCGCCCGCAAAGGCGGAAAGGCAATGGGCTGTGTCGCACTGGTGAATGAGGGTGCTTATGGTGAGGTTAAGCGGCTTTATGTACCCGATCATGCCCGTGGTTTGGGCATTGCCAAAATCTTGATGGCACATCTTGAAACACAGGCAAAAGCCCAAGGGTTTGCACATGTAAAACTGGAAACTGGTGATAAACTGGCCGCCGCTGTCGCGCTATATAAATCACTGGGCTACAACGTATGCGGCAAATTCGGCCCATATGAAGAAGACCCTGTTAGTTTGTTCATGGAAAAGGTCCTGTAAAGATGCACCTTCTTGCCGCAACACCGGGGGCCATAAACGATGGTTCAGAACCCTTTGATCTGGGCCAAACCCCTGCTGACATCGTGTTCATTTCCGCCGCTGATACCGAACTTGCGGGGCTTTCTGAAGCACATTCCACATTAGAGGCTGGCAACAGCTTACGCCTTGCCAGCATGATGCACCTGCAACACCCGATGTCGGTTGATCTACACATTGAAAACTGTGCGCAGAAATCAAAACTGGTGATTGCCCGCGTTCTGGGTGGAACAGGTTACTGGAAATATGGACTGGAACAATATGCATCCCGTCTTGGGGCCGCTGGCATTCCCTTTGTTGCTTTGCCAGGTGACGATAAGCCCGATCAAGAGTTGTGGGATCTTTCCACGGTAAATCGCGCAGATTGGGAAGCATTATGGGCTTATATGGTCGAAGGTGGGCCGCAAAACGCTGCAAACTTCCTGCGTTATGCCAATGCCATGTTGGATGGTTCTGATAAGCCTGAAGGAGCTAAACCACTGTTGCGCGCAGGGGTTTATTGGCCGGGGGCGGGCATTGCTGACTTGAGTGCAGCGCAAGTTAACTGGACAGATGGCGCACCCATCGTCCCCATCATATTTTACCGCGCGCTTGTACAAGGTGCAGGATTGAACCCGATCAACAGGCTGGTCAAAAGCTTGTTGAAGCGCGGATTGAACCCTTTGCCGATCTTTGTAGCATCCCTAAAAGACGAAGTATCTGTGGCCACATTACAAAGCCTGTTTGAAACGGCTACCCCTTCCGTTATTCTGAACTGCACCAGCTTCGCAGTTGGCTCACCCCATCAAGATGAACATGGGAAAGGAGCGTCAAACCCCTTTACTATGTCTGCCGCCAACGCCGCACCTGTGTTTCAGGTAGTACTTTCCGCAGCATCAGAACAGGGCTGGGAAGATGGGTTAAACGGTTTGTCTGCGCGGGACATCGCAATGAACGTAGCCCTACCAGAGGTTGACGGACGCGTCTTGTCACGGGCGGTTTCCTTCAAAGGTGAGGCGTATTTTGACGACGCCACCCAGTGCCCCATCGCGACTTATCGCGCGCGGGGTGACCGTATTGAATTTGTCGCAGACCTTACACAAAACTGGGCGAACTTGCGTCATACGCCCGCCAAGGATCGCAAAGTTGGGATTATTTTGGCGAATTACCCCAACAAAGACGGGCGGTTGGCAAATGGTGTTGGGCTGGATACGCCTGCAGGGACGGTTCATACGCTAAACGCGCTGGCCGATCAGGGTTACAGCCTGCGTAACATTCCCAAAAACAGCAAAGCCCTGATGGATCAGATCATGGCTGGCCCCACCAACTGGCTGACTGATCGCGCAACGCGCACGGGTGGTGTGGACATGTCTATGGCCGATTACCAGATTGCTTACGGACAACTGCCGTGGGAGGTGCGTGAACGCATCGAAGACCGTTGGGGCAAACCTGAACAAGACCCATTTTATACCCGTGGTGAAGTTGATTGCGGTCATTTTTCACTTTCCATCTTCACTTTTGGCAATGTGATTGTCGGTGTGCAACCCGCGCGTGGCTATAATATTGATCCCAAAGATACCTATCATTCGCCTGATCTGGTGCCGCCGCATAACTATCTAGCTTTCTATTTCTGGCTGCGTAATCAGTTTGGCGCACATGCGCTGATCCACATGGGCAAACACGGCAATCTGGAATGGTTGCCGGGCAAAGCACTGGCCCTGTCAGACACTTGCCTGCCCGAAGTTATCCTTGGGCCAACGCCGCATATCTATCCTTTTATTGTAAATGACCCCGGCGAAGGTACACAAGCCAAGCGGCGCACATCCGCAGTGATTATCGACCACCTGACACCGCCGATGACAAGGGCCGAAACTTACGGGCCATTGCGCGACCTAGAGGCTTTGGTGGATGAATATTATGAAGCCGCAGGGGTTGATCCGCGCCGTATAGAACATATCCGCCGTGAGATCTTATCTCTTACGTCGGTTACGGGATTGGATGAAGACGCAGGGCTGACAGGCGATGATGAAGATCGCGATCTGGCCAAGCTGGATGAATATCTGTGTGAGCTGAAAGAGGCGCAAATCCGTGACGGGTTACACATCTTTGGGCAGTCCCCTGAAGCAGGTTTAGAGGCTGATCTTATTCAAGCTTTAGTGCGAGTGCCACGCGGTACTGGCAAAGGGGCAGACGCGTCTTTGCAACGCGCCATTGCCAAGGATTTAGAATTGGGTTTCGACCCGTTGGATTGCGATATGTCCGCAAAGTGGACAGCTGCAAAGCCGCAAGCATTGCAGGCTGTTACAACCGATACATGGCGCAGTGCAGGCGATACCGTTGAACGTATTGAGCTGTTGGCAGGGTTGATGATTACAGGGCAAGCAGATGTTGGTTCGCATAGTCAGGCCGTGCTTGACGGGATTATTGCAAGCGTTCGCCCAACCGTTCAGGCCTGTGGCCCATCAGAAATAAAGGGGCTTCTAACCGCCCTAAACGGGCAGTTCGTCGCCCCTGCACCATCGGGTGCCCCCACGCGCGGGCGCATGGATGTTCTGCCCACAGGCCGCAACTTTTTCTCGGTCGACAGCCGCGCGGTTCCCACCCCCACCGCTTGGGCCTTGGGCTGGAAATCCGCGAACCTGCTGATTGAACGGCATCTGCAAGATCACGGCGATTGGCCGCGATCCATGTTGCTGACCGCATGGGGTACCGCCAATATGCGCACAGGCGGTGATGATATTGCGCAAGCATTAGCCCTGATGGGTGTAAAACCGAAATGGGACAGTGCCAATCGCCGTGTGACGGGGTTTGAAATCTTGCCGTTGTCGGTGCTGGATCGCCCACGCGTGGATGTGACCCTGCGCATCTCGGGCTTTTTCCGCGATGCTTTCCCACAACTGATTGCTTTGGTGGACAGTGCTGCACGCGCCGTGATGGAACAAGATGAACCGCATGATATGAACCCTGCCGCTGCAGCGCACGCCAAGGGCGAAGAGCAATACCGTGTGTTTGGCGCAAAACCTGGCGCATATGGGGCAGGCTTGCAGGCGATGATTGATGAACGCCTGTGGAATGACAGCGCCGATCTGGGCGATGCCTACCTTGAATGGGGCAGCTACGCTTACAGTAAAGACGTCCAAGGTACGCGTGCGCGCGGTGCTTTGGAAGCGCAATTATCACGGGTTGATGCGATTGTGCAAAATCAGGACAACCGCGAACATGACCTGCTGGACAGCGACGATTATTACCAGTTCGAAGGTGGGGCAGCGGCGGCGGTAAAATCTTTGCAAGGCGTTGATCGCCCGATCTATCACAACGATCATTCACGCCCTGAACGGCCTGTAATCCGCACGCTTGATCAGGAAATCGGTCGTGTCGTTCACAGCCGTGTGGTTAACCCGAAATGGATCGAAGGGGTCAAACGTCACGGTTATAAAGGTGCGTTTGAAATGGCCGCAACTCTAGATTACCTGTTTGCCTTTGCCGCCACCACAGGAGCCGTCAAAAACCATCACTTTGATTTAGTGCATCATGCGTTTCTAGAAGATGACAACACGCGGAATTTTATCGAAGAACATAACCCTACCGCCTTACGTGAAATGGCCGAACGCCTGCAAGAAGCGATAGATCGCGGGCTGTGGGTGCCTAAATCAAATTCTGCACAAGCGCGGATTGCGGGGTTTTTGTGACCAAACCCAACATTCTGTTCATTTGTGGAAAAGCCCGCAAACGCAGCCCGACAGCTGCAGAATTGGTTGCAGGTTGGGGCATGGTAAATACAGATTGCGCTGGTGTTGGCCTTGACGCTGATACAGTGGTTTCATTGGATGAAATCGAATGGGCAGACAAAATTATCGTGATGGAGTTAAAGCAAAAGAAAAAACTTAACGCGTTATTTGGCACAGCCCTTCGGGATAAACCAATCAGATGCTTGGGCGTTCCCGACAATTATGAGTATATGCAGGATGCTCTGGTAGATATTTTAACAACAAAGCTAGCTTTTTTAAGGAACTAACATGACCAAAGGCCATTGCCTATGCGGGGTTACATCTTGGGAATATTCGGGCGATGAAACATGGGCTTGTTTTTGTCATTGCGATGATTGCCGCCGTAACTGTGCAGCCCCTGTCACTGCTTTTATCGGCGTTCAGTTAACCAACTTCAAATGGACAGGAAAAACCCCAAAAGTCTACCGTTCATCTAAGGCCGTGCAACGCCATTTTTGCGAAACCTGCGGCACACCTATGGCCTTTCAGGCCGAACATTACGTAGGTGAAATTCACCTATATGCCGCAAGCTTGGATAATCCACAGGATTTCAAGCCAGAATTTCATGTCCACTATGACGATAAATTAGACTGGTTGCATATTCGCGATGATCTGCCAAAATACCCTCATTCAAAAACATAAAGGCCACACCCATGTCAGAAGATACCGACCGCCACGCAATGAAGATGGCCAAGAAAAAGGCCGCACGTGATAAAATCATGGCAACCAAGACCGAACAAAAGGGCCTGATCATTGTCCATACTGGCAAGGGCAAGGGTAAATCATCCGCCGCTTTCGGCATGATTTTTCGCCATATCGCCCACGGTATGAAATCTGCTGTGGTGCAGTTTATCAAGGGTGGCATGTCCACGGGTGAACGTGATTTGATCCTAAAAAACCACACCGACCTGTGTTCGTTCCACACCATGGGCGAAGGCTTTACTTGGGAAACCCAAGATAAAACCCGCGATACCGAAATGGCGCAAGCCGCTTGGGCCAGGGCTAAGGAACTGATTTTGGACGAAAGCAATTCCATGGTGCTGCTGGATGAGATCAACATCGCCATTCGCTATGATTACGTGGATGTGAACGAGGTAATTGAATTTCTGGCCACCCAAAAACCCCACATGACCCATGTGGTTTTGACGGGCCGTAATGCCAAACCAGACCTGATCGAAATTGCTGATTTGGTGACAGAGATGGAACTGATTAAACATCCGTTTAGATCAGGTGTTAAGGCGCAAATTGGGGTGGAATATTGAGCGACGAACAATGGCATGACGATCTTGCATCGTTAAAAGCGGAAGTTCACAAGATGAACAGCCACCGTTTTATACGGATGCATAACTCCTTAACCAAACTGATCTGGTTCAACTTCATGCGCGGTTTGGCGTTCGGGCTGGGGTCTGTAATCGGGGCCACGGTTTTGGTGTCATTGCTGGTCTATTTCCTGCGCAATATTGATTTCATTCCCATCATCGGTGATTGGGCCACGGAAGTGCTGTCGATCATTACAGAGCAAAAAGCGGAATAATATACCCGCCTGTAGGGTGGGTATATCTGCTACGCAATATAGATTTCATCACAACCTCGGTAAACATTACCCAACAGTTCGCGCTTGGCGGAAAAACTTGAAAGGCGAAGCTGCGGGCGATGGCCTTATACCTTGTTGTGTATTTTTCGAAATAACAGCCTTCATATCACTTACAAATTTTTGCCTTTGAGAAATGAAACTTGGTGCATGTAATTCTTTTCCGCGTGCAAACTTCATAACAAAAATAGGCCGCTTTTCATGTTTTTTAATAGATATTAAGCTGGATAAATCCCGTGTTTCGGAACTTAACTGCACGCCGCGTACTGTAATTGTATTTTGATTGTACGTTATCTTTTGAACAAACGTTATCATAACCCAAGTATACAACAATAACGCCATCACGCAGAATGTAACGGGCATCTGCATCTTATCAGAACTTAGACCAAGAGACTCCCAAAATGGATCAAAGCTTGTTGCAAAAAACGTTAAAGCGGCAAAAATAGGAAGCAAAAAACGCGCACCGACTGGGGGGCGCAGTTCCGTCATTCCACGGCTCGATTTTGTTACTTTTGTTTGACCGAGCATTGCCATGAGATTTAAACCGACATCGTCCAAACCAGTATCATGTTTGAACAAAGACGTATTACTTTTTGATGCAGTCCATTTCTTGAAAAAGACCGCAACCGCAACAGTCAATGCTAGTGAAAGAATAGCAAGGACGAACACTCCATTATCACCAAACGTGGATTCTATAAAATTGAACATAACCTACCATAAAATTACCTATGTACGATATATTACCCATCAATCTGTCAAAAATTAGACAAAAATCTACCCCTTTAAATTCTCGGTAAAAAACGCTTTTGTACGCGACCATGCCAATGCTGCATCTTCAGCATCATAACGCGCACTAGACGGGTTGGCGAAGGCGTGATCGGCTGCGTACCAGTTTACACTCAGGCTTTCATCCTTACCTGCTTTGCCCATCTCTTGTTCAAACCCACCAACCATTTCTTTGTTAATCCAATTATCAAGATCACCAAAATGACCCATTACCGGGCCAGACAATAGTGACAGTTTTTTGGCATTAGATGTAACATACCCATAGTAAATCACAGTCGCATCAACAGGTGCGGCTATAGATGCCTTTAGGGACCAACCGCCGCCAAAACACCAGCCAATCGTGCCAACCTTACCATTTGAGCCTTCCATTTCACGCAGGTGTTTAACGGCTGCCGCTAACTGCGAGGTAGCGTCGTCTTCATCAATGAAATTCATCAATGCCCGCGCTTCATCAGGGGTGGTTGCTACTTCACCTTCGTACAGATCAATCGCATAGGCGATATACCCCAGATTTGCCAATTCAACCGCCATTGCTTTGATTTGGTCGTTTAGGCCCCACCACTCGTGAATTAAAACCACAACAGGCGCAGGAAGCTTTGCAGGCATGGCAATCACACCTTGCGCTATACCACCAGTGCCCACAGGTATTTCCAATGCAGTCATTTTAGCGCCTTGGGCGGCTGCCATTTCGGGAAAAGCCAGAACGGTTGCTAAAGGTAATGTAATAGCACCTGCCAAAAATGCCCGACGGTCTGTATCTGTTAGTTTAATTGGTGGCATATTCTTATGCGTGCCGCAGCCATCTAATGTACACATGTTTTGTTCTCCGTTATATTTATCTGACTATAGCCCCAAAAATCACAAACTCATAATTCACTTTTATAAGATAGTTTCAACGATATAATTTGAAACTTCAATCAAGTTACCATCAGGGTCACGAATATAAAGCGACATGATTTTACCCCTAGCCCCTTTGCGCGTGATTGGCCCCTCTTCGACCATAACGCCACAATCAGCGAAATGCTTTTGCCAGACATCCAATGGATCATCCGAGATAAAACAGATGTCTTGCGACCCCACAGTTGCATTTTGTGCGTTCGGTTTAAATTCAGCCCCCGCCTGATGCAGATTAATCTTATTGGCGCCAAAGGACAAAGCCCAGCGTGTGGTGCCGTCCGTTGGCTGAAACCGTTCTGCCGTCATACCCAACACACGGATATAAAACGCCATCGTTGCATCAACATCCTTGGCGGTTAAGACAAAATGATCAATATGGGTGATTTTTGGCATAAGCTTTCCTTTGAAACAGACCTTGCCACAAATGGCACTTTGCGCAAAGACTGAAGCTATGAAAATTTCAGACGTATTAGACCCGGCACGCGCCGCAGCTTTGCATACAGCCCTTGGATTATCAGGCCCTTCCCCAAGTGCGAATGATCCCTTGCCTGCCTTTTGGCATTACATCTACTTTTGGGACGCACAACCTGCAGAAAACCTGGGTCAGGACGGCCATCCCAAGATCGGTGGTTTTATCCCTGATCTAGGATTGCCACGCCGTATGTGGGCAGGTGGCGACTTGCAGTTTATTACACCTCTGCGTCTTGGCATCCCTGCCACAAAGGCATCGAAAATAGTAAACACCCAACAAAAATCAGGCGCATCTGGCCCGCTTGCTATTATAACCATTGAACACGAAATTATGCAGGAAGATCAATTTTGCATCTTTGAAAAACAAAGCCTGATATACCGTGAAGCTGCAAATCCTGCTTTGCCGCAACCTATACCGCCACAGGCACGTGTGGACGAAACAGTGACTGAAACCCACAGCTTCACATCAACACTGTTATTTCGCTATTCCGCATTGACGTTTAATGGTCATCGCATTCACTACGATAAAGACTATGCGCAAAAGGCAGAAAGGTACCCCGACCTTATCGTTCACGGCCCACTATTAGCCCAGCTACTTATTCATTTCGCTGAACGCCATTTCGGAAACCTGAAAGAATTCAATTTTCAGGCAACCGCCCCCATGTTTGCTACAGAGACGGCAACCTTATGTGCTAAGCAAAATGATACAGGGGTGGATCTATGGGTGCGGGGCCCTGATGGCAGGTTAAACATGCGGGCCAAAGCTACGCCATATGCCACTCAACCGTGAAGTTTTTCGGCAATGCAAACGATCCTCCGCCCGCAAAATCTGCAAGAACCTCGCCCACGCTGTGGGCTACCCCAAACCCGATTGTATAAGCCCCCATCGCACTGAACACACCTTTTAACCCCGGAACTGGCCCCAACATCGGGTACCGACGCCTTGCTTTTGGTCGCAGCCCCGCCCACCGTTTTAGAACAGGTGCATCGCGTAAATCAGGTAGCAAAACACGCGCCGCTTCAATGACAGCATCCAGTTTTTCATCAACCGCATATGGGTTATCCCACTCCGTTTCAGATGTGGCCCCCACAGATGTCACCCCACCTAACTGGGGGATGACATAGACACCATTTGCGAAAATCTGTGGGGCTGCACCCAAATCACATTCCAGCAATGCAGCCTGCCCTTTTATGCCTGACCCTGTAACGCAACCCAGATGCTCGTCTAATAAACCAAACCCGTGCGCACCACTTGCGACAATAATTGCACTGCTTTGTTCCTGCCCCCACGCACCTGTCACTAAATCTGTATCCACTCTGTCAACAAGGTGGTTTTCAAAAATTTCCACCCCGATAAGCGCGCAAGCCCTAGCAAGGGATGCAACTGCATTCGCGGGCAACAATCTTGCAGACAACGTATCATAGGAAACCCCGAATGGGGTTGTTTTTTCAGGTAACATCGGGTGATTTTCCAACGTATCCCACTTGTATAAACCTTGCCATAAATCTTTTGCGTTTTGGCTGCGCTCTTGGCTTAAGATACGATCCCGCTTATTTACAATAGGCACCAGACGGCCAATACGACCATAACCAGATGACAGGCCAGATTTAGCATCTATCTCTGCCCAAAAAACCGCAGCACTATCTAGCGCCTTAAACTGGAATAACTTCATGGCGTTCCAGCTTTCAGGTACGTTCGGCGCCATCGCGCCTACGACACCACCACTGGCACCTTGCCCGATTTTACCTGCTTCAAAAATTGCAACAGATTGCCCGCGTTTTGCACATGCATAGGCGCACGATAGGCCCCAGATACCGCCGCCCACAACTATCACATCCCACTTGGGCATCACCTGTTTTCCTTTGCAAGAGTATCAGAATACTTTACGTCAAACCTTTATGAGCTACCATATAAAAACCGCGCGAATTGAATGGCAGGACAACAAACAACCCGTTTCTGCACGCTTTGATGATCCGTATTACAGCACACAAGATGGCTTAGAAGAATCTAGGCACGTATTTCTGACAGGTAATGGTTTGCCTGAACGGTTTGAGGATGGGTTTCATATCGCCGAACTGGGGTTTGGTACTGGCCTAAATCTGTTAGCGGCATGGCAGTCCTGGAACGCATCAGGGCAAATAGGACGTCTGAATTACACCAGCTTTGAAGCATTCCCAATGACTGTTACAGATATGCGTAAAGCCCTGTCAACTTGGCCAGACTTGAATGCACTTGCTGATTTTATGCTAACACAGTTGGAACTTGGCACATTCAAAATAGAAACCCCTACCCTTTCAGCTAATATCATTCTAGGTGACGCCCGTACAACCCTGCCCGAATGGCAAGACAAAGCGGATGCGTGGTTTTTAGACGGTTTTAGCCCTGCCAAAAACCCAGAACTATGGGGTAAAGACATACTGCAATCAGTTGCAGAACACACAGTTATTGGTGGAACTTGCGCTACTTATACCGCCGCAGGCCATGTCAGACAAAGCTTGGCAACTGCGGGTTTTACAGTCACAAGGGTCACAGGTTTTGGCCGCAAACGGCACATGACTATCGGTATTCTTTGAAAGACCACACATGGCTGAAAATAACCCGCGCCTTGGTATCATCCTAATGATCGCCACAACATTTGTGTTTGCTATACAAGACGGTGTCTCACGGCATTTAGCAGCGGAATATAATGTCTATATGGTGGTGATGGTGCGGTATTGGTTTTTCGCATTATTTGTAATCACATGGGCCAGAATGCAGCATGGATCTGTGCGCAAAGTGGCTGCAACCCGTCAACCTATTTTACAAATATTTCGGGGTCTTTTACTAATCACCGAAATATGCGTGATGGTCTTGGGTTTTGTTTATCTTGGCTTAATCGAAAGCTATGCGATTTTCATCACCTATCCGCTAATTATTGCCGCCCTTTCAGGCATCATACTGGGCGAACAGGTTGGCTGGCGTAGATGGGCCGCTATCTGTGTTGGCTTCTTAGGTGTTTTGGTGATCTTGCAACCCGGCTTGCGCGTCTTTAGCCCCTACGCACTACTGCCAATGGCTTCGGCTTTGATGTTTGCACTTTACGGACTGCTAACCCGATTTGCCGCACGCAAAGACAGTGCCGAAACCAGTTTTTTCTGGACAGGTACAATAGGTGCCATCGGGATGACAGCGGTGGGCATGTTTCACTGGCAACCAATGACAACCAGCGATTGGGGCTGGATGGGGTTCTTGTCGGTTATGGGCGTATTGGGGCATTTTCTGTTAATCAAATGCTATGCTGTTGCAGAAGCCAGCACCGTGCAACCGTTTGCCTATCTGCAACTGGTGTTCGGTGGCGCATTGGGCTGGATGATTTTCAGTGATGACCTACGCTGGGGCACCGCCATAGGCGCCCTGATCGTGATCGGGGCGGGTCTGTTCACACTTTGGCGTGAACGTCTATCCGCGCGTTAAATCCTGCGTCAATTTAAGCGGCGGTGTTTTGCCTTTCAGACGTGCGCGATACACGTGCAGCGATTCCATTACCCGCATCACATAGTTACGCGTTTCCCGAAACGGAATATGTTCGATCCAGTTAATCTGATCGATCGTGCTATCACGCGGATCGCCAAACTTTTCTATCCAAGCTTCTGCACGATGTGGCCCCGCATTATAGCCAGCAAATGCCAATATATAAGAGCCGTCAAATATCTCTAGCAGGCCGCCCAAATAGGCTGTTCCCAGTTGCGCATTATATCGCCAGTCAGTCGTTAGGCGGGTCTTGGAATATGCCACACCTATATCTTTAGAAACTTTACGCGCTGTTGCTGGCATAATCTGCATCAGTCCACGCGCACCCGCAGGACTGATCGCATTTGTGTTCAATTCGCTTTCGCGCCTTGCAATAGACATGGCAATTTCAGGTGCAACATCCACCGAATAGGTCGCAAGTTCCGTAATTGGGAAATACGATTTTGGTAGAATAATCCCACGTTTCGCCGCTTGTTTGGCAATCGCCAATGCCACATACGAGCGATCCAAATCCAATGATAAATCGGCAAGCTGGCTAAGGCCTTCGCGATCTAGCTTTTCCGCAACATGGGTGAAAAACCATCGCATTCGCGCCTGATCGTCTGCATAGTGCAGTAAAATACCAGCCCGAACGGAGGCAACATCTAAAAAACGTGCCTGGCGCCAATTTCGAGTTACTTCAGTACCGCTAAGTGATTTATCCGCCTTAAGGTCTAATTTCTCTGCTGATAATTGCCCATAAAAACTGGTTTGATGTTTGGCACCCAGACGGTAAGATTTTTGTGCCTTATCATTCTGGCCCAGCTTTTCATAAATCCGCCCCAACCAATACCCAGCACGCCCTTGGCTTATCGGGCTTTTTACTGCGGCTTGAAAGTTTAAAAAGTGCCCCAGTGCCTGTTTCGGTGCATTCATTTTTGTCAAAGAAATAAATCCCGACAACCATTCAAGGTCAGCGTAATTTGATCCTTTTGAAAGGTCATGCTGGCTGGCCAGCCAATAGGCCAGATCAGTGTCACCTGCCCGCATTGCGCGCCTTGCAAAACCACGGCGTCGGTTTGACCATGCCTCTGGCCGCCCCAGCTTTTCAACCGAGCCTGTTTGACGTGCCAATAATTCCTGCGCATCATCCCATCGGCCTTTTTTCACACGCCACTTAAATCTGTCATATGCAAGACCAGGGTCAGATTGCAAATGATCCGGCACATTGGCAATTTTGATGTCCACATCTTTCGTCGCGCGTTGCAAGCTAATTCGCGCCTTTGCCAATTTCACATAACCATCAGGCACTCTTTTGAACATACGTTCAGCTTCACGGGTTAATCCACGCCATAACAGATTATCTAGGCGTTTTAAGTTTTGCTTTGAAAGTGCCCCATTATAATCCTTGTATAACGTTACCTCATCATGTTGTTTCAAAGACATTTCCGTCCATGCGCGTAGTGCTTCAACACGTGCTTCTGCCACCCTACCTTGCGTAGAATATGCTTCTGCCAGACGAATGGACCCCGCACCTGTTTGTGGTAATTGTACTGCGAAATACGCCCGTACAATTGTAGGGTCGCTGCCTTTGGGGATGGTTGCTTCACCTTTACGACGCAGTCTTTTCAATCCTGGCCAGTCGGCATTTCGCGCAAGAAATTCCTGATATTCTTCCCAGCTACCTTCGCCTTGGCGAAGCCGTTCCCACGTAACTAGGTCACTGCCAACAGAATCACTAATTTGGGACGCATAATGTTCTGCTGAAACCCAATCTTTGCTTTCAACCGCGCTAAATGCTGTTGAAAGCAAATCACCGTTTTCCTCTTCGGTATTGGCAAATAGCAAAACAGGGGCAAACATTACCGTAAATACCGCAAAAATTCTGACCATAGGTATCATGTAACTGCTTTCGCCCTTTTCCTGCCTGAATCTATCCAACTTACTCTTGTTTTTCTAGGATGAACTTGGCAAAGGTCATTTTAGATCGTGCCAAATGGTTAAAATAATTGTAAAGCAACACGCAAACATCATCTATTCGGAGGTAATTCCCCATGTTCAAAGGTTCATTCCCAGCTCTGATAACCCCGTTCAAGAACGGCAAGGTGGATGATGATGCGTTAAAGGCATTGGTAGAGTGGCATATCGCTGAAGGCTCTAACGGTCTTGCCCCTGTAGGGACAACAGGTGAAAGCCCGACGTTAACGCATGCTGAACATATGCAAGTTATAAGAACTGTAGTTGAAACAGCCGCTGGCCGTATTCCCATCATTGCGGGTGCGGGTTCCAACAATACCGCAGAAGCATTACAGTTTTTGCAATTCGCAAAAGATGTAGGTGCGGATGCTGGTTTGGTAGTGACGCCTTATTATAACAAACCAACCCAAGACGGCCTGATCGCGCATTATGAAGCTTTGAACGAAGTGGGGCTGCCTATTGTTATCTACAATATCCCGCCGCGCTCTGTGGTGGATATGTTCCCAGAAACCATGGGCAAACTGGCAAAGCTGGATAATATCATCGGCGTAAAAGATGCCACAGGCGATTTGGCCCGTGTCAGCCAACAACGCATTCACTGCGGTGCTGATTTTGTGCAACTGTCTGGCGAAGACGCAACTGCACACGGATTTAACGCTCAAGGTGGTATTGGCTGTATTTCAGTGACTGCGAATGTCGCACCAAAACTTTGCGCGCAACTACAGGCCGCAACCCTTGCAGGTGATTACGCAACAGCACTGGAAATTCAGGATCGGCTAATGCCATTGCACAATGCAATTTTCACCGAGCCAGGTTTGGTTGGCGCAAAACATGGTGTATCAATTCTAGGTAAATGCAGTTCAGACGTGCGCTTGCCACTTATTGGCCTGACAGAGGGTACCAAGGTAAAAGTAGAGGCCGCAATGCGATATGCAGGGCTGATTAACTAGGCAATGGCCGAAAGCACATTCGACATACACCTTGTGTGTGGTGCAACGGGGGCAGGCAAATCCACATACGCAGAAAATCTGGCGCAATCCCTAGGGGGTTTGCGCTTTTCCATTGATGAATGGATGCAGTGTTTGCACAACGCAGATCAACCAAGTGAAATCAGTTATGACTGGTTATATGAACGTGTTTTACGCAATTGTGCACAAATGCGTGACATCGCAGAAAAACTTGCACCCTTAGGCATCCCTTCCATTTTCGACTGTGGCTTGACCAAGAAAGAAGAGCGGACGGTTTTCACGAAATGGGCCGCCAACCACGGCTTTAGTGTACAATTACATTTCATCGATATCCCAACCAATGTACGGTGGCAACGTGTGCAAAAGCGCAACACGGAACGCAAAGACACATTTCAGTTTGAAGTCACCCGCGAAATGTTTGACTTTATCGACGCAATCTGGGAAGCACCCAGTCCCGAAGAAATGCAAACCTATGCAGGAAAACAAATAACAAGCTAATGGCCCCCAAAAAGAAACCATCTGACACCAACAACAAACTGATCGCGGAAAATCGCCGCGCGCGGTATGACTATGCTGTGGAAGACACGCTTGAATGTGGTGTGGTTTTGATGGGCTCAGAGGTAAAGTCCCTACGGGGTGGCGGGGCGCATATTACCGAAAGCTATGCTGATGTTGAAAACGGCGAGCTGATGCTAATCAACAGCTATGTAGCACTTTATCCGCAAGCACGGAACTTTGGCCATGAAGAACGCCGCCCGCGCAAATTACTGGCATCCAAGCGTGAAATTTCCAAACTTTGGCAGGCCATTGGCCGCCAAGGCATGACGCTGGTTCCCCTTAAGATGTACTTCAACGACAAGGGCCGCGTGAAGCTGCTATTAGGCATCGCCAAGGGTAAGAAAAAGGCTGACAAACGCGAAACCGAAAAGCAACGCGATTGGCAAAGGCAAAAGTCGCGGGTGCTGCGGGATTACGGCTGATTTTCCTTATTTCAACTGATTCTTGATAATTCCTGCGGACACACTATGGTGGTGCCACGGCTCAGACTACAATGAGCGCAAAACAAACATGAGGGAAATCGTATGGAAGGTTTAATCATACAACTGGTATCAGGCGCAGTAGGTGGTAACGTTGCAGCAGCACTTTTAAAGAAATTCAACATGGGTGTTCTTATGAACTCTGTCGCGGGTATCATTGGCGGTGGCATAGGCAGCAACATTTTAGCTTTTTCAGGCGTAACAGGTTTAAACAGTATACTTGGGCAAGTTGCCGGCGGTGGCGTAGGTGGTGCCATTTTATTAGTGTTAGTAGCGACTGCTAAAAACATGCTAAATAAAAACTAATTACTTTTTATTAGTCAAACGCGCATGGCATAAGTTATGCGCGTTTTCTTTTGCTCTCTTGCATCACAAAGCACACAGGTCTAATGGGGATATGAACACCCTAAAAAGGCTAATGCGATGGATCATGAAGATCCGAATATACTTGTCTCTACCCAATGGTTGGCAGAAAACCTGTCAAATCCAAACCTTTGTATTTTAGATGGGTCGTGGCACTTACCCACTGAAAATCGTGACCCCCTAGCCGAATATCAAGCTAAGCATATACAGGGTGCACAATTTTTCGACATTGATGCGATCAGTAATAAAACATCTGATCTGCCCCATATGATCCCAACGTCCGAGCAATTTGCTAAACAGGTTTCTGATCTGGGTATTTCCAACACCAGCCAAGTCGTGGTCTATGACAGCCAAGGTCTATTTTCTGCCGCACGTGTCTGGTGGTTATTCAGGCATTTCGGGTTGAACAATATCGCCGTTTTAGATGGCGGTCTGCCTAAATGGAAAGCCGAAGAACGTCCCACAAGCGGTACACCGATCACGCCTGTATCAGGTACATTGTCTGCAACCGCCCAAGGTCATCTAGTGCGTGACGCGGCACAGGTTCTAGTGGCAAGCACATCCAACGCCCAGATCATCGACGCCCGCGCACCTGCACGTTTCAGAGGGGACGCCCCCGAACCCCGCGCGGGATTACGTGCAGGGCGCATTCCAAACTCAAAAAACGTTTTCTTCAAATCATTGTTGAATGCGGATGGCACCCTTAAGTCAGACGCCGAACTGACTGCAGTTTTCAAAGCACAAGGCGTTGACCTTGACCAGCCGATCATCACCTCTTGTGGTTCTGGTGTTACCGCTTCGGTGTTAATTTTGGCTTTACAGAAAATTGGACACAATAATCACGCACTTTATGACGGCTCTTGGTCGGAATGGGGCGCGCTTCACAACTATCCTATCGAACAGGGCTAATACCCAAAAGGAAAGACCATGCTTAACAATCTTAAACCCCTTCCCGCAGATAAAATCCTAATACTATCTAGCCTGTTTAGGGCCGATGAACGCGACACTAAAATTGACCTTGGTGTCGGTGTTTATAAAGACGCAAACGGCCACACACCGATTATGCGTGCGGTAAAAAAAGCTGAAAAACAGCTGTGGGAAACCGAAGATACCAAAACCTATACCAGCCTTCCGGGGGACGCGGGTTTTCACAAAGCTATGGCCGATATGGTTCTGGGCGATAGTGTTGACCGCGCACGTCTTTCTGCCTGCGCCACACCAGGCGGTACGGGTGCTATTCACAACGTGTTGGAAACCATCAAAATGGCCAACCCCGATACAACCGTTTGGGTCAGCAACCCCACATGGGGCAACCATTTGTCGATTTTGAAGCACCTGGGCATCGCGTTTAAAACTTACGATTATTTCGACGCTGAAACCTGCGCGATTGATTTCACTGGCATGATGGCCAGCTTGCAAAACGTTCAAACGGGCGACACTGTGCTGTTGCACGGCTGTTGTCACAACCCGACAGGGGCCAACCTGAACCAGACACAATGGAATGACGTTGCCGACTTGTTGCAGGCAAAAGATGCCACACCGTTTATCGACATCGCCTATCAAGGATTTGGTGATGGCTTGGATGATGACGCCTATGGCACACGTCTGCTGGCCAGCAAGTTTGATGAAATGATGATCGCGGCAAGCTGTTCCAAAAACTTCGGAATTTATCGCGAGCGTACAGGTATTGTGTTGGCAGTTTCAGCCGATGCAGATGCTGCCAAAATCACTCAAGGTGCTTTGGCCCATATGAACCGCCAGAACTTCAGCTTTCCCCCCGACCACGGCGCACGTCTTGTGACCATGGTGTTGACCGACCCTGAACTGCGGGCCGATTGGGAAAAAGAGCTGGAAGAGGTGCGCAGCGGCATGTTGGTGTTGCGCCAACTATTAGCCGACGCATTACGCGCTGAAACGGGTTCTGATCGTTTTGGTTTTATCGCCGAGCATCGCGGCATGTTTTCACGCCTTGGCCTGACCAAAGAGCAGGTTATGGAACTGCGTGATACACATGCGATCTACATGGTCGATGACAGCCGTATCAACATCGCGGGATTGAATGAAGCCAATGTCCCGATTATTGCTAAAGCTGTGGCGACAGTTATTTCCTAGCTCTAATCCACTTTATTTATAGCGTTTCATGTATGTTTGAAACGCTATAAAATAGACTAGGTCATTCAAACTCTAGCTCTGAATACACTTGCTGTGCATTTCGTTTGGCCAAGCTGTCAAACTGTTTAAGATAAGCGAAATCCGATTGGTCGACATTCACCGATTCGAATATCTCGCCCCCATCAGCCATATAAGCACTTAATTTTTCACGCAAGTTTGTAAGGTAATTCAACGTATCCGCCGTAGCCTGTTCCATATCAGTTGCATGTCCGTGTCCTGGGACAACATGTGTAGCGTCAAGTTTGGCCATTTCGGTGAACACATCAATCCATTCACCTGAATGTGACACAGAGCTAATCCCCAAAATGCGTTCAACATAAACAATATCACCCGTAAACACCGTGCTTTTTTCAGGCACCCAAATAAAGCTATCACCCGGTGTATGTGCTTGCCCTGCATGTGTTATTTCAAAAGTCAGCCCACCCAGTGTAAAACTGTATGTATCTTCATAATCGGTTTCAGCATAAACAGGTTTTGTACCATCAAGCTGATCACCTATAAGGTTGCCAAGTATAGCCAACATTATAAGACCGCGTTCTTTATGATCCTCTATAGCATCACGTGAAGCGATAATTTCAGCACCTTGCGATTTCCAATAACCATTGCCTAGCCAACGATGATCTTGTCCACCAGAATTGATCACAACTTTCACGGGTTGATCTGTAATCGTGCGAATTTTTTCGTGTATACGCTGCGCCCCTTTCCAGCTGCCACCCGCGTCGATTAACACAACCCCGTCTTTTGTAACAATAACACCGTGGGTGGAATTATTACCAAGGTTTGCGGGCGAACGTTGCTTCATTTCACCTACCAGTGCATAAACTGCGTCTGTTACTTTTTGTACTTCAAAAGCAAATGCAGGGAATGCCATGAAGATGCATGTTAATAGAAAGGGGATGGTTTTCATAGAAAGTCCGGTTTATTTAGGACGGGAATAGCCTGTATGTATTGTGGCGTTAAATATAACGGCTTGCAAATTTGCAAGCAATAGATAGCCCTTGCATAATGCGCTGATTTTAGAAAATAACTCAAAATGATGTGCTGGCCTTATGTAGAACCTTCACAAGGTTTATCTTGCCACCACCAATTTTGACAGCTATGCGGGCGCATCCCCTTATGGGTAAAGTGTCCGCAACCTTTTCAAAACGGAGTTCATGATGAACCGTGGCTTAATTTTTGGCGTTATCGCCATGGCAACTATTGTTGTTGCCGCTAATATACTTGTGCAATTTTTATACGGCAACTGGCTGACATATGGGGCGTTTACCTACCCGTTTGCCTTTCTGGTCACCGACCTGATGAACCGGCTTTATGGGGCTGCAAACGCACGCAAAGTTGTGTGGGCTGGCTTTGTTATCGGCATTGCATGTTCTTTTATCGGCACACAAATTATGGGTGAGTTTGGCCCGCTAGTAACACTACGCATCGCGATTGGTTCTGGCACTGCCTATCTGGTGGCGCAACTGGCAGACGTGTTTGTGTTTGACAAAATGCGCAATGGTGCGTGGTGGCGCGCACCATTGGTATCCACATTGGTTGGTTCTACTTTGGATACCGCGATCTTTTTCAGCGTCGCATTTTCCGCAAGCCTTAGCTTTATTAATCCTGCAACAAACGTCGCTTGGGCCAATGAAATGTTGCCAATTTTAGATGCAGGCCCTATCGCGCCGCTATGGGTAAGCCTTGGTGTGGCCGATTGGTTTGTAAAAGTTGCTTTGTCACTTGTCGCCCTTTTACCCTTTAAAATACTGGTTTCCCGTCTGTCTGACACGCGTACATAACCCTTTCACACAAATGTTTTAAAAAAAACATTTGGAGATTTTGCAATCCTGTTGCATGATTCTATTATCGGCCATGACCGATCATTAGAAACATTCAGAAAGGAGGTGCCAATGATTATTGGGAAAAAAGAGCAGCTGGTGAAGGATACGAGCGAGGTTATAACCTAGGGGGCAGCCCCTCTACTCAAGACCTTGGCTTCGGGATGTCACAATCCTGCTTGGCCACCTCTAAATCTCGAGAAGAGCCCGCATTCCTTGGTGCGGGCTCTTTCATTTGTA
>CAJXSR010000020.1 GCA_913061275.1 uncultured Paracoccaceae bacterium | reverse complement strand
CGAGATTTCTGCCTGTCTCGTGGGCTCGGAGATGTGTATAAGAGACAGGTACCAGCCCTGATCGGAACAGGACAAGGACTGGTACTAGGGTTTCCGGATGGGCCAGAAACCCTATTCTCCGCCACCAAGCTGGTGGACGTAGAATGTCACTTGTTTGATTTGCGCCTCTGTAATACGGCCTTGCCATGCTGGCATCACACCAAAACGACTGTTGGTAATGGTTTTTGTGACAGTCGCACGGTCACTTCCATATAGCCAAAGCGCATCTGCAAGATTTGGGGCACCTTGTTCACGGTCACCTGTTCCTGTTTCACCATGACAGGCCGCGCAATTATCTGCAAACACAGGCAGGCCTGCCAAGGCCAATTCAGCATCATGATCTTGACCAGATGATTTCAGCACAAATTCTGTAACAGCGGCAATTTCATCTTTTTCCAGGATTTCACCGAATTTTGGCATTTCTGAATAGCGCGCATCTTCGTCGGTATCGTTGCGAATACCGTGACGAATTGTGGCTTCCAATTCAGCCAGATCACCGCCCCACAACCAAACATCATCCTGAAGATTTGGATAGCCTTTTGCCCCTTGCGCACCCTCACCGTGGCATTGCGCACAATAAGTTCTAAACACAGCACCGCCACCAGCGGTTGCAAAACGTGCCAGATCAGCGTCTGCCGCGACTTGTTCCAGTGGTGTTGCCAGAAGCTGGGCTTCAATCTCAGCATTCTGAGCGTTCACAGAAGCTATATGTTCGCTAACTTCCCCGCGTGTTGAAAACCCAAGTAAGCCGGGTGTTGCACTATTGATAAGCGGGATAGCAGGGTATGCGATAGAGTAACCAATCGCAAAAATTATACACAGATAGAAGGTATTCAACCACCAGCGCGGCATGGGTTTATCATACTCACGAATACCGTCCCATTCATGGCCTGTTGTT
Source organism: uncultured Paracoccaceae bacterium (assembly GCA_913061275.1). Taxonomy (GTDB): domain Bacteria; phylum Pseudomonadota; class Alphaproteobacteria; order Rhodobacterales; family Rhodobacteraceae; genus Amylibacter. The sequence goes on along the minus strand of CAJXSR010000020.1, from coordinate 75,484 downwards.
GGGTAGTCTTCGTCATTCATTTTGGTTTTCTTGCTCATGTTAAACTCTCCGAAGATTGCACCCGTGTCTTATTTTCAGGCATTTCCTGATCCATTTCTTCATTGCGAAACGGGATTTGTGATGCATCTTTATGCTGCTGTTTTGCACTGGGGCGAAACAGCATAAGGATTGCGCATGAAAAGAAAATCATCATACCTAGCAAACCCCAGCTGTCTGCTATTTCACGAAATAAAGAATACGTATCCATAATAGCCCCCTATCGACTTGCATCAGGCGTGAAGGTTGAGAAATCAACCAAGGTGCCTAGCATTTGCAAGTAAGCGATCAACGCATCCATTTCGGTCAAATCATCTTGGCCATCAAAGTTACGCACCTGTGCTTTAGGATAGCGTGCGGTCATATCTTCCCAATCGCCGTCGGGATCTACCTGAACTTCAAAATCTGATGCTGCATTTTCGATCATTTCATCCGTGTAGGGAACGCCTACACGTCTGTTTGCAACCAGAACCGCTTTTATATCAGCTGAGTCCAATTTGTTTTCCAATAAGAAACGGTATTTTGGCATAATGCTAACTGGCACAACTGAACGCGGGTTGGTTAAGTGGTCCACGTGCCATTCATCTGAGTAGCGCGCACCAACACGGGCTAAATCAGGCCCAGTGCGTTTAGAACCCCATTGAAACGGATGATCGTAGATACTTTCTACTGCCAGTGAATAATGGCCATAACGTTCAACCTCATCGCGCAAAGGCCGGATCATCTGGCTGTGGCACAGGTGGCAACCTTCACGGATGTAAACGTTACGCCCTGCCAGTTCCAATGGCGAATACGGGCGCATGCCTTTTACTTTCTCTATTGTGCTTTCGATGTAGAACAACGGTGCAATCTCTACGATGCCGCCGATAGAAACGACAACTAAACATAGGACAAGAAGTAATGTGGCGTTGGTTTCAATTTTTTTATGATGACGTAGGAATGACATGAATATGCTCCTTATTCTGCTGGAACTGCGTCAGCAGCATTAGGTTTACGTGATACGGCCCCTGTGGCTGTCAGCCACAGGTTCACACACATTATGATGGCACCGACTAGATAGAGTATCCCACCTATTCCACGTAAAATATAAAGTGGCATTTTAGCTGTTATCGTGTCAGCGAATGAGTTTACTAGGAAACCCTGCGCATCTACCTCACGCCACATTAAGCCTTCCATAATACCAGATACCCAAAGGGATGCCGCATATAGAACGATGCCGATTGTGGCCAACCAGAAGTGCCAGTTTACCATACTAAGGCTATACAGTTTATCACGGCCCCATAGACGCGGCGTTAGATAGTACAGTGCCGCAAAGGTTATCATACCATTCCAGCCCAAAGCGCCTGAATGCACATGCCCAATGGTCCAATCTGTGTAATGCGACAAAGAGTTAACCACTTTGATAGCCATCACAGGCCCCTCAAAGGTCGACATGCCGTAAAATGCTAGACTTAGTACCATCATTTTCAAAATAGGGTCAGTGCGTAGCTTATCCCACGCCCCGTTCAAGGTCATAAGACCGTTAATCATACCGCCCCAACTTGGCATCCAAAGCATGATGGAAAATACCATACCCAAAGTTTGCGCCCAATCAGGCAGAGCTGTGTAAAGCAAATGGTGCGGGCCTGCCCAAATATATAGAAAGGTTAATGCCCAAAAGTGAATGATGGATAATTTATAACTAAAGACCGGCCTGTTGGCCTGCTTTGGTACGAAATAATACATCATGCCCAAAAAGCCCGATGTTAAGAAAAAGCCAACCGCGTTATGGCCGTACCACCACTGGGTTAATGCGTCTTGTACACCTGCGAACAGTTGCACTGATTTCGAGCCGAACAAGGAAACAGGCAAAGATAGGTTATTAACAACATGCAGCATTGCAACGGTTACAATAAAGGATAGGAAAAACCAGTTTGCTACGTATATGTGCGGTTCTTTGCGCTTGATGATCGTGCCCAGAAACACTGCTAGATAAGAAAGCCAGACAACCGTCAGCCATATATCCACATACCATTCAGGTTCGGCATATTCTTTGGACTGGGTCACACCCATTAAATATCCAGTTGCGGCCAGAACAATAAATAACTGGTAACCCCAAAATACAAACCAACATAGATTACCACCCCAAAGCCGTGCGGCGGATGTGCGTTGGACAATGTAAAAAGATGTTGCAATCAATGCGTTGCCACCAAATGCAAAAATCACCGCTGAGGTGTGCAAGGGTCGTAAACGCCCGAATGTTGTAAAAGAATAATCAAGGTTCAATGCAGGAAAAACCAACTGGAATGCAATGACAACACCCACAAGCAAGCCTACAACACCCCAAAAAGAAGTGGCGATAACGCCCGCTTTAACGACATCATCTTGATACCCAGTTTCTATTGACTTTGGTACACCTACATGTTGCAATTCTCGTATGAAAACAAAAAACGCTACTACCATTACGATTAACGCATGAATAGTATATGGCCAATCATGCCCAAAATTAGCAGCCATAGCTGCGAATATCGTAATAAATGCCAATACGACCAGTTTAAAAATTTCCATAATATAACCTTTTGCTGTCCTGTTCTGCTATTATCTATGTCGTAAAAAAATGGCACCCGTCTTTGATCTGAATCAAAGTTTTCGTAAAGTTCGCTATTTATAAAAGCATAAACTAAAGAAAGGAGCCATTCATGTCGTATAAATCAATCTTAACAGTTTGGGACGGTAAAAAGTCCAGCCTTTCAGCCCTTAGAAAAGCTATAAGCCTTACGGTACAAGCAGAGGGGCACTTGCATATCATCTGCCCAGCTTACATCACAATTCTTCAAACGCAGGCTTATCCCTATATGGGGTTCCCAGAAAACTTGAACGATCAGGAACGTTCAAAGGCTGAACAAGCTGTAAAAGAACTTGCTGCTGAAGCTGAGAAACTGGCCAATGAAGACCTAATATTCTACAGTATTGAAACCGCTATTATTAACCGCGATCAACTTGCTGATTTAATGTCACATACAGCAAAGTTCTGCGATTTAGCCGTGCTGCCACGCCCGTTTGGGTATGGCCGAACGGAAACAGATGAGAAAATCACTGAAAGCACGCTTTTAGCATCCGAATGCCCGGTGCTTAGTGTGCCTGCGGAGGATAAGAGCCACAAAAATGCACACGCAGTTATTGCTTGGGATGGAAGTGAGCAATCTTTGCGTGCTGTGCGTGCTGCAATGCCCCTGTTACGCGAGGCATCTAATGTTGATATTGTGATCGTCACCAACAGCAAACGCGCAATACAACAGGCTGAGGTATCCAGTGATATCGCCGTATTTTTGGCACGTCACCGCGTTAAAGTTGAAGTAGCAATACTGGCCAAAACCTCGGCGACTGTGTCTGATATAATTCTTTCACATGTTCTGGATGTTGATGCCAGCCTGATCGTGATGGGGGGCTATGGGCATTCGCCTTTGCGGGAATTTTTCTTTGGCGGCCCGACCCGAAATATAATGCAGAATTGTAATGCGCCAATTTTATTAGCGCATTAAGATAAATATCCACCATCAGCATCATCGCCTGTCTCCATCAAAAGACGGGCGAAATCGTTGACAATAATATGGCGTTTCTTTTCTAGTTTAATAACGTTTTCTTTTTTCAACGCATTAATCTGGCGGCTGACTGTTTCCAATGTAAGCCCCAGATATTCGGACATTGCTTCACGCGTTAGGCTAAGGTCAAAACTGACATCTATACCCAATTCAGTCGTGTGCACTGCATTTTGACGCCGTGCAATAATTGCCAGCAAGCTGGCTATTTTTTCACGCGCGGTTTTACGACCCAACAACAGCATCCATTCACGTGCTGCATCCAATTCATCCAAAGCCATTTCAAGCATGCGTTCGCGTAGATGCGGGATGTCGCTTAGCATTTTTTCAAATGGCTTGCGTTCGAACCTGCACAGGGTCACATCTGTTGTGGCCTCTACATCAAAAGCAGAATGCGACCGGCCAGGGCGACCAATGAAATCACTTGGAAGCAACAGCCCTACCATTTGCCGCCGGCCATCTTCCATTGTTTGCGATAAACGTGCGACACCCGTAACGACCGATCCTACAAACTGCATATTATCGCCTGCGAAAATAATGCTGTCGCCAGCCGAATATGTTTTATAGGATTTCATGGTTTCTAAAATCAACATCTCTGATTTTTCACAATACGCACAAACCGCACGATGTTTAATCGGGCAATCATCACAATTTGTACTTGCAGGGTTCAAAGCAGGTGTTGTCATTTTCATATACCACTAAAATCAAATATATTGACATAGATCAAGGTTGTAAAATTGTCGCGTGTTATGAAAACCACATGACATATAACCCAGAACTTGCGCGTTTAGGCGTTTATGACGCCCGTGCACCGCGCTACACCAGCTACCCAACAGCTGTGCAATTTACCCAAGATGTTGGGCAAGATTTCACACAGGCAGCACTCTCTTCACTGCCTGTTGATATCCCAGTATCAATTTATATCCACATCCCGTTTTGTGAACGTTTGTGTTGGTTTTGCGCATGTCGTACCCAAGGTACAAAATCCGCGTCCCCCGTTGCAGCCTATTTGGAACGTGTGATCGCTGAAATTGATCTGGTTGCACAACACTTACCTGACGGTATTAAAGCGGGTCGTATTCACTGGGGCGGTGGGACGCCAACAATTTTAACGCCCGAACAGATAACTTATCTTAGCACCAAACTCGAACAGAAAATTCCACGCACAAAAGATGCCGAGTTTTCAGTAGAAATTGACCCCACTCTAATCAGTCAGGCAAAGATTGATGCGTTGGTTCAGGCAGGTATGAACCGTGCAAGTATTGGTGTGCAGGATTTTGCTCTGAAGGTACAGAATGCTATTGGTCGCGAGCAAAGCATTGAAACGACACAAAAATGTGTTGATATGTTGCGTCGTGCAAATATTGCATCCTTGAACATGGATATTCTCTACGGGTTACCACACCAAACCCGCGCAAGTGTTTTGGATACGGTTCACCACGTCCACGCCTTATCACCTGACCGCATTGCGTTATACGGCTATGCCCATGTGCCCTGGATGGCCAAACGCCAGCAATTAATTGACGAGGCGGCTTTACCGAACGGTGAAGCGCGCCATGACTTATTTCAGCTAATGTCAGCAGAATTGCAAAAATCGGGCTACGCCCCTGTTGGTATTGATCACTTTGCAAAAACCACCGATAGCATGGCGGTTGCAAATAAAAATGGCCAATTACGGCGTAACTTTCAAGGGTATACAACCGACGTTATGGATACGCTTATTGGTCTTGGTGCCAGCTCTATCTCGAAATACCCAAACGGATACGCCCAAAATTCAGCCAAATCATCTGACTACACCCGCGCCATAGATGCTGGGAACCTAGCAACTTATCGCGGCATTGAAACCAGCCAAACGGATCGCTTGATAGCGCGTGTTATTGAGATGATAATGTGCGACTTTAAAGTTGATTACCCAAGTTTGAAAACCGAATTCGGGGATGACCTGTCATGCTTGAACACGGCAATACTTTACCTGCAAAAAGAATTTGGCAGCATTATTGTTTTTTCCAAAAATGGATTTGAAATTGTGAAACACAAGCGCATTATTGCACGCTTGGTTGCAAAAGCGTTTGACCAATATATCGACGACAATGCACAATTCAGTGCAGTTAGCTAATATCTAGACCCAGCGTTTAGTCTTATTGATATAGGTTTCCGCCTCTATGCCAAACACCTGCAACAGGCCGTTTTCCTCTGGGATAACAAACCTTTTATGCAAGATTATGCCAAGGCATATCGTGGGGATCAGGCCTAGTAGATTGCCCACATATACCATAACGCCAAAACTGATAACCACCATGCCTAGATATATCGGATTACGAGAAACCTTATACGGCCCTTCAACCAACAGCGTTGTCGCCATGTGATGGGGTTCTATCGTGGTTTTCTTGCGAAAAAACCAAAGAGCTGACCAAATGATTAATCCACCACCCAATGCCATGATTACAGTCGCAAACCATCTGTATTGAAAATCAACCGAAAAATCAGGGAAAAATCTATCTAAAGCGATTGTAATCAAAACCGCCAAAATTGTCCAAATTGGTGGTAAATCAGGAAAGTTCTTCATCAGATGCCCCTAAATAAGGTTATTCAAGGGCTTCTTTTACAATACTGCCCAGTAACGATTGCACTTCTTTCATCGGCCCTTCGGGGTAATTACGGTGCCCTATTTTCACGCCTGCCTTATCTTCGTAAACAAAAATATTATACGGGCAATGCGCTATATTTAGAGGGTCGATTTCCATAACTTTGCGCGATAAAACCGCTGAACAAAATAGAAATATATCTGCGGCCTTAAATATCTCTTTATCCGCACCCAAATCAGAACCTGTGCGATTTAGCATGTCGCCAGTATGGCTGACATAATCTATCACAAGGCCTTGGCCGATGATGGCTGTTTCAATGTTAAAAGTGGCATCGTCAAAACTACCCTCAAAAGGGTAAATCACGGGTTGATCCGCGCTTGCAGCAGTCGCGTGCAATGCGCAAATAAGAATTATCAGGAATCGTTTCATTCTCTAAACCTATATAAAGCATGCAAAATATCAAGGTATTAGGGCAAAATCCCTACCAAACATCTGGTTTAATACCTTGGGCTTCCATCATGGCAAATTTATCTTGTAAATATCGCTGGAAAGTTTTTTCTTTATAAATATCCAAAGCCGCATATTCAAGCGATGCCAAATAATGGAATGGCCTTAAGTAACCCGGCAAGCGAAATATTTCGGGTTTTTCTGCTGCTGCATCATGTGAGAAAATCAATGTGCTTGGGGTGAAGTTTACCCCCCACTTTGCCGCGATTTCGCGTTCTTCCAGTGCTTCACCATCAAAGTCTACAACTTCGCGTGCACCAAACATATCCAGTTGTACAACCAGAAAATTCTCAGTGATATAGTCGGTTATTTCGGTACGTGCAAAATTTATCTCATGTAATTCCGCGCAATAGGGGCAGCCACGTTGTTCAAACAGAACCAACAGATCCTTACCTTCACTGGTTGCATCTGCCAGATCATCGGGCATTTCCAGAAAACTGTCATAAAACCAATCTTGTTTATGCAAGCCGTCATCGCCTAATGTCGCGCCATAAAGCGGGGCCGCTAAAGGGCTAGCTACTAAAGTTGATATAAATAAACGTCGATCCATAAGCATAGTATAACATAAAATTAGAAAAACGGAAACAGGCCACCCAAATATGAGCAGCCTGCATATTGTTTTAAACTATATCAGCCAAACATATCGGCAGAAATACCGTTATACCAGCCAATGCTTTCTTCATAGGTTGCTTTGCGTGTTTCAGCATTTTCACCTGTTTTTGAAACAAAGCCTTCAATCTTTTTGATTTTCTCAGCGGTTGCTTCATATGACGCACCAACTTTGATACCATCATCTTCGTTTATCAAAGACCAACATGTGTTTGCGAATTTAGCTGGGAATACTTTGGAACCTGTCAAAGCTCCGCGTACTGCATTGGCACAAACTTTTGCCTGAGAGTTTGCCGAAAATCCTGACTTCGGCATATCGCCCTGTTGCGATGCATCGCCTAGAACATGGATATTCGCGTCCATCTTCGAAGACATATCGGCAGCATTAACAGGCGCCCAACCTTTGTCATTGGTCACACCAGCAATATCCGCAATTTTCCCTGCTTTCATTGCAGGAATAACGTTGCACACATCAACCTTGTTAACTTCACCATCAATCGTAACCGTCATCTCATCTGGGTTTACCGATACATTATCACCGCCAAAATCAGGCCCGACACGTTCAATCATACCTGCGTAGTGATTGTTCCAGCCTTCTTCAAATAAACCTTGCTTTGAAAATTTTGGCTTTGGATCAACAATCAGAATTTTAGCTGTTGGGTTGTTTTCTTTCAACTGGTGCGCCACCATTGATACCCGCTCATACGGGCCAGGGGGGCAACGGAATGGGTTTGGTGGTGCAACCATTGCAAACGTACCGCCCGCTGGCATCGCATCCACTTGTGCTTTTAGCAGTTGTGTTTGTGATCCCGCTTTATAAGCATGCGGCATTTTATTTTGTGATGACAAATCCCAACCTTCAACAGCACCTTCTTTGAAATCAATACCAGGTGATATAATCAAGCGGTCATAAGCTAGCTTGCCACCACCCGCCAATGTCACTGATTTTGCATCACGATCAACACCAACGGCCCAATCATGCACAACATTGATCCCGTAGTCAGCGGCCAGCTTACCGTAAGTATGGCCGATTGAACTAAAGTCACGGAAACCACCTATGTATAAGTTTGAGAAAAAGCAGGTATAATACGTGCGAGTAGGCTCTATCAATGTTACATCAATCGCCCCTTTACTGCCCTTTGCGATATAACGTGCAGCTGTAGCGCCGCCCGCACCGCCGCCGATTATTACCACTCTTGGTTTTCCGGTTGCCCCTAATACCATCGGGGCCGATAGTGACGCGGCCGCAACCACGCTTGATCCTATAAATAGTCTTCTATTAAGCTTCATGAACTGTTCCTCCCTTGAAACAAGCGCACTAATGTACCCTTTCAAAATATGCAGCGAGTGCTGCAATCTCTTCATTAGACAACGCGCCTGCATGTTGCTGCATCACAGGGTTGTCACGATGTTTATTTTTGTAGGCATGCATCACGGTTACAAAAGCCGCGTTTGGCCATCCCGTGATTGAGGGCAAACCCTGATCGGTACCGTCAATTTGATGGCAAGTTACACAGGATGAACCCAGATATTCGCCGTATTCCACATCCCCCACCATTGCTAAAATTTCGGCATTAACCGCAGGATCGTCTTTGGCTGCAAGCATTCCCAAATCAATATTAAAAGTCAGTAGATAGGCGATCACATCCGCCCTATCTTGTAGTTTTTTCAATCCAGAAAAGCTCATGGATGTGTGCGCGACAAAACTGCGCGGTTTGGTTAAAAATTTATCTAGGTTTTCCTGTGTCCAAGTCAGCCCGTCCGCACCAGCACTTTGCATGGCATCGGAATATTTTGCATTTTCGTATGTACCGGCAACTCGCCCGAACAGGCCATTTAAGGGCGGCCCATTTTTTATCTTGGCCTTAGCGCCAACTTGATGGCACGACCGACATTTCTTAAAAACTTTCTCACCGCGTTCAACTTCGTTTGCAAAAGCAAACCAAGGCATAAAAGTCATAAGTGCTAAAAGCGTAAAAATACGAGTCATAAATATATGGTACTTTAAAAACACCTATATGTAAACAAATTCGAATGTTTGTATGTGTGTATGATTAACGACGACAAATTGGCGCCGTTCCTTATTAAATATTCAGATTTTTCAGTTAGAAACCGATTTTAGATACTCGATAATAGCATCCAAATCTTTATCCTTCTTCAACCCTTTAAAGGACATTTTAGTCTTCTTTATCAAATCTTTAGGCTTTTTCAAAAAAGTGCGTAAGTTTTCTGCGTCCCACATCAATCCTTCACTTGCAGCAGCTTTCATACCTTTCGAATATTTGAACTTTTCATTCGCACCAACTGCGCTTCCAAATATACCGTTCAAATGCGGCCCGGTACTATTTTTAGCTTTTGCACCAACCTTGTGGCAGGCTTTGCATTTCTTGAAAACTTTTGCCCCTTTTGCCACCAACTCTTCATTCAAAACAGGCATAGCAACTTCTTCTACCACAACTGTTTCTACTTCTTCATTTGTCGTCGAATTTTCGGCAGCCGCAGCGGCAGTTTCTTCTGGGGTTACATCAACCACAGCCGCACGGGCAGTAATTTCAACAACATCCTTACAGTTGTCCATACAGACACTGCGGGTGAATTTAGGGTATTCCACCTCTGATCTGTTATCCATGAAAAAACCGCCCGCATTTTCTTGCTCGACACTTAGAAAATTCTCATTTGACAAGGTAAACGCTTCATCATCAACCGTGTCATTCACATATAAAATGTAGGCAACAAGCGCATAAACTTCATCAGAGGACAAGGATTGCGCATTGCCAAATGGCATGGCGCGGTAGATGTAGTCATAGGCGGTTGAAAGATACGGCCAGTACGAACCAACGGTTTTTACCGGTCTGTCATCTGCCAAAGAGCCATGCCCGCCTGACAAAACTGGCCAACGGCCTACCGCTTCGCCAAAATCACCGTGACAAGCGGCACATTTATCCGCAAAAACCTCTTCACCTTGCGCAACTGTGCCACTGCCTACTGGCAATCCAACACCATCTGGGCGTATATCCGTATCCCATGCTTTCACTTCATCCGAAGTGGCAGTTCGCCCTAAACCATATGTTCCAGCAGATACCGGCCCTGCAATCACACAAGCCGCGATTAAAACCTTAAGAAATTTCGACATTTTCTGCCACTCCTTCCTTGTTCACATACCAAGTTTGGATGGCGTTATTGTGATAAATAGAGTTCGTGCCGCGAATTTCCCGCAGCGCATCTTTTGTGGGTTGTACATAACCAGTGCTGTCATGTGCGCGGCTTTGCAACAATAAGTCAGAGCCGTCCCAGTCAAATTCATAATAGAACCGGTGCATCGATTTATCTAAAGATGGCCCAGACATGCGTGCCGCGTGCCAATTTTTACCGCCATCAATCGTGACATCCACACGTGGTATTGTACCACGTCCTGACCATGCAAGACCTGTTAAAACAGTTGGGCCGCTCCCATGTGTTATCGGTGCTTGTGGACTGGGGTTGGTAATGACAGATTTTGCATCCATCACCCAAGTAAACCGACGTGCTGTGCCGTCTTCCATTAGATCGGTGTATTTAGAGGTTTCTTCACGGTGATGCCAAGGTTGATCGCCAACTTCCAGACGGCGCAACCATTTGATCCACATGTTGCCTTCCCAACCGGGGACAACCAAGCGCAATGGATAACCCTGTTCGGGGCGTAAAGCTTCGCCGTTCATCTTGAACGCAACCAGACAATCATCCAGCGCTTTATCCATCGGTATAGAGCGTGTCAGACCAGAGGCATCAGCCCCTTCGGCCAACAACCATTTACCTTCGGTTTTCACACCCGCCTCTTCCAATAACAACCGCAACGGCACGCCTGTGTACATCACGTTATGGATCATCCCATGGGTAAATTGACACCCATTCAACTGCGCACCACGCCATTCCATGCCAGAATTAGCAGCGCATTCCAGAAAATACACATGGTTTTCACGTGGAAACCGCATAATATCTTCCATCGTGAAGATCAGCTCATTATCCACAAGACCATTAATCATCAAACGATGTGCCGCAGGATCATATTCAGCAACCCCACCGTGATGGCGTTCAAAACACAGACCATTGGGCGTTATGATGCCGTCAAGATCATGCAAAGGCGTAAAATTAATCGAACTGATCGGATCAGCCGTTAACCAAGGAACCGAGCGTCGCTTTACAGCCTTTTCATAAGGTGAAGGTATCCCATATGGGCGTTCATCAACGCCGAAACCCAATACTTGGTTCCATTCTTGAACTTCAGTGATTAGCGGATCGCTTTGCGCTGCGGCTTTACCCGCTGCCAGCCCCGCACCCACTGCAACACCTGCTTTAATAAAGCCCCTGCGCGTTGTGTTTTGCCCCATAAAAACCTCCCTAGTATTCGGTGTAGTGATTCAACAACTAACATATATGATTTTTTGAATTTGTATAGTGATACGCATCCTAAATCTGAAAAATTACAGGTTATTTTGTACTTTACGGTTTATATGCTGCTTTTTCGGTCCAACCGATCAAGCCTGTCTGCAATAACAGAACATTCTCATGCCCAGTTGCGCGCAAAGCAAATGCTGCCTGCGCAGATAAGCTGCCCGTATTGCAGAACAATACAACCTTTTTATCTTTCGGTATTTCATCAATTCGCCCGAAAACATCGCGCCACTCGATATTTACAGCTCCGGGAATAGTGTTTTTTTCAAACTGTTTAGCATTGCGTGTGTCAATAAAAGTAACTGCATCAAAAAAATCTTTAGTCAGTTGTTCTGGCACGATTATACCCGCAAAATAATCGGAAAATTCCATATATTCTTGCAAAACTTCTTGTGTCACATCTTGTGCAACCCCATAATTTGGCACCCAAAGTGTCAAAGTTATTGCAAGAGTTTTTATTGTACTGTTTTTCATGTCCATATCTTTTTTACGCATGGCACTTAGGTGCCAAACACCTTCACAGACGTATTCGGGTCGATTGAAACAGAGCCTTGGCGTTTAATCCAAGCCTCGGCCACATCCCAAATTGCAGGCCCTTCGGTTTCCTCATTAACAGAGGCCCAACCTGCAACAGTATATGTCTTGCTAGGCTCAACCAGTTCACCTGTTTTCAGAATTGTCATATCGGTAATACGGCTGCCTTGTGGCTTGGACACATCAATAGAATATCCCATACCCCCTACGCGCACCATATCCCCGCCTTGTTGGTAATACGGGTCCGGATTAAACAGGTTGTCGGCTACATCTTCCAAAATCACATGCAAGAATTCCCCTGTCATTTCAGAACGATATGCTTCTGGATAGCTCATTGCTGTTGCATTAAACAAATCTTCGCGGGTAATATCCTGCCCCGGTAATAGGCTTGGCCCCCAACGGAAACCAGGTGAAAGGGCTATGTCTGCTTCGCGTTCATCAATCAATGCGTTACACAACAAATCATCCCATGTTCCGTTGAAATTTCCACGGCGGTATAATTCATTGGTAGTTGTCCCCAGCACTTCAGATAATTGATCCGTAAACGGGGCACGCTGTTCATCAATCAATTTTGCAACCATAGGATCAGGCGCAATAACATCAGAAAAAATCGGGATCAATTTATGGGCAAATCCCATCACTTGACCGTCACGCACATCCAGATCAAGACGCGTTACAAACTTGCCGTTAGAGCCAGATGCGATCAGCATAGTTTTGCCAACCATCACGGGTTCAGGTAATGCGTCATGGGTGTGACCCGTCAAAATAACATCTATACCGTCAACCCTTGAAGCCAACTTGCGGTCTACGTCAAACCCGTTATGCGATAGCAAAACCACCAGTTCGGCACCTTTAGCACGCACCTCATCCACAACTTCAACCATGCGCTCTTCGCGGATACCAAAGCTAAGGCCTGGAAACATCCAACCCGGATTTGCAATCGGCATATACGGAAATGCCTGCCCGATTACGGCAATTTTAACACCCCCACGTTCAAACATTTTATAAGGGTCATAAGCAGGTTCATCCCACTCGCTATCAAAAATATTCGCGCCTAAGAACGGGAAATCCAACGTTTCCACAATTTCGGTCACGCGATCAATTCCTAGGGTGAATTCCCAGTGGCTGGTCATAGCGTCTGGTTTAAGCGCATTCATTACATTAACCATATCTTGGCCATTAGTATGATGCGTTGTGTAAGAGCCTTGCCATGTATCGCCGCCGTCCAGCAACAACGCATCAGGGCGGTCAGAACGAATTGCATTAATCACAGTTGCCGCACGATCAAGTCCGCCCATACGCCCGTAGGATTTGGCTAATGTGCTGAAATCTTGATAACTCAAAGCATACGCTGCAGGTGTGCCGGGTGTCATATTGAACATTTTTAGAAAGTCTGCGCCCGTCACATGTGGCGGCAATCCATTTACCGCGCCCATGCCCAGATTAATCTCTGGTTCTCTGAAATAAACTGGCTTTAGTTGGCCGTGAATATCCGTGATGTGGATAAGCGTCACATTGCCAGTTGTATCAAATTCCAACAACTTTTCCTGCGTCATCTTTTGTTGCGCAGCAGCGCGGTTCCAGCCAGTGGCACCATAAATTGCAGAAGCGGCAACAGTTGCTTGTAAAAAGTCACGACGAGAGATCATTGAGGCACCTATGTATTCAATATATTGAATGTTTTAGAAAGGAAAAACCCCGCACATTGTTTAATGCGCGGGGAAATGTAGTGTTATTAGTTACGGACTGCCGGGCTTTCGACAGACAAACCATTGCCGCGTGATGCAACATAAAGCTCAAGTGCCGTAAATTCTGGCGACCCAACTTTATACGGTGTTGCGCGGATGTTTTTCATGCAACCCTTAAAGCGTGCTTGTGTCGAGTTCAGCTTAGAGTTTTTCAAACGATATGTTGGAAATCCATTAATCTGACCTTGTGACAAGTGGTCTGCACGGATCATGTTGCCATAGTTGTCTTCATGACAGCTTGAACATGCCATATCCAACTGACCCACACGTGTGTAGTAAATCTCTTTACCCAAATCATGTGCCGCCTGCGCTGGCCCATCTGTTTTCACAGCAACGGGCATACCACGCGATTGTACGCTAATTAACGCAGTCATCGCAGTCATTTTGCCCTTAGCCCATTTCCAAGGTTCAGCACCCATACGATCTACCCTACAATCATTAATGTAGTTTTCCATCGTATAGACTTTTGCCTTTGCTTCATTCCAGCGCGGTAGCACTGTGCGAAGCCCTTTGAAATCAGCCACATCTTCGTGACAAGAAGAACAGGCTTTACCCTCTGTACCTTCTACTTTTTTCCACTGATCTTCGGCTTGCTCTACAAAAATAAAGGATGGATTATCGAAATCATCCATTTGTAATTCTTGTGTCTCGTCTGCACGATAGCGCCAACCAGAAACCAGCTCATCCAGCGGGCTATCCGCAGATGCCACTGCTTTTGTAGAAATTTCAAGCTCTTCATTAATCACTAGCTCGTCATCTTCACCCGCTTGCCCTGCGGATGTGATTGCCAATGCTGCAACTGTGCAGGTAAGTGTTTTTATCAATCTCTTCATATTAGGTCCTCCCAAAACCAGCTATTATGCAACAGTTATAGTTTTCGTAATTTCTGAGACAGATCCATCATCATCCACCCATTTAAACGCCAGATCACCAGATGCAGGCACTTTAAAGCTGAACTGAAAATAAGGGTTTGTAGAAATTGCAGGTTCCAAGTTCACCATAATCACTTCAGTGCCGTTGAAAGCCGCTGAAAACGTGTTGATGATCTTACGCGGAATTTTATTTCCCGATTTATCTTTACGCTGGCCTGATTCCATTGCGTGGTTAATCAAGGCCTTAATAGTTACCACTTCACCTGCTGTTGCAGATTTCGGTACTTTTACACGAGGTTTAGCCATTGTGTTATCTCCTTTTCCCGAACTAGCCGCCGCAGCCGCCGATTGTTACTTTTACAGATTTAGCCACTTTCGTGTATGTGCCATCTGCCATCTCTGCTACTGCAACCACATTTTGTGTTCCAGCCAAGCGAATGCGTGTAGAACCCGCAGACTCTGCCATTTCAGAGAAGTTGAATGTAGCCACACCCGGACTTGGGTTGCCATCGGCTAGAAGCATCACACGTTTTGCACCAGGTGCGGAAAATTCGACAGGTACCGTGTTGCCGTTTTCAGCAATTTCTGGTGTCGTCAGCTCTATGCCGCCTTCGCCAACCGCCGCATCGCCTGCAAACATCTTAATATCGGCCATTGTTAATTCGCTAGCAGCAAATGCGCTGTTAACTGGCACAAGTGACACCACAAATGCGGCCCCGCCCAGTGCTAAGGCATTACGTCTTGTAAGTTCCATGCCTCTACTCCTCTTTTAGTGTTTTCAGATAGGCAACCACATCTTCAACCTGTTGAGCTGTTAAAATAGTCTTGCCTTGGAATTTTTTCAGTGTCCGCGCACCATTTTTGGTACGGTAGAAAGAGGGCATTATTGTATCTTCAAATGTCATTTTTGAATTTACCAATATACCCCTTAATTGTGCTTCATCCCAACGATCAGCAGCACCGTCTAAGGGCGGGCCTACTTCACCGTGAAAAAACTGATCTGATGCGTCATTGTTTACATGACAAGCCAGACAGTTACCTTGTTTACGATTTATTGTCACTTTTTTACCCACAGCCGGATCGCCTGCAACGCCTGTTAAAGATGCCATTACTTGGCCATCTTCCCCAAACATTACAGCATCAGGTGCCAATTCTGCGGCAAATACCGTGCTGGTTGTCAATGCAATTCCGAGTGCTGCTAGTGTTATGCGCTGCATACAGTGTCCTCCCTTTTAGTGTAATATTGCATTTACGTTATACAGGGAAAACGATTCATGCAATACAAATTCTATTATTTGCATATATTGATGGTAAACCGCGAGAGTTAATGCTTTAATAAACAGCAACACATATGGAAAACTCAAATACACGTCGGAGATACTGCCATGAAACCGCTTTTCAACATGTTTACACTCGCATTTTTTTTGATAACACCTGCAGCCCATGCCAGTGATAAGATCGCCGATCAATATCCAAGCTCACTGCTTTATTCTCTGCCAGTCGAATATATCCCCCATGTTTATTCCGCAATCGGGGCCACAGCGCCCTCTACCTATGACAATTCAGGTCACAATAATAATCTGTCTTTCATCGTAACGGGTGATGGCGTTGTCGTCATAAATGGTAGCTCCGCCTATTTGTTGGCAAAAGCTTTGCATGATGAAATCAAAAAAATAACCGATCAACCAGTTAAGCTTGTTATCAATGAAAACGGGCAAGGCCACGCAATGCTTGGCAACGGGTATTGGGCAGAACAAGGCGTGCCAATATTGGCCCATATTGATGCTGCACATGAATTTGATGATCGTGGATTTCAAAGCCTTACATCAATGAAACGCTATAATTTGGAAAAGTCTGAAGGCACAGAATTAACACCACCAACCCTTACATTTGAAGATGAGCATATCGTCGAAATGGGTGATTTCAGAATAGAGGTTCTGTATCTTGGGCCTAGCCACAGCCCAGGTGATGTCGTTGTCTGGTTGCCTAAGCAAAAGCTGGTAATTGCAGGCGATATGGCCTTTCACGAACGTATGCTGCCAATCTTTGATGACACGCTTACCGCTGATTGGTTGGAAACATGGAATGAAAAATTTGAAAAACTGGGGGCGGTTTACGTCATTCCTGGTCACGGCCACCCTACAAATATGGCCCAAGTACGCCGCTATACCCATGATTACTTAGTCTACTTGCGCGGTAAAATCGGTGCGCTTCTAGAAGATGGCGGCTCTTTAAGTGAGGCTTATTATGTGGACCAGTCCCCTTATGCGCATCTGGATACATTCGATGAACTTGCCACCAAAAATGCAGGCCGTGTTTATGAACAAATGGAATTTGAATAATCACGCAATAACACAAGTACAGGGCAATGTTTTGCCATAAACAGCCCTTTTTTACTTAAAATACCGCAAAATCTACAACTATTCCTACATACATTTAACATAATTGCGCCCCATAAGCGCTTTGCTCCCCCCCCTATAACTACGCTTATCAGGCTGAATTCCAGTCTGTGCCTGCAATAGTTTTGCAGGTTGTTTCTGCGTAATATGCAGGTTTTGGAGGGTAACATGGCAACGTATTTCATTGTTGCTGACGGTACATTTCCCTTAGGGGCGAACGAGATTGAAGCTGGTTCCACAATTTCCGTGGTTTCTGGTGATATATTTATTTTCGAAGACGACGCAGACAAAAACACTACATTTGAAGCTGCAGGCGGCGAGCCAACACCGGTAGATTTTTCCGTAAATTTCAATACAACAAGCACTGCGGGCAATTACAACGTTACATTTGATTCAGATTTGAACCCTGACATTACTGTTGCAGACAATGTTGATATTTCAAATGTAACCCTGAATGCAACAAATGCTGATAGCACAACACTGACTTTGGGCGATGGCTCAAGCCTTAGGGCTTTTGACGGGTCATCATCTGGCACAGACAATGTGACCATTGGTGACACTGTTTCTATAAATGATACCTTTGATACGTCAGGTGGCGATGACAATATCACTATCGGTAGCAATAATATTTTTGACGGTGATTTTTTAACTGGCTCTGGCGTTGACACCATCGTCATGGGGGACGGCAATACATTTAACAGCACTGTCCTTTTGGGGGCGGGTGACGACAGCATAACAGGTGGTGGTTCTAACAGTTTCAATAACCTCGTAGATACCGAGGGTGGGGCCGACACCGTTACGTTCGCTGCAAACAATCATTTCAATTCTTTTGAAACCGGTGCTGAAGCCGATACTATGAATGTTGGCTACATTGATTCCAGTGTTTCGCAAACCATTGATGGTGTTGATCATGAATTCGGCACAGTTGATGATGTTCTGAAAATCAACACAGGCCATGATGCCGCTGGTTTTATAACTGCCCTGCAAAACAGTGGTTACACATTACAAGGAGATGGTAGCTGGACAGCAAATGGATCAGATTACCATGTTAACTGGAATAATGTAGCAATCAATGATTTTGAACGCATTATCGTTTGTTTTGCGCATGGCACCAAAATCGAAACCCAACACGATGAGATTAATATAGAGGATCTGTGCCAAGGGGATATGGTCAAAACGCTTGACCACGGTTATCAACCCATCCGCTGGATTGGGTCTACAACGGTTCCAGCAAAGGGTAATCTTGCCCCATACCGTATTCGCAAAGGCGCCTTGGGCAACAAACGCGATCTATTGGTTTCCCCGCAACACCGCATGATGTTGTCAGGCTGGCAGTTAGAACTTCTTTTTGATGATACCGAGGTTCTGGCCACAGCTAAGTCATTACAAAATGATTGCACTATCACCCGCGAAGAAGGCGGTGATGTTGATTATTTCCACATGATGTTTGACAGCCATGAAATTGTCTTTGCCGAAGGAATACCAAGTGAAAGTTTCCACCCAGGCGAGCAAGGCATGGATGCTATTTCTGAACAAAGCCGTGATGAAATTTATACATTATTTCCAGAACTTCAGTTTGATTTGCATGCTTATGGCGCAGCCGCGCGCAGAAGCCTGAAAAGTTACGAAACCACACTCGCGTTAGAAGAGCTTAACTTAACACCAGCATAAAAAATTATAAGCCACTGTACTCATTAATTAAAACAGGTAAATCTACAAAATCATCAAATTGCGCATCCGCACCTAAATCAGCGACTGCTGTTTTTCGATACCCATCCGTGAACAGAAAAAATGGCTGATCTGCATTTTTCGCAGTTTGTGCATCAACCTCACTATCACCGATATAAATACAACTGTCAGACCCCAATAACTCCATTGTCCTAATCAAAGGTGCCGCATCAGGCTTTTTCACAAGCAGGCTATCGCCCCCAATCACAACTCCAAAATAATCCGCTATCTCTAGGCCCTGCAAAACCTGTATCGTCAAATCATATGGCTTGTTGGTGCAAACCGCCATTTGAAAGCCATCGCCTTTAAGCTGCTCTAACGCTTTTAACGCGCCCTTATTCAGGTAACTAAGCGTTGCGGGGTTAACAGCATAATGGGCCGAAAACGCCGCGACCAGTTCTGCGTGTTTTTCTTCGGAATGTGCAATGCCAACTTCTTTCATCACACGTTCCACCAACTTGGGAACGCCATTGCCGATAAAGCCGATCACGGTTTCCAATGACAAAGGGCTAATGCCCAAATCTGCCAAAACCCTGTTAGCCGCATCATGTATATCGGGCGCACTTTCAACAAGTGTGCCGTCCAGATCAAAAATAACGAATTTCACGAATTATACCTTCCACTTAATAGAGCAACCCATAGACGCGATCTGTGCCTCTGGCCCCTTGCCTAGTTCACCCACTTGTACCATTGCGTCAAACAAATCGCGGCGTAAATCTGTAGGGCCGGCCGTTCTGGTAGAGGCATCAAGACGACCCCGATATTGCAAACCACCCGTTGCATTAAAGCCATAAAAATCAGGGGTGCAAGCCGCATCATAGGCGCGTGCAACAGATTGGTCTTCATCATACAGATAAGGAAAAGTGAAACCTTTGCTGGTGGCCATCTTTACCATATTGTCAAAGCTGTCATCAGGATATGCCGCCGCATCATTGGAATTAATCGCAACAACACCGATGCCCAATCCCTGCAACTGCTTTGCATCACGCAGGATACGATCAAGCACAGCCAAAACATACGGGCAATGGTTGCAAATAAACATTACCAACGTGCCATTTGGCCCAGCCACATCAGCTAGGTTATAGGTTTTGCCATCCGTCGCGGGTAGGCTAAAATCTGGTGCGGGCCAGTTAAAATCACAAACGGGGGGTGTAACTGCCACTAGTTTAGCACCGAATTTGCGGCATCCCGAATGGCTTTGATGTTGGTGCCATATACTTCGGGTTTATCCACACTTCCGCCCTTAAAGACAGCGGAACCTGCAACCAGAACATCCGCACCTGCGGCAGCCATTAAGGGTGCTGTTTCTGGTGTAATACCGCCATCGATTTCGATGTGAATTGGGCGATCCCCAATCATAGCGCGCAGCTTTTTTACTTTATCAATTTGCGAGTGGATGAATTTTTGCCCGCCAAAACCCGGGTTCACTGTCATGATACAAAATAGATCAACCATATCCAGCAGGTATTCCACATCGTCCAGTCCTGTGCCCGGATTCAATGCTAAACCAGCCTTGGCCCCTGCATTGCGGATTGCTTGCAATGTGCGATGTGTATGCGGCCCAGCTTCGATATGCGCCGTAATAACATCAGAGCCAGCAGCGGCATAAGCATCAATATATTCATCCACGGGTGAAATCATTAAATGCACGTCCATTACGGTTTTTATATGCGGGCGGATCGCAGATAAAAGAGGTGGCCCAAAAGTTAGGTTCGGTACAAAATGCCCGTCCATAACGTCTACATGTACCCAATCGCAACCCTGCGCTTCAATAGCCTGAATTTCTTGGCCAAAGTTGGCAAAATCTGCCGAAAGAATTGAAGGGGCTATTTTTATATCACGGTTGAAAGACATGTTCATTCCTAAGTCAAAGTTGAATTTGGGCGATGCTTATCACCGCCCAAGTTTTATTTATGCCACAGAGTTTATCCGCAATGCTTCACGCCAGCCAGGGTAGATGCAATCAGCGTCACTAGGGAAGCTTTCAAAAGCACGGGCAAACTGTTTGTGGTCTTTTGCAAACTCTATCTGGTCTGCACCCTGTTTCCAACATTGTTCGGCCTGACGCAATGATATTACATCTTCTGCGCACCATCAGCGTTTCACCAGACATTAGCCAACCGTAGAAAACCAAGGAATATATTTTAGCATCAGATTAGCGATGTAACTCATGCTATTGGTGGCGATCAAAGCGGCAAACACGATCAGCATTACCCCCATAGCCTTTTCCACATGCCCAAGATATTTTCGTTTATTTTGTACCCAGCGCAAAAATGGTTTGGCAAAAACCGCAGCCAACACAAATGGTAATGTCATTGAAAGTCCGTAAACCAGCAATAACAACCCACCTTGCACCATATCGCCCATGCCACCCGCAACCATCAAAATCGCGGCCAGCGCAGGCCCCACACAAGGCGTCCAGCCAAAGCCAAACGCAAGACCCATCACATAAGACCCTACCAAAGTTGTGGGGTTGCTTTTCGCATCCATTCGCGCCTCACGGTATAATAAAGGTATGCGCAATACGCCCAGAAAATGCAGGCCGAACAAACATAAAAACAGGGCCGAGACATACGCCAATTCTTGTTTCCACATCCGAAACGCCTGCCCTAATGCAGTTGCGCCCAAGCCTAAAAGCACGAAAATTGTCGTGACACCCAATGCAAAAAATATGCTGGCCAAGATAAGGCGTTTGTGGGTTCCCGCAGGTATTTCATCTTCACCCTGCAATTCTGACATGCTGATACCAGCCATATAACACAGGTAAAACGGGACTATTGGTAAGATGCAAGGTGACAAAAAACTTAACAACCCTGCGACGATTGCACCCCCATATGTTACTTCAAAAAACATCTGCGGCCTTGTCCTTTACGTAAAAACATATTAGGTTTTTTATATATGTTATTTAGGTGCGGTCAATGTTAGCTCGAATTTTAGCATTTTTAATTTTCATATCCCCGATACAGGCAATCGCAGGGAATGTAGAGTTATTGATGTTTGAAGAAGACGGGTGTTACTGGTGTGGCATCTGGAATTCACAAGTTTCCGGCATCTATCCAAAAACCCAAGAAGGCCGAACAGCGCCTTTACATAGGATAGACATCCACAGCGCCGTGCCCGCAGGTATCAAATTGAAATCACGGCCTTTTTACACACCTACCTTTGTTTTAGTTAAAAACGGTTCTGAAATAGGCCGTATAGAAGGCTACCCTGGCGAAGATTTTTTCTGGGGATTATTGGAACAAATGCTAAAACCTTTACCCGAATATAAAACCGCAAAGGATGCGTCATGAAAAAATACGTCACAGCAGCCGTAATTATCACTAGTTTGCTTAGTTCAGTCCCGCTTCACGCTGGGCAGGATGATGCTTTTGTTGAATTCAAAGTCCTAAAACCTGAAATTGCGATCAAACTTGCGGTCAACACGATGTCACTTTGTCGTGATATGGGCTATCAAGTTGGCGTCGCTGTTGTTGATCGCTTCGGTTTAACGCAGGCTTTTGTCAAAGATCGCTATGCAGGACTGCATGTTGAAGAAACTGCAAAACGCAAAGCTTGGACAGCCGTAAGTTTTCGCGGACCAACATTAGACCTTGACGCTGCGACAAAGCCTGACAAAGAAGGCTTTGGTATCCGTTTCATCTCTCAACCCCTTCCTCTTGGTGGTGGTGTACCGATTGAGGCAGATGGTAGCATTGTTGGTGGAATTGGCGTATCTGGGGCACCAGGGACAGAAATTGATGATGAATGCGCCCGTGCAGGCATAGCCGCAATAGAAGATGAATTGTTAGGATTTTAAAAAATGGGCTTGGCCGAAAAATTAAGCGACACATTTGACATAGACGAAATGTATGAAAATGGACGTGATGCCTCTGGTTTTTTAAAAGCTATGGCGCATGAAGGCAGGCTAATGATTTTGTGCCATTTAATAAAAGGCGAAAAATCTGTAACTGATCTGGAAAACCTTTTATCATCACGCCAAGCCGCAGTTAGCCAACAACTGGCCCGCCTTAGGCTGGAAGGTATTGTTGATTATCGGCGTGACGGCAAAACAATTTATTACACAATCAAAGATCCCAAGGTATATAGGTTGATAGAGCTATTGTATGAGGAATTCTGCAATAGCTGAAAAACCATTTGCGTCTGGGAGGGCCTTTAGTTGGATCACACAATTTTAGCCACATTAATAGGCTTAGGCGGTGGGGTTGTATTGGGCCTAGCCGCACGTTTGGGCGAATTTTGCACCTTTGGCGCGATTGAAAGCGCCTATATGGGCCACGACCAGCGCCGCATACGCATATGGGGCATCGTTTTGGGTGTGGCTATTCTATGCGTGTTCAGCTTGGACGCCATTGGCCAAATCGACATCACAAAAACACTTTACCACACGATAAGTTGGAATCCGCTTGCCAGCATCATAGGCGGGCTGGTGTTTGGCTATGGTATGGCCCTGTCAGGTAATTGCGGCTTTGGCGCACTTGCGCGTTTCGGCGGTGGTGATTTGCGCTCGCTGGTCGTTGTCGTTGTAATCGCCATATCGGGGTATTTCACCCTAAACGGGCCACTGGCAAATTTCCGCATAATGGCCTTTCCCGTCACCAGTTCAGATACGCCGCAAGGGTTTGCCCATATGTTTTCAGCATATACAGGCCTTCCCCCCCTTATAATTGCCGTAATTATTGCGTTCGCCTTAATTTTATGGGCCTTGCTATATGCACCCCTACGCCACAGAAAAGAAGCCGTGTTTTGGGGCGTTTGCGCAGGCTTGGCCATTGCCAGTGCTTTTTGGGGTACGTCGTTTTTGCGTGAAGCCAGCTTTGAAGCTGTAACCGTTCAAGCCCATACGTACACCGCCCCACTTGGCCGTACTTTACTGTTCTTGATGACATCATCAGGCGGGGGCGCTGGTTTTTCTGTCGGTTCGGTTCTTGGGGTATTGATCGGGGCAAATATCGGATCACGCATAAAAGGCCATTTCAACTGGGAAGCCTGCGAAGACCCCCGTGAACTCGGCCGCCAAGTATTCGGTGCATGTCTTATGGGCATGGGTGGCATTGTGGCTTTGGGTTGTTCAATAGGCCAAGGCGTTAGTGCCTTTTCAACACTGGCATTTTCTGCCCCCGTAACACTGGCAGCGATTGTTTTAGGGGCCATATTAGGCATACGACACCTACTTGCAGGTTTTGCCCCTGATTAGGGGAAGATTACTACACCTGAATTCGAACATTCAAAACTATGAATTTAAGAAAGCTGTCCCAAAACAATACCCTTTCACAGTATTTAATACTGCCAAGCTTCAAGCAATAGATGTACGTCCTAAAATACAGGGCAATCGTAGAATTCCAGCATGCTCAGCAAGTTTGCAAAAAACCGCGCACTGGCCCAAATGGTATTCGACCCTCTTAAATGAGTCGTAATAACCGAAAGCCCGTGAATATGTTTGAACAATTTGGATTTGAAACCCTGACGCCACAACAGGCTTCAGTAATTTTTGCAGCCATTTTAGGTTTGTTATTCGGGGCCATCGGCCAACACATACAATTCTGTTTCAGACGCGGCATTGTGGGTGAGGCCCATGAGCGCAAATCTGCACGTGGTGTATGGTTTACCACCCTAGCGACCGCCGTTCTTGGCACCCAGATTGCAGTAAATTCAGGATGGATAGCATTTGGCGACCACCGGCTTTTTGCCTCGAACCTACCCCTTGGTGCCATAGCCCTTGGCGGTTTAATGTTTGGTGCAGGCATGGTTTTAACGCGCGGCTGCATATCGCGGTTAACTGTCTTAACAGGTACAGGAAATACACGTGCATTAATCGTAATTCTGGTCTTTGCAATTACCGCCCACGCAACCCTAAAAGGCGTGTTTGCCCCCATTCGCACTTCTATTGGCGCCATGACAGTTGACTTAGGCAGCACCGTATCCTTTGGCGCATTACCAGGTGGTAACTTGCTATGGGCAGCCCTGATCGCATTTGGCGCAATCAGTCTAACCTACAAATCTGGGGCCAAACCATCGCATTTAACGCTGGCGGCCCTATTGGGTCTGCTGGTGCCATTAGGCTGGGTTGGTACAGGGTTTATCTTGTTTGATGAATTTGATCCCATTGCCATGCAATCCCTTTCATTCACCGCACCCAGTGCCGATTTGTTGTTCTGGACAATCGCCTCAACCGCAATTCCCGCGGGGTTCGGTACAGGCCTTATTGGCGGTGTGGTTATAGGCGCAGCGATCACAGCCTTGATAAAAGGCCAGTTTGAATGGCAATCCTTTGAAGATACCCCCCAAACATTGCGCTATCTTTCAGGGGCAATACTTATGGGCATAGGGGGCGTTTTGGCAGGTGGTTGTACAGTAGGTGCAGGCCTAGCTGGCATTCCAACCTTAAGCTTTGCCGCCATCCTAGCTTTGGGTTTTATCACCATAGGCGCCATCGCAATGCGCCGCTTGCTTGCAGGTGGGCAAAGCCGTACCGCACATTTTGCGGCTGAATAAAAGCCGCGCACGGTAAGTGCACGGCTTTATATTTAAGATCGATATTAGCTAAATGCTAGTTTAGTGCAGCATCCGTTATTTCATGCGTCCAAGCACCAACTGGTTGCTTGGTAATCACAGGATCAGAGCCACCACCCAACAGACTATCCACAGTACGTTGGAAGTCAGCCGGATCAAGAGTACCGTTAGACCCTGCGGTCAACTTAGCGATTTCACGCATCATGCGTTGCTGGTGCATTTCTGTCTGCGCACCTGACGCATCATTGTCCAGCACGATACCAGCCGCCTCATCAGGATTGGCTTCGGCATATTTCCAGCCTTTCATTGATGCGCGCACAAAGCGTACCATTTTATCTTTGAATGCTGCATCTTTCAGGTTCTCACCCAGAACATACATACCATCCTCAAGTGTCGCGACACCTTGGTCTTCATACTTGAAAACCACCAGATCATCAGGGGTCAGGCCTGCGTCAATAATCTGCCAATATTCGTTATACGTCATGGTTGAAACACAAGCCGCTTGGCCTTGTAAAATCGGATCAACGTTAAAGCCTTGTTTTAGAACCGTCACACCACCGTCAGAACCATCGGTTGCAAGACCCAGTTTGCTCATCCAGCTTAGGAACGGGTATTCATTACCAAAGAACCAAACGCCCAAAGTCTTGCCCGCAAAATCCGCAGGCGATGAAACGCCCGCATCTTTACGACACGTCAGCATCATACCAGATGTTTTGAAAGGTTGTGCGATATTAACTAAATCCAAACCCTTTTCACGTGATGCCAATGCAGACGGCATCCAGTCCAAAACCACGTCTGCACCGCCGCCCGCAATCACTTGCGCAGGGGCAATATCAGGCCCACCCGGTTTAATCGTTACATTCAGGTCTTCTTCACCGTAAAAGCCTTTGTCCAAGGCTACATAGTAGCCCGCGAATTGCGCTTGGGTCACCCATTTCAGCTGCAAGCTAACATCGTCAGCGGCATGCGCTACCGAAGTTCCCAGTGCCAAAGCACCCGCAAGTGCTGTTGTTAGTAATCTGTTCATCTTTATTCTCCCTTGTTGAATTTAGTTATTTTTCTTATCCGCGTTGCGATGGATGCCAGAAGGTCACCGCCTTCTCAATCAAGGCCACCGCCCCGTAAAATGCCGAGCCCGCAAGGGCCGCCACTGTAATTTCTGCCCAGACCATATCCAGTGCCAAACGACCTACTTCCGTAGAAATTCTAAACCCCATACCTTTGATGGGTGAGCCAAAGAACTCTGCCACAATCGCGCCGATAAGTGCAAGTGTTGAACATATTTTCAACCCGTTAAAGATAAACGGCATCGCTGCAGGCAGCCGCAACTTGGCCAAACCTTGCCAATAACTGGCACCATAAGTTTGCATTAAATCGCGTTGCATATGGTCAGACGCCTTTAACCCCTCAACCGTATTTACCAGCATCGGGAAAAACACCATCACCACCACAACGGCTGCTTTAGACTGCCAGTCAAACCCAAACCACATCACCAAAATCGGTGCCATACCGACAATCGGTAAGGCGGCTACAAAATTGCCCACAGGCAAAAGCCCGCGTTGTAAAAACGGTGACCGATCTACCGCAATCGCCACCAGAAACGCCGAGCCGCATCCTAGAATATAACCCGACATTGCGCCTTTCACAAATGTCTGTACAAAATCCACCCAAAGGATAGGCAGGCTATTCGCAAAGCGTACTCCAATGGCCGATGGTGGTGGTAATAATATCGGGCTAATCGCGAAACCGCGCACGATACCTTCCCACAAAACCAAAAGTGTAACGCCGAAAATAAACGGCACCAACAGTGATATAAATCGCGTTTGCGGCCCTTTGGACAACTTCACATTAAGCACCCACATCACGGCCCAAAATACCAATGCCCCTATAATCCAGTTCATCGCAGCATCCCCATCCGCTTAAGCGTGATGTTCTGCAACAACCCGATCAGCGCGACCAGTGCCGCCGCCAGAATCGCCGCCGAAATCAGCGCACTCCAAATCTGAATGGTCTGCCCGTAATAACTACCCGCCAGCAGGCGCGCACCCAATCCGGCCACAGCCCCCGTTGGCAGCTCACCCACAATCGCACCGACCAAAGACGCGGCCATAGCAATCTTCAGGGACGGAAACAGATAGGGCATTGAACTTGGCAAACGCAGCTTCCAGAACATCGTAGGCTTTAACGCATTCCAAGTACGCATCTGATCCATCTGCATATGGTCAGGGGATCGCAGCCCCTTCACCATCCCCACGACAACGGGAAAAAATGACAGGTACATCGAAATAAACGCTTTGGGCAAAAGTCCCGAAATACCAACCGCATTCAGCACCACGATAATCATCGGGGCCACCGCCAATATCGGAATGGTTTGACTGGTAATCACCCAAGGCATCACCGACATATCCATCGCACGGCTATGCACAATTCCCACCGCCAGTAATATCCCAAAACCCGTCCCCATCGCAAAGCCCAAAAGCGTGGCCGACAGGGTAATCCAGCCATGCCAGATCAACGATCGCTTTGAGGTTATCTTTTTAAGCACGGTAGTCTTGTATATCTCTGCCGCCACCTGATGCGGTGCAGGCAACAATGGCTTTTTTTGCACCATCGTATCGGCGACCATTTCAGAAAAACTCAGCGTCACATCCGCCCGCTTCGCCTTGTCATAAGCCCAGGTCGAATTTAGCACGACGGCCATCCCGTACCAGATCACAAAGATCGCACTGACAACGGCCAAAACAGGGGCAAATGACTTCATGTGGCTGCCTCCACCCGAAAAAGTGTTAACGTGCAAGTGCCATACGCATGCCATACGCTTTCCATACGCATTCCATACGCCAGTTTCAGCACCCCATTAACCATTAGAGTGCCCCTCGTGCAATCCGTCTCGCACGCGGTGTGCGATCTCGATAAACTCTTTGCTGTCCCGAATTTCCAAGGGGCGTTCTATGGGTAATGTACTTTCAATCACATCGGCTATACGCCCTGGCCGTGGGCTCATTACCACGATCTTAGTCGATAGATACACGGCTTCAGGTATTGAGTGTGTAACGAAACCAATGGTTTTGTGTGTACGTGCCCATAGGGCCAATAACTGTTCGTTCAGGTGATCGCGGACGATCTCGTCCAACGCCCCAAACGGCTCATCCATCAGCAAAATATCTGCGTCAAACGCCAATGCCCGCGCGATACTTGCCCGCTGTTGCATCCCGCCCGATAATTGCCACGGGAACTTCTTATCAAAGCCGTCCAGTTCCACCAGTTCCAACACCTTCGAAACCCGCTCGGCCTGTTCCGCTTTCGAATACCCCATGATCTCTAAAGGTAGTTTGATATTGCCGCCTATCGTGCGCCAAGGATACAACCCCGCCGCCTGAAAAACATAACCATAGGCGCGGTTCATTCGCGCCTCATGCGGGGAAACACCGTTCACAGTACAGGTGCCACCCGTGGGCTGTTCCAGATCGGCCATCACCCGTAAAAGCGTAGTTTTGCCGCAACCAGACGGGCCGATGAAGGATACAAAATCACCCTTCTCTATCGTCAGGTTAATATCTTTTAACGCATGCACAGGCCCGTCGTTTGTTTCAAACGTCAGATCTAAGCCTTTGGTTTCTATGATTACTTCTTTGTTCACAAAATTAACCTTTTAAATCCCCGCAGGAATGTTCAGCGGATCACGTTCCACTTTACGCGGGCTGTTCAATTCTTTCCACTTGCTCAGGGCAGTTTGCGCAGATGCGAAAGCAGGGCGCGGTACAAAGCGGCCGCGACCGGGTTGCGGTTGGCTGTTTTTACCCCATGCCCAGATCACTTCGCCACGCGATAATGTATAACGCGCATTAGCAGTGACGTTGAAACCCTCAAACACATTATAGTCCAGAACAGAATGGTGATTGCTGGGCGAAATCGTTTTGGAAATCTTCGGATCCCACACCACAATATCGGCATCAGCCCCTTCTACAATCGCACCCTTTTTAGGGTAGATATTCAGGATTTTAGCCACATTGGTAGACGTTACTGCCACAAATTCACTGGGCGTCAAACGTCCAGTTTCAACACCTTCAGTCCAAAGCACAGAAAGCCGTTCTTCCAACCCGTTTGACCCGTTCGGGATCAGGCAGAAATTATCGCGCCCCGCGCGTTTTTGTTCGGTGTTAAACGCCGCGTGATCGGTTGCAACCACTTGCAAACTGCCAGACTGCAAACCTGCCCAAAGTGACGCCTGATGTTCCTTGTTACGGAACGGGGGCGACATCACACGGCGCGCCGCATGATCCCAATCTTTGTTGAAATACTCAGATTCATCCAATGTTAAGAATTGTATGAGAGGCTCCCCATAAACACGCATTCCCTTTTGCCGTGCACGGCGAATTGCTTCATGTGATTGTTCACAAGAAACATGCACAATATAAAGCGGTACCCCAGCCGCATCCGCGATGATAATCGCGCGATTAGCCGCTTCGCCTTCTAATTCAGGCGGGCGCGAAAAGGCATGGCCCTCTGGCCCTGTAATGCCTTCGGCCATGTATTTTTTCTGAAGTAAATCAACAAGATCGCCGTTTTCTGCATGCACCATCGGTAGTGCGCCAAGTTCCTTACAACGTTCAAAAGACGCGAACATTTCGTCGTCTTCCACCATCAAAGCGCCCTTATAGGCCATGAAGTGTTTGAATGAGTTTACCCCCATTTTCACCGCATCTTCCATCTCGCGGTGAATGTCTTCATTCCACCCCGTGATCGCCATATGATAGCCCACGTCCGAACAGATTTGCGGGGCTGATTTACGGTGCCATTCGTTGATCGCATTCTTGATAGACCCATCTGCCCCCGGCAAACAGAAATCCACAATCATCGTCGTACCACCCGTGGCTGCCGCCCATGTACCAGACTCAAAAGTTTCCGCCGCAGTCGTACCCATAAACGGCATTTCCAAATGCGTATGCGGATCAATCCCGCCCGGGATCACATACGCCCCTTCGGCATCAATATATTCATCGCCCGTCAGATTTTCACCAATTTGCTTGATGATTTCCCCGTCAATCAGAACGTCGGCTTTCCAAGCACGATCAGCGGTGCAGACTGTGCCGTTTTTGATTACTTTGGTCATTTTTCTCTCCAAAATTCACTAGGTGTCTTTGATTTTTCTATCGCATGAACAGCGTCTGTAAATGAGTTATGAAATTCATTCGCTAATCTTGCCAGAGACTCATACTCTTGCTCAGTAATCTTAAACACATTTGGGCCAGTTCCCCCGTGCCCACCTGGATGAAAACCAACTGAGAATCCAGTATCTGTCCGTCTAATTTTGTATCCGTTTATAAAAATTTCGTTCGGAGTGAACTCCAGACGACGGGAAAAAGCGAACTTTACACCCGGTTCCGGAAGCTCATCTCCGCCACGAACGTAAAACTCTGCATCTTCATCCTTCACTCCACAATCTCCGCAGTCTCAACCACAGCCTGCATCAAAACATCCGCACCCGCCGTGGCCCATTCCTTAGATATATCTTCGGCCTCATTATGCGATAACCCATCCACACAAGGGCACATCACCATGGCGGTCGGTGCAACCCCGTTTATCCAGCAGGCATCATGCCCCGCGCCTGAGATTAGGTTCATATGGCTATAACCCATGCGTTCAGCGGCGTTGCGCACGGCTGTCACACAGGTTTCGTCAAACGTTACAGGGTCAAAACCACCGGTTTTTTCAAACGTAATACTCAGCCCCATATCTTCACAAATCTTAGCGGCCCCAACTTTCAACCGCGCCTCCATATCTTCGATCACACTTAGATCAGGTGAACGGAAATCAACGGTGAAAACCACCTTACCAGGGATCACGTTGCGTGAATTCGGATAGACATCAATATGGCCTGCCGCACCCACCGCGTGGGGGGCGTGTGACCATGCGATTTGATCCACCAGTTCCAAAACTTTAGCCATGCCAAGGCCCGCATTTTTGCGCATCGGCATCGGCGTAGATCCCGTATGGCTGTCGCGCCCCGTGATCGTCACTTCCGTCCAGCTAAGCCCCTGCCCGTGTGTGACCACGCCAATGTCTTTGCCTTCCGCTTCCAGAATTGGGCCTTGCTCAATATGCAGCTCAAAAAACGCATGCATTTTGCGCGCGCCCACCTGTTCTTCACCCCGCCAGCCAATACGGGCCAGTTCATCACCGAATTTTTTGCCTTCGGCATCTACGCGGTTGTAAGCCCATTCTTGAGTATGAACACCACCAAAAACGCCTGATGCCAGCATCGCGGGCGCATAACGTGTGCCCTCTTCGTTTGTCCAGTTGGTTGCAACGATCGGGTGTTTGGTTTTGATATCCATATCATTCAATGTGCGCAGAATTTCCAAGCCACCTAACACACCTAAAACACCGTCATATTTGCCACCCGTGGGCTGTGTATCCAGATGTGACCCCACATAAACCGGCAGCGCATCAGGGTCGCTACCTTCGCGCCGCGCAAACATATTGCCCATCTGATCCAACCCCATGGAACAGCCAGCCGCTTCGCACCATTGTTGAAATAACGCACGACCTTCGCCATCTTCATCCGTCAGCGTTTGGCGGTTATTACCACCCGCCACACCGGGGCCAATTTTAGCCATGTCCATCAGACTATCCCACAGACGATCGCCGTTTATGCGCAGGTTGCTTACAGGTGTTGTCATATTGCTATCTCCTAATCAGTAGGCAAAACTTGCCATTGTAATTTTCTGACCATATGGTCAAAACTATGAACGTGGTGGGGCCTGCTGGTCAAGGCCATTATATTAATAACGGGGGTAATATATGGCGCGTGCAGCATCGACCAAAGGGCCGACCAGAATTCAAAGGGAAAAGACCGAAGCCATTCTGGAAGCTGCATTAGAAGTTTTTGCCACCTATGGTTATCGCGGCTCAACTTTAGATCAGATTGCCGCAAAATCTGGCATATCAAAGCCCAACATTCTGTATTATTTTGACGGCAAAGAAACCATTCATGCAAAGCTGTTGGCAAGACTGCTGGAAACTTGGCTGGAACCGTTGGAGCATTTAAGTGATGCAGGCGATCCTGTGGATGAAATTTGCGCCTATGTCGGACGCAAGTTGGCGATGTCGCGCGATTACCCACGCGAAAGCCGCCTGTTTGCGAATGAGGTTTTACAAGGTGCGCCGCGCATATTAGATGAACTTGCCGGCCCGTTAAAAACCTTAACGGATAAAAAATCCGCGCTAATACAAAGCTGGATAAATGCAGGTAAAATCAAAGCGATAGACCCCCATCATTTAATATTTTCAATTTGGGCAACAACCCAGCATTATGCGGATTTCGACGTGCAAGTACGCGCTGTTTTATCAGACAAAGCAGATGCCAGGTTTGAACAGGCCGCTGAATTTCTTGATACAATGTACCGTGCAACACTGACCCCCTGATTATTCTGCCGCCGCTGCGGACGGGTTGTTTGGGTGTGTTGTCCAATCGGCTTTCACATCACTTACAACTTGGCCCGTACGCGGATCAGTTGTGCCTGCTTCCATTGCATCCATAGTGATGCAATTTTCAACTGGGCAGACATTTACGCACAGATTACACGCCACACATTCATCGTCATTCACGCTAAACACGCGGTCATCCGACATTAAAATCGCCTGATGCGATGTGTCTTCACAAGCGGCATAACAACGGCCACATTTGATGCACAAATCCTCATCAATTTTTGCCTTGGCGATATAATTCAGGTTCAAGTGCTGCCAGTCAGATGTATTGGGAACCGCGCGGCCCACAATATCGGACACGTTCGAAATTTCCTTTTCATCCATCCATTGGCTTAAGCCGCTAATCATCTCTTCAACAACTTTAAATCCGTAGGTCATAGCCGCCGTACATACTTGTACGTTACCTGCACCCATCACCATAAATTCGGCTGCATCACGCCATGTGGTAATCCCACCAATGCCAGAGATCGGCAGGTTTGCCGTTGCTGGATCGCGTGCAATTTCTGCCACCATGTTTAGTGCAATCGGTTTGACCGCAGGGCCACAATAGCCTCCATGCGCACCTTTGCCGTCAATCGTTGGTTCTGGTGAGAATATGTCCAGATCAACCGAAGTGATAGAATTGATCGTATTAATCAGGCTGACCGCATCCGCGCCACCTGCAAGGGCTGCTTGCGCGGGTTTGCGCACATCCGTGATGTTCGGTGTCAGCTTCACGATGCACGGCATACGTGAATATTGTTTGCACCAGCGCGTCACCATTTCTATATATTCAGGCACTTGACCCACAGCTGATCCCATTCCGCGTTCCGCCATACCGTGCGGGCACCCGAAATTTAACTCTATGCCGTCTGCACCGGTATCTTCAACCTCGGCCAGAATGGCTTTCCACGCCTGTTCTTCGCACGGCACCATCAAGGATACGATCAAGGCACGATCAGGATAGTCGCGCTTAACAGCCTTAATCTCACGCAGGTTCACTTCCAGCGGGCGGTCGGTGATAAGTTCTATATTGTTAAGCCCCAGCAAGCGGCGATCAGCACCCCAAACGGCCCCATAACGCGGGCCATTCACGTTGACTACGGGTGGCCCCGCTTCGCCTAGTGTTTTCCAAACAACACCACCCCAGCCAGCTTCAAACGCGCGACGCACATTATATTCTTTGTCCGTCGGCGGTGCCGAAGCCAGCCAGAACGGGTTGGGAGATTTTATTCCGATAAAATTACCTGTCAGGTCAGCCATTTTATAGCTCCTTTTCTAATTGCTCAGCCCATCAGGCTTGCATGAATATCCATTGCTGCATCGCGGCCTTCAGCTACAGCGGTTACAGTTAAATCGTCACCACCTGTGGCACAATCACCGCCTGCCCAAACACCATCCACCGAGCTGCGCCCTGTTTCAGAAACGCGAATTTTACCACGTTCAATGGCTAATGCAGCTGGCACATCTTTGATCGTTTGGCCGATTGCTTTGAAAATTTGGTCGGCTTGCAACTCAAAACTTTCACCCGTCGTGGCCAACTGACCATCAACCGTGTGCGTATATGCAAACTCGATACCAGCCGCAGCGCCATTGCCCGTAACTTTAACAGGTTGTGCATTATAAATTATGCGCACCCCTTTTGAGGTTGCCAAGTCTTGTTCAAAAACAGACGCGCTCATCCGTTCCTTACCGCGCCGATATGCAATCGTTACATCCAGCGCACCCAACAGTTTTGCCTGTACTGCCGCATCCACAGCCGTCATACCGCCCCCGATGACAACCACGCGTTTACCTATTGGCAACTTGGTTAAATCGGTTGCTTGGCGCAGATCGGAAATGAAAGATACCGCATCCAGTACGTTATCTTTGTCTTCGCCGTCTGTTTGTAATGCATTCACACCGCCTAGTCCCATTCCTAAGAACACCGCATCATGGTCTACTTGTAATTGCTCCAGTGTAATGTCAGCGCCCAACATTTTATCGTAACGTACATCAATGCCACCAATCGACAGTAACCAATCCAGTTCTTTTTGTGCAAACCCATCAACAGATTTATATGATGCGATACCAAATTCATTCAAACCGCCGCCCTTAGGGCGTGCGTCAAACAGTGTCACGGCGTGACCCATAACTGCTAAACGATGCGCACAAGCTAACCCCGCAGGCCCCGCGCCCACCACGGCTATGGATTTTCCTGTGGAAACTGCGCGTGTAAACGGATGATGACCGCTTTGCATGACAACATCTGTTGCATAACGTTGCAAACGGCCGATTTCTACTGGCTTACCTTCTGCGGTTTCACGCACGCAAACCTCTTCACACAATGTTTCTGTCGGGCAAACCCTTGCGCACATACCACCCAGAATATTTTGCGAAAATATTGTCAGTGCTGAGGCTTCAGGCGTTCCAGTTGAAATTTGGCGAATAAATAATGGTATATCAATATCTGTTGGGCAAGCCGTCATGCACGGTGCATCATAACAGAAGTAGCACCTGTCTGCGGCAACCAAAGCTTCATGGTCATCCAGCCTAGGGTGAAGGTCGTTAAAATTCCCACTTAGGTGTTGCGCATCCAAACGACCAGAAACAATACCATCTGTGTTTTCCGAATTCGACATCTATACCCCCTGTTTGTCATATCAACGGCTTTATGTTGGCATAGTATAAAAAATTTATCAAATGGTAAATTTATTAATTTTTCCGTACGAAATTCCACAGGCACAGATATTTAGCAGGCCAAATAAATGAGTCCTTAAAAACTGTAAAAACAGATAATTTTCAAAGTGTTATGTACATGCCCCAGTTGGGGCATTCAATTTAACCGCCTGTATGACTCATATGTCGAGTCATTTCGCCAGCAATTTTTTGCCGTGAATAATCAAAATCATGGCCTTTCGGTTTTAACGCAATAGCCGCATGAATGGCTTCAACTAAGGGCGTATCAGTTTCATGAGCGCGTAAAACCTGACGTAAATCCACCTCATCTTCTTGCCCCAAACACTGAAATAATTGCCCCGTGCAAGTCAACCGAACCCTGTTACAGCTTTCGCAAAAATTATGTGACATTGGGGTAATAAACCCAACTTTTTGTCCAGTCTCTTCCAAACGCACATACCGCGCAGGGCCGCCTGTGGTTTCTGACAGATCAGATAAAGTGTAGCGTGTGGTAAGTTCTGTGCGCAAATCCTTTAGGGACCAATATTGGTCAAGACGATCTTCGTTGCCGATATCGCCCATTGGCATAACTTCAATAAACGTTAAATCCAGCCCAAGGTCTGCACACCAAGAAAGCATTTTATACAGCTCATCTTGATTGTCGTCTTTCAAGGCAACCGTGTTGATCTTAACCTTTAACCCAGCGGCCAAAGCCGCATCAACACCTTCCAACACTTGTGCCAACCTGCCCCAACGGGTGATCTTGGCAAACTTTTCGGCGTCCAATGTATCAAGGGAAATATTGACCCGTTTCACGCCACATGCAACTAAATCAGCTGCATAGCGTTTTAGCTGCGACCCGTTGGTTGTCAGGGTCAGTTCATCCAAATCACCTGTTTCTATATGCCGTGAGATACTTTTGAAGAATGTCATGATATTCTTGCGCACCAACGGTTCACCACCTGTAATGCGTAGCTTGCGCACCCCTTGCGAAATGAACGCTGAACAAAGCCTATCCAGCTCTTCCAGTGACAACAGCTCTTTCTTGGGTAAGAACGTCATATTTTCAGACATGCAATACACACACCTAAAATCACACCGATCCGTCACGGACACACGCAAATAGGTGATGGCGCGTGCATATGGGTCAATTAGTTTTGGAAGCGTTGTCATTTACATATACCTAGTTCGATGCCGTTTTATGTGCGTTCGGGAAGAACAACTGTTGCCCCTGAACGCGATAATTTGCAATAAGTTTTTGGCCGTGGGGGCTTATTAACCAATTAATCAACGCATCACTACCCCTCATATTTACATGAGGATGCTTTACGGGGTTAACCGCGATAACGCCGTATTGGTTAAATAGCTCGGTTTGACCACTTAATACTATGCGGTGATCTTCTTTGCCGTTAAATGCAATCCATGTAGCGCGATCCGTTAGGGTATAGCCCCCCATCTCTACCGCCATACGAATTGTAGCACCCATGCCAGAACCCGTTTCAACATACCATTTTCCATCAGGTTGCAGATTGGCTGATTTCCACAAGCGCAGCTCTTTTTTGTGGGTACCACTATCGTCACCGCGTGAAATGAACCTTTGTTTGGCTTTTTGAAGCGCACCTAAAGCCTGATTAACAGTCTTAATTCTTGCTATTTTAGCAGGGTCGTTCTTTGGGCCAATCATAACGAAATCATTATACATCACATCAAACCGCTGAATGCCAAAACCTTCTTCAACGAATTTCAACTCTGATTGCATTGCGTGAACAAACAAAACATCCGCATCACCGTTCATGGCATTTTTTATTGCCTGCCCTGTGCCTACGGCAACCACGGCAACTTTCATGCCTTTTTCGGTTTCAAAGTGTGGCAGTAGATAATCATATAACCCAGAGTTTTGTGTGGAGGTCGTTGATTGTACCAGTATGCGTTGGTCACCTGCGAAACTTACACCTGTAAGCATCATTGTTATCAACAATGATAGTACTGCAAAGAAACCTTTTGTCATTGTATAATACATTCCTTAATTCCAGTTACTCCGCAGGAGTAGCAGTTTCTTTTGCCTTGATTTCATCCACCCAAAGCCCATGGTGCTCTTTGGCCCATTGCTCTTCCACCTCGCCAGATGTCATCGCATCAATCGCACCCTCCATACCAACTGAGCCGATATAGATATGCGCAAATATGACAGCTATGAAACCAAAGGCGACAATCGCGTGCCAAACCTGTGCAAGTTGCATTTCTTCATGTGGGGCCAGTGTTGTTGGCAGTTCACCCAAGCCCAACAGGCCAGATATGCCGATATTATTCAGCAGTTCAAATGTTCCTGCGAACATTGGAATTTGGAACGGGAACAGTAATGACAGGCCAGTGATCGAAATTGAGGTGCCAAACAGGATTACCGCCCAGAATATCATTTTTTGGCCCGCATTAAATTTTGTTGAGGGCGGGTGCAGCCCTTCAGTGAACAAGCCGCCGCCTTGGGCAATCCATTTCAGATCGTGTTTTTTGGGGATATTGTCCAAAACCCACATCAGGAACACCAGAACCAGCCCGACCATAAAGCCCCAGCTTGACCAGTTGTGCACAAATATACCTACATTGGCGATAGCGGCATAAGCGGTTTTACCAATCAAAGGGATCAATCCAAAACGGCCAAACAGTGAAATCAGGCCAGTGATCGCAAGAATGATAAACGAGCCTGCCATCAGCCAGTGGCCAAAGCGTTCAATCAGCTTGAAACGCATGATTTTGACGCCAGTTTTTTCGCCTTCGATCATAATTTTGCCACGGTAAACATAAAATAGTGCCAGAAAAATCAGCATACCCAGCAACAGATAGCCGCCTTTGTCCTTCAGAGGGCCATTGCGGAATTTTAGCCAGCGCATACCGCCATCTTGTATAATAACCTCTGCCGCAGGCCCGTTATTAGATACGGTTACATCGGCAGTACCATAGCGCAATGCACGGAACACCTCTGCGTCTGATGTGCCACCCAAGGAACCCAGTTGAGATGCGATAGAGGCAGCAGAGTTCGGATCACCAGTTGCGTTTCTTCTAAAATCATCCTCAACTTGCTGACCATTTTGTCGTGCAATAATGTCTGCCAATGTTTGCGCACCACCCGTAGAGGCATGCGGATCATTTGCAGTATCTTGTGCAAAACTAGCGGTTAAGTACATGAAAAAAGAAATAAAAACTGAAAGACATATCCGTTTAAGCATCATTTCAAACCTATGAAGATTAGATAGGTGGGGCGATGGAATTTCACCGCCCCACTTTTTTGACATAAAGAGCCAAGAATGGCCCTTTATCAATTTTAGCCACCGTTCTTAGTGCCGTAAGCTGTACCCCAACCCCAGGCACCAGACCCAAAGCCGCGTGATACAACACGTTCGCGGTAGATGTCAGATACAACTGCACCGTCACCAGCCAAAAGCGCCTTAGTAGAACACATTTCCGCACAGATCGGCAGTTTGCCTTCTGCTATACGGTTGCGCCCATACTTTTGGAACTCGGCATTTGAACCGGTTTCTTCCGGGCCACCTGCGCAGAATGTACATTTGTCCATTTTGCCACGGCTGCCGAAGTTACCAGCTTGCGGATACTGTGGTGCACCGAACGGACATGCGTAGAAGCAATATCCGCAACCGATACATAGATCCTTAGAATGCAACACCACACCGTCGTCGGTTTGGTAAAAACAGTCCACAGGACACACAGCCATACAGGGTGCATCTGAACAGTGCATACATGCGATCGAAATCGAACGTTCACCTGGGTTGCCATCGTTTATTGTAACAACTTTGCGCCGGTTGATGCCCCAAGGCACCTCGTGCTCGTTCTTACAGGCGGTGACACAGGCGTTGCATTCGATGCAGCGTTCAGCATCGCAAAGAAACTTTGCTCTTGCCATTTTTCAGCCCTCCTAAGCTACTGAGATTTTGCAGAGAGAAACTTTACTCTCTTGCATTTGAGTTACACTGTCATAACCGTAGGTCATTGCAGTATTAGCGGCTTCACCCAAAACATAAGGGGCTGCACCATCGGGATAGTTCTCACGCAAGTCTCTGCCTTCCATATGCCCAGCAAAGTGGAACGGCATAAAGGCCACACCTGCGCCAACACGGTTCGTCACCATAGCCATAACTTTGACTTTGGAACCTTCCGCACCTTCAACCCAGACTTGTTCGCGGTCACGTACACCCAAATTATTGGCGTCACGTGCGTTAATTTCAACGAACATATCTTGCTGCAATTCAGCCAGCCAAGGGTTAGAACGGCTTTCATCACCGCCACCTTCGTATTCAACAAGGCGTCCAGTTGTCAGAATCATTGGATACTCTTTCGAGAAATCCTGTTTCTGGATTGAGGCATACAAGGTCGGCAGACGATAAGCCTGCTTATCTGCGTATGTTGGATAATCCTCAACCAAGTCACGGCGGTTGGTGTAAAGCGGTTCACGGTGAACTGGAACTGGATCAGGGAACGTCCAAACAACTGCACGGGCTTTGGCATTACCAAATGGTGCACATTCATGTTTGATCGCAACCCGCTGGATACCACCAGATAGGTCTGTTTTCCAGTTGGTCTTGTCACCAGCAACGGCTTCGATTGATGCACGTTCTTCCGAAGTCAGATCGCCATCCCAGCCGAGCTTTTTAAGCATCGCCATGGTAAATTCAGGATACCCATCCTTAATTTCTGATCCTTTGGAATAAACACCTTCTGCTAGCAGATTGGTTCCTTCACGTTCAACACCGAAGCGCGCACGGAAAGTCAAACCGCCTTCTGACACTTTCTTAGACATGTCATAAAGGTTAGGCGTGCCGGGGTGCTTCATCTCGGCAGTTCCCCAACATGGCCACGGTAGACCGTAGTATTCGCCATCATTCGGGCCACCAACGGCTTGCAATGTAGTTTTGTCAAACGTGTGCTGATTGGCCATATGCGATTTAATCCGCTCAGGCGAACAACCCGTATAACCGATCGTCCACATACCGCCGTTAAACTCACGTGTG
The DNA here is from genome assembly GCA_913061275.1 of uncultured Paracoccaceae bacterium. Classification (GTDB taxonomy): domain Bacteria; phylum Pseudomonadota; class Alphaproteobacteria; order Rhodobacterales; family Rhodobacteraceae; genus Amylibacter. The sequence continues at coordinate 34,795 of CAJXSR010000020.1, read as the reverse complement.
ATGTCTTCAACATTTGGGGCGTTTTCACCTTCCATGCTGATGTTACGGAAAAATCTATCCGCAAAGCCAAACTTGTTTGCAAACAACGCAATGATGTTTTGATCAGGTTTTGATTCAAAGATTGGTTCAACAACCTTATCACGCCACTGGAATGACCGGTTTGAAGCGGTGACAGAGCCACGTGTTTCATACTGGGTCGAAGCAGGAAGCAGATACACACCATCTGTGCGGTCATGCATAGCAGCGGAAGCCGTCGGATACGGATCAACAACGACAAGCATGTCGAGTTTTTCCATCGCCGTTTTCATTTCCTTACCACGAGTTTGCGAGTTAGGCGCATGTCCCCAAAGGACCATAGCGCGTACATTGTTAGGCTGATCGATGTTGTCTTTATCTTCCAACACACCGTCAATCCAACGTGACACAGGTATACCTTTCAGGTTCATCAACGACTTTTCTTTGCCGTCTTTACCTGTGATATTATCAAACTGACCTTTCAGCCAATCCATATCTTCACCCCAGACACGACCCCAATGGGCCCATGATCCAGCTGACAGGCCATAATAACCTGGAAGTGAGTGAGACAATACGCAAACGTCTGTTGCACCTTGCACGTTGTCGTGGCCACGGAAAATATTTGTGCCACCACCAGATGTACCCATGTTGCCAAGGGCAAGCTGCAAAATACAATAGGCACGTGTATTGTTATTACCTGTTGTATGTTGTGTGCCACCCATGCACCAAATTACTGTGCCGGGACGGTTGTTTGCCAAAGTATGTGCTACACGCCTTAGCTGGCTTCCAGGAACACCTGATACGCGTTCAACTTCTTCTGGGTTCCATTTTTTCACTTCTTCGCGAATTTGGTCCATGCCGTAAACGCGTGTGCGAATAAACTCGGCATCTTCCCAATTATTTTCAAAGATGTGCCACAAAAGACCCCAAACCAAAGCAACATCCGAACCAGGACGCAAACGTACATATTCATCAGCATGTGCCGCTGTACGCGTAAAGCGTGGGTCACATACGATCAATGGTGCGTTGTTTTCTTCTTTGGCTTTTAGGATATGCACCAAAGACACAGGGTGTGCCTCTGCTGGATTTCCGCCAATGATTAGCATCGCTTTTGAATTGTGGATGTCATTGTAGCTGTTGGTCATGGCGCCGTAGCCCCATGTATTTGCAACACCTGCAACTGTGGTTGAGTGACAAATACGTGCCTGATGGTCTACGTTGTTTGTTCCCCAATACGCAGCAAATTTACGGAACAAATAGGCTTGCTCGTTGCTGTGTTTGGCTGAACCCAACCAGTATACACTGTCTGGCCCGCTTTCATCGCGGATTTTCATCATGCCGTCGCCGATTTCATCAATCGCCTGTTCCCAGCTGATGCGCTTCCATTCTCCGCCTTCTTTTTTCATCGGATACTTCAGACGGCGTTCACCGTGTGCAGCTTCACGTGCAGAGGCACCTTTGGCGCAATGCGCACCAAGGTTGAATGGGCTGTCAAAGCCGGGTTCTTGTCCAACCCAAACGCCGTTGTCCACCTCTGCCATGACGGTACAGCCGACAGAACAGTTGGTACAAACGGATTTGATCGTTGAAATTGCGCCATTTACGGCGGATTGGGCAGATGCCTTTGTCACAGAACCTGCTGTTGCACCAATCGCTGCCAAGCCACCAATGGCTAGGCCTGATCCCCGAAGGAATGAACGACGGTCAACAGATTTCTCTGCTACCTTTGACAGGAGGCTTGCCCGTTGGGGGCGTCGCGCAACCCCGTTGGTCTTTTTCCTGAGCATTATAGTACTCCATTTTATTGTTTTTGGCAGAATTGCCATTTTAGTCTTGTCTTCACAGTGGTCTGGGCGTCTCGCAACCTCGCACTGTGTTTAGTGATTTTGTCCGTCAGAAACGGGCACTATCTAGGTATGCCCTGGTATGGGCAGTATCGCGCAGGCCTTCGCCTGCATGTTGGTCAAGTTCAGTAGCTTGTGCAGCTTCACCCGTTAGGGCGACTGCTGCCGCAGGTGCAGCAACTGATGCCATTTTAAGGAAATCACGCCTGGTATTATCGGCGGTGACACTTTTTTTGGTCATTCGACTTCTCCTTTATTATGACCAGCGGGCCCGCTGATCGGTTAAAACAGCCAAGATCAACTGGCCATCATTCGAAAGGCTTCCTGTTCTATTTCAATGAACACACGGCCAATAGCGCCGATGGGTGCATATAAAACAGAATTTTTAGCCCCTTCTAAATCCGAAAAGAAATGCCCTGCCCAAGGGCTTATATGTCGGTTAAAGAACTGTTTTTGATCCTCAAGACGGGCAGGTTCGCCAAAGCGCCCTGTAATCATCCCCGCCATCATTTCCAAAAGGCTGGCAATATTATCTTCAGGTTCGAATACGTTTGGTGCGCGTGTGATATGCTGGCTTGCCATATCTTTGCGTAAAATCGCCAAGGGCTTTTCGTTTAAAAAGCCCGTTAGGTAAAAACTGGCATAAGGCAACAATTCACCACGACCCACACCAATAAACAGCGCATTGAATTCGCTGGTTGCTGATTTTTCGTTCTGGGTTTTTGCAATTCGCGCCAAAGCATTGAAGCCAACACCTAGTTCAGTTTCATCGCTTTTTAGGCTAATCGTTTTCTTTATCAAATCACCTGTTGGTGGCCCTGATAAGAAAGCCGCCAAATAATCATACATATCCGCGCGAAGCTGATCTTCTTGTGCAACTTGCGTGCTTACTTGAGATGCCAGCAATTTATCCTCCGTTTGCAAGACTGGTTTGTCTTGGCTTTTGTTATGTTATGCTTGCGCTTCAAAGACGAAGCGCATTCTTTTCTTTGTTGTTATTACAGTGTCCATGTCGGGGCCCTCATCGGCCTCATCGTTTAGGAAAACTGTTTGCGTATCTTGTTCTTCCAGATCATGCTCTGGCTCCGCCTCCACAAAAGAAAGCTCTGCTTCCTCTACTTCTTCAGCGACTTTTATTTCTTCTTCTTGCACATCGTCATCAGATAATTTTGGCTGTTTAGCCGCTTCTTCTTGGCGCTCCATTTCTTTGACATGTGCCAACAACCCTTTACCCACCTGATAGGTGGTTTGAATAACCTCGGTATCGAGCGGGTTAATTGTGAAATCTTCGCCGTAATCAACCAAGGCATCCAAGTTTGCCAACAGCGGGTCACTTAGCCATAATTTGCGTAATGCACGATTGCGCAGCCGGTTAGGTACGGTTTTTGCCATAAAGCCAGTAAAGTCATCCCCGGCTTCTAACGTTTCGGGATCTGGCAAACCTAGTTCTTCTAGTATTTCCTCATCGGTTTGTTGCTCTAAAGCTTCAAGGTCTTGTTTTTCTTCAGCAGCAATTAATTCGCTAGCTTCAGTTTCGGCTTCAGCCTCTACTGCCTGTTTGCGGCGACTCCAGAAATCACGGCGTTCCTTCATTGAATGAACTCCGTTTTGCGGGCGGGTGCGCGATAAACATCAGTGGTTTGCTTAATACGCTGATCGCCAATCCCATCTTCGACCGTATCGTTGAATTTTTTGTCACGCACACGCTTGATGAACACTTCATCTTCGTGGTGTGTGTGAATGAATTCTGATACCCATGCCATTATCGCTCTTGGCATCGGGATTACTTCAACCGCTTCTTCACCGCTGTCACAGTAATCTTGCGCGTCATAAGGTGAGGCCGTAATCAAAAGCAGATCAATATCTTTCAGATCATCAAAACTTCCCGCGTTGCGCATCACAACAAACAACGACGGCACCTCACAAGTTAGCCCTGCAAGATATGCCTCTGTGTCGGTTCGATATAGCTCTAGCGGTAGGGTGCCTGCGTGGTATTCAACTGCATCGCCTTCACGACGCATCTCTTCCCAATCCGCAGGGCCAGCGCCCGGCAAAACTGCCACGGCTTTCCAATTCCATTTTGCCCACTTGGTAACACCCGGCGTTCTGCGAACGACGATACCGATAGGCATTGAAATTGACCTTGAGTTCATTCAACTGTCCTCCCAAACAGTCACAGCAGGATCATATGATCGTGCTGATATCCAAGGTTAGGGTGCAAATTGGGTTTATTCCAAGCAATGATTTGCCAAAACTAGCAACAATCGACATTAACCATGGTCATGGGACATTATGTCTATTTTTGCAGTGTAAATTCCAAGTGCGACGGTCAAAATGTCCACTATTCAAAATTCTAAAAAATGGATTTTAAAAGCTCTAGCAAACACATTCCAAGAATCGAATTTATCAGAAATAAATCACGGTAAAATCACTGATATTTTCCCTTCTATAACATCACTCATACCACCAACCTGCCGCAGTAAAATTAGATGACAGGTTTTGTTTTTTATGTCTTTACCTCTTTGTTTTTTCGTGACTATGCTAAGCAAATTTCCAATGGAAATAACTATAATTCCCGCACTTCCAAAGGAATAATTCAGGAAAGTATATATGACTAAGACATTGATTTTATGTGATTGTTCTAAATCACAACCCATAAATGCTTCGTCGTTTGATGGGGTGCGTGGTATAAACTGTTCACGTGTGCATACAGGCCTTTGCACCACGCAAATAGCAGATGCCGCGAAAATAATGGAAGGCGAAAATACCGTTATTGCCTGTTTGCAAGAGCGCGCAGTCTTCGAAGAACTTGCTGATGAAATGGAGATAGATACCCCAGAATTCATCGATATAAGAGATCGCGCTGGATGGTCGGATCAAGCCGCAGAATCTGGCCCTAAAATGGCTGCTTTGGTCAGTGATGCGTTGTTGGAAAATCCTGGCGAAAAAACTGTTGATGTAACCTCTGAAGGCATGTGTTTGATACTTGGATCCCCTGAAATTGCCCTGCGTGCCGCAACCCAATTATGCGAAACTTTAAGCGTAACAGTATTGCTTTCATCAACAGATGACGTCGCTTTAGACCGCAGGTTTGACACAGTGGCAGGAACGCTGAAATCAACATCTGGGACGCTGGGTAAATTCACAATTCGCATCGATGAATACCAAGAACTTAACCCTGCAGGTCGCGGTACAATGACATTTAGCGAGCCACAAAACGGTGCCGTTTCGCAATGTGACATCATTTTAGACCTGACAGGAAACACCCCATTATTCCCCGCACCTGAAAAGCGCGATGGCTATCTTCGGGCCGATCCAGGTGACCCTTTGGCGGTTGCGTCATGTGTATTTGATGCGTCACATATGGTCGGTATTTTCGAAAAACCGCTTTACTTGAGCTATGACGCAAACATATGCGCACATTCGCGTGCTCAACAAACTGGGTGCAGCAAATGCTTGGATATTTGCCCGACAAGCGCCATTACACCAGACGGCGACAACGTTTTGATAGATGCCATGGCGTGTGCAGGGTGTGGTGCATGTTCTGCACTTTGCCCGTCTGGGGCAATTTCATATGATGCACCCCCTGTTTCATTCCTATACCGCCGCATTCAAAACCTTGCGGCAACCTACATAGATGCAGGCGGCACATCCGCACAGCTATTGGTACATGATGCCGAGTTTGGTGGCGAAATGATCTCGCTTGCGGCCCGTTTTGGTCGTGGGTTACCTGCAAATGTAATCCCCATAGAGGTTGATACGCTCGCAGGGTTTGGCCATGCTGAAATGCTTGCAGCTTTAGGTAGCGGGTTTTGTAATATCCATATTCTTGCCGCACCTAAAACAGAAACTGCGGTTGTTTTATCCGAGATGGAAATAGCTAATGCTTTGGCGGGTGGCCCCCAAGTATCGTTAATGGAAGTTAATGACCCTGACGCGTTTTGCGATATTTTATATCAGACCGAAAGCTTCGAAACAGTAGCCGAACCTATCCTGCCAATAGGCGGGCGCCGTGATGTAGCGCGTTTAAGTGCAAATGCATTGCAACCCGATCACGATGGCCCGATAGAGCTGCCGATAGGTGCGCCCTATGGGGCTGTTGTCGTAGATACTGATGCGTGTACTTTATGCCTGTCATGTGCCTCATTATGCCCATCAGGTGCACTAGGTGATAATCCGGATTTACCCCAGTTACGTTTCCAAGAAACCGCTTGTTTACAATGCGGTATATGCGAAACTGTCTGCCCTGAGAATGCCATTACATTACGTCCACAGATGGATTTATCTACCAGTGCGTTTGAACAGAAAGTTGTTCACGAAGAAGAGCCTTTTGCCTGTATCGAATGCGGTAGCTTGTTTGGTGTAAAATCAACAATCGAACGTATTGTGGCCCAACTAGAAGGCAAGCATTCAATGTTTACCGCATCTGACTCAGGTAAGCTTATCAAAATGTGCGATAAATGCAGGATCGATATTCAATTCCGTAACACAGATAACCCGTTCCAAGGCGGCGATGGTAAAAAAACCAGAACAACCGAGGATTATCTTAAAATCCGCAAAGATCATTAAATATCAATACTCAAAGGACAACACGATGAGCAACGAAGAATTCAACATGACCATGCGCAAATTTTTAAAACAGGTGGGTGTTACATCACAACAAGCGATTGAAGACGCCATGCATGAAGCCGGAACAGGTGCAACATCTGGTAAATCATTTTCAGCAAAAGTTGTGCTAACCATAGACGGGCTTGATATAGAACACGTGGTCAACGGCACAATCGCAGGAAAAAACTGATATGGCCATTACCCGTGAAGCGATTTTGGATGTTCTGGGCAACATCATCGACCCTGTCAGCAATAAAGATATTGTAACAGCGGGTTTGGTTCGTGCCCTTACCTTAAACGGCGATGCCGTCAGGTTTGTACTTGAGATTGATCCTGCACGTTCAAAAATGATGGAAGCGGTGCAGGCACAAGCAAAAGCTGACCTTGAAGCACTTGATGGCACGGGTGAGATAAGTATCGTGATGACTGCACATAGTGCAGCCCCTGCACCACCTGATCTAGGGGGCGGTAAAAAATCAGAACCAGCAGGCCCGCAAAAGATACCCGGGATAGACCGCATTATTGCAGTGGCATCTGGTAAAGGGGGCGTTGGAAAATCGACTGTATCTGCAAACCTTGCCGCTGCATTAGCTGCAGAAGGGCGCAAAGTAGGTTTATTGGATGCCGATGTTTACGGGCCTTCACAACCGCGTATGTTAGGAATTTCAGGCAGGCCATCATCGCCCGATGGCACCACAATTCTACCCTTGCGTAATCACGGTGTAACATTGATGTCGATCGGCCTTATGACCCGCGAAGACGAAGCCGTTGTTTGGCGCGGCCCGATGTTAATGGGGGCATTGCAGCAAATGATGACCCAAGTTCAATGGGGCGCATTGGATGTACTGATCGTTGATCTGCCACCTGGAACGGGTGATGTGCAAATGACTTTGGCACAAAAAGCAGAAGTAACAGGGGCTTTGATTGTTTCCACGCCGCAAGATGTAGCCCTAATCGACGCGCGTAAGGCATTGGATATGTTTGATAAATTAGGCACACCTATTTTGGGTATGATTGAAAACATGTCTACGCATATATGTTCACAATGCGGGCATGAAGAACATGTTTTCGGACATGGCGGTGTAGCAACCGAAGCCAAAAAACTGAATACTCCGCTCTTAGGTGAAATTCCCCTACATATAGACATACGGCTTGCCAGCGATGGTGGCGCCCCTATTGTGGTGTCTAAGCCAAATTCGTCACAAGCGAAGGCTTTTAGAACCATTGCACGTAAAATGATAGACGACGGACACGCATGACACCTGAACCCATTTTCCCGCCACTGCTAACAGGTGAAGCTGTTACAGGGCAAATTGACCCCTTTGAAAAAGCCATCTCTTTGGCGACCCTTGGCTGTGATGGTGGAACCATTGTATATAATATTTCGGTAGAGTATTTGCGTGCTGCATTTGTCTTTGCACCAGAGGTTACTTTGGAAAAAGCCGCTGCAATGATGGCCGCTTGTGGCATTGGCTATTCAAATGCACTTGGGGCATTAGCCCCACCCGAAGTTCCTGTGCATTTGGATTGGCATGGGGGTATTTTGGTAAATGGTGCCACATGCGGTGCGCTAAAAATGGCAGCATCCCATAGCAACCCCGAAGATATGCCCGATTGGTTGGTTGTGGGGATAACAATACCCTTAGTACCGCTTAACGATTATGGCGGGGGTGACACACCAGATCAAACAACCTTAATGCAAGAAGGCTGTATTGAAGTAGACCCAGTTGAATTATTAGAAAGCTGGTCTCGTCATAGTCTGGTTTGGATAAATAGGTGGGCAGACGATGGGGTAGCACCTTTACACGCGGAATGGCGTACCAAAGCCCACGGTGTTGGCGACGACATAACAACAACCCATAAGGGTCAAACTATCCAAGGAACATTCTTAGGAATTGACGAAGCTTTTGGAATGTTAATCAGGACAGGTACTACAACCATTGTTAAACCATTAACTGCCTTGTTGGTAAACGGAGAGACACTATGAAACTGGCCCGCACCATACATTTTGACGAAAGCGACAGAAACGTTTTTCACTATGCTGCCCGCACAGGCGAATGGGCGATTAGCGGCGGGTTTGAATTTTCTGATTGGGCACAGGCCGATCTAAAAGGTAAGAACCGCCAAGCTTTTAGTAATGGCTGGCTGGGGTTAGAAACCTTTGGGCGCGCAACCTTTGTAGCCGTCACACAAATTGAAGAAGCCGAGCTTGAAGCCTTAACCACAAAGCTTGCGCAGCATTTTGTAGATATGTACGGCGCACCATCGGTTGAAGCCGCTCTGCCAGTGGCAAAGCAGGAAATGGAACATGCAAAAGACCTATGCGAAGATCATGATCCAAACACACTAATAGCCATCAGCCGCGAATTAACCGAAGCAGGCGTCAATGAGCAGTTCAGAGCTATTAAAAGCGAAGATGCTGACTTGGATCAATTTGCAATACACGGATCACTAGACGATTAAGCAGATGTCTGAAACGCGGCCTTATGTGGGTAAATCTTCACCGATAGGCAGCCAGATAGAAAACTTAGTGCCAACACCCTCGGTACTAGCCACAGAAATTTCCCCACCATAGCGGGTTATGATTGTCTGGCTGATAGACAGGCCCAAGCCAGTACCTTCGCGTTGCTTGGTGGTAAAGAAAGGGTCGAATATTTTATCCAAGGTTTCTTTTGACATACCTTTACCAGTGTCTTCGATACACACGGCAACCCCCATTACATCATCGATAGATTTGTTTCCTGTACTTAATCGCAAAACGCCCCCCTCGGGCATTGCGTGAATTGCATTAACAATAAGGTTTATAAATACTTGTTGTAACTCTGTGCGGTTCATAGCGATTGCGCCATCCGCATTTTGATTACGTTCAACCTCTATTCTGACTTTCGTCATTAGGTGTTGAACCAAAACCAAACAATCAGTCAAAATTTCATCTGGTATCTGTAGCTCGATAAAATCTGAATATTCATCGGGGCGGGCAAACTGAAGAAGTTTGCTGACCAAGACGTTCACACTATGAACCTGTTCATCAATCAGGCGAAACTCGGTTTCCACTTCATCTATATGGCCGCTTAATTCTTGCCTGATGACATCTACGTTGCCTAGAATAACCGCCATAGGATTGTTTATTTCATGGGCAATCCCTGCAGTAATTTCACCTATTGCTGCCAGTTTTTCAGAAACCACCAACTGTTTTGTTGTCGCCTCTAGGCGTTTGTTTGCGTCACTAAGCTCGCGCGTGCGTTCTTCTACACGGTCGTTTAATTCAGCGGCCAGACCGCGCAATCGACGGTCACGTTCCTGTATTTGTCCCAGCAACCCGTCAAAATGTGAAGCGACCTGTCCAATTTCATCATCGGTACGTGTCCAGCCAGTTCGTGCACCCATATCGCCTTCTTCGACTTTCGAAATTGTTTTCAACATGCCTTCCAAAGGGCGAAAAATGCCGCGTGCCCAGCGCAAAAATATTGGAACGGATAAAGCAACAGCTGCCAACAAGGCCAAGATGGTTGCCCAAAGAGTGCGTGTTTTCGCAGTTCTATAAGGTGTATCCAAAAACCCCACATACAGCATGCCTATACGCGTGCCAGTGCTATCAATGATTGGCTCATATGCGGATATATACCAGTCATTAACCACAAATGCGCGATCCAGCCACACCTGCCCTTGATCTAAGACGGTTGAACGCACAATGGCAGACACGCGCGTACCCAGCGCACGCACATTTTCAAACAGGCGCACGTTCGTGCTAATACGCACATCTTCCAAGAATAATGTGGCCGTCCCCCTACTACCGTCTGTCAGGCTTGCAGCCGGATAAACAAGATCATTAATCGTATCAATAAAATCCAAGTTTCGGTTTAGCAAAATACCACCAACCAATGCGGCCTTTATTCCGTCCACTTCAAACGGTGCAGCCGTATGCACAATCATCCCACGGCTTTCTTGGGTTTTATCCGTAGGAACTGCGGCTTCAGTCGGCACTAGGTCAATCAACGCTTGTTGCACCAGACCTTGCGAAAAAAGGGCAAGGTCTTGACCCGAAAACAAATCAATTTCCGTACGCGCTTTTCCTTCCATCGCAGATTTCACAACAGCCCAATTTTTGAAATATGCATAATATCGGTCATCATTCGATGTTGTGTAATTACCCGACGCATCTGCCAAATACAGAAAATCCAACCCAAGGTAGCGACGCCTTTCATCTAAATATTCGGCAATCTCAATTTTATTTCGGCCGTTTACAACTTTCGCAAACGCTACGGAGTTTCCTAATGCCTGAACTTTATCTTCGCTGGTTTCTAATATATTCGCAAAATACTGGTGTGCGATCGTCAACTCACCATTAACCTTTGCAATCAACAGATCATCAAACTTGACCGACCATTGCGTAAACGTACTACCCAATAGCAAAGGCATAACAACCAACATCGGCAATATCGCAATAACCAACAGTCTGAACCGAACAGAGCTAATCCATGAACGCTTTGATGGTTCTATACTTGTTGTGGTATCTTTACACATTCCACATCGCGCATTTTCGATCGATGGTTTTGCGCGATACACCTAACCTACGGGCAGCCTCGGCGCGGTTACCATGACATTCTTCTAATACACGTAATATATGCTGTCGTTCCACTGATTGCAGTGTGTCATCGAATGTAAATGAGTTATCTTCATTCGCGCCCTCAAATTCTGGTGGAAATTCACTAAGTATCAATGAGCGTTCAATCAAGTTTCGCAGCTCTCGCACGTTTCCAGGCCAATCATAACGCATAAATCCACGTCTGATTGCAGTAGATATTTTCAAAGGTGGTACACCCAATTCAAATGAAATTTCCTGCATAAACTTATCAGCAAGTTCTTGTACATCTTCAATGCGATCACGTAATGGGGGCATTTCGATTTGCAATACATTAATACGGTAAAATAAATCTGCCCTAAAGCGCCCTTCTTCTACAGCCGTCAATAAATCTGTACTAGCTGAGAATATAAACCGGACATCTATTGGAACTTCGCGTTTTGACCCAAGCGGGCGTATCCTTTTTTCTTCTATAACCCGAAGTAGCGCACCTTGAATGTCTAAAGACAAATCAGCGACGTCATCCAAAAATAATGTGCCGCCGCTTGCATGTAGGAAAAGCCCTTCGCGCAAGTCTTCATCAGATTCTTCTAAATCTTTAACATGCCCAAACAATTCGCTTTCCAAAATTTCATTTGGAATACTTGCGCAATTCACTGGCACAAATGCCTTATCAGACCTGTCTGATAATGAATGCAAACTTCTGGCCGTAACTTCTTTACCCGTACCCGACTCGCCCGTTATCAAAACCGTACTAGAAAGTGGTGCCACGCGGTGCAGTGTTTCACGGATGGTTTTAATGCTTTTGGATGTCCCCAATAACCGGCTACGCCGCCTACTCTCTTTCGCGTTAGACTCTAGTTCGTGGCGCAACAGAAAGTTTTCGCGGCGCAATCTTATGCGATCAATACAACGCGCAACAGCATTCAGAATTTGATTTGACCTGAAAGGTTTAAGAACAAAGTCAACAGCACCCGCTTGCAAAGCGCGAATGGCAGTTTCTAAATCGGCAAAAGCAGTTATTAAAATAGCATCCGCAAAAAAGCCAACCTTGCGTTGCTCTCGCAGCCAATCAACACCATTTTGACCCGGCATAATGTTATCTAGTATCACAACGTCAAAATGACCCGCGTCCAGCAATAAAGCCGCCTCTTGTGTATTTGAAGCCTCAACTACTTTTCGGCATCTTGGTTTTAAAATCTTTACCAAAAAATTCCGCATACCAGGCTCATCATCTATCACCAGAATTGAGGCCTGCGATAACCAAGGCCCAAAAGCGGGTTCATTTGCTAAATTAGCTTTGGTAATTGTCGTTTCAACCATTGGCTTTCCCGTTTCTTGACCCCTTAAGTAACCGCATATTACCTAGTACTTCAAATACAATTATCGTTTTTACAACATATGACCAATTCTATTTTTGAAATCGCTCAATAGCTTAATATTATTGGTCACTTCAATGAATCGCTTTTTTGCAAACTTCAGAACTCTGACGCAGATTAAGGCATATTTGCGCGCATATTTGTTAATTACACACCTTAATTAGGCCTAAACCTATAGAAATTATAGCGCCATAGGTAAAGTATCACTCTCATTTCGCTTTTATTTCTAATAATTATTAATATTTAAAATCAAATAATTAACTACATTTACGCCCGATTAATCGCGTAAATTTTAGCAATTCTTACAATGGCCATATTTCAAACAAAAAAATTCCGAAGATTGTTTCCATAGTAACAACAATAATTTGATAACCCCTATGCACTAAAGGAATTAAATCATGAAGATACTTGCAGTAGATGATGACGAGTTAACGCTATCTATTCTTCCAATCCTTTTGGCAGAGTCTGGTTATACAGACGTTACTGTTTGTTCATCCCCTGAATTAGCGCTTACTAAGATTGAAAGTGGCGATGTAAAATTTGATTGTTTCTTCTTTGATATTTCAATGCCGTTCATTCACGGCATCGAATTATGCAAACGCGTGCGTGTTTTAAGGGGATACAAAGAGACGCCGATTATCATGCTGACTGCATTGGCTGAAAGATCTGATATAGATGAGGCATTTGCAGCAGGTGCAACAGATTACGTTACCAAACCTTTTGATGTGACCGAAATTGGTGCAAGGGCACGGGTTGCAGACAAATTGATTGAAGCTAGAAAAGTAGGGCAGCAACATAACGCACTTGGGGCGGCAAGGCCGAAAGAATATACCTACACTGCAAAAGTTCCCTTCTTTGACCCACAAGTATTTGATAATGTTGAAGGCGCTGTAGAATATGAAGCCATTAAAAACTATCTAAACACTCTTTCGCGCACAGGGCTGCACAGCTCTAATTTCTTTGCCGTAAAGATCGACCAAGCAGAGCAAATTCACGCAAATGCTAGCAGAGCAGAGTTTACTAAAGCTTTGGCAAAGATTGCCTCAGCGATAGCAAACACACTTAGACCTATGGGGTTTTTCCTAATGTCATATGCTGGAAGCGGGCATTTCTTGTGTGTTTCACAAAGTTTAGAATTTGATTCCAGTGAAGACATCGAGTTCGCACTTCAATGCTCTATTGATCGCGCTATTGATGAGGCCGATTTAAACTACGACACAGATGAACCGATGGAAATATCGGTATCTGTAGGCAAAACAATACGCCCCGGTGTCAGTGCCTATCAAAAAGCTGACCGTGTTTTTCGGACATCGATTGCACGTGCAGAAGGTAAATTTGATGCAAAGCAGATATTGGAACACAAAGCGGCACAAGCATAGTATTGGCCACAAATATAAATCAGCTGCCTTAATCAGATAATGGCAGTTCGAAATTAGGAAAGGAGTGAGAAATATGAGAATTCTTTCAGTTGATGACGATCCGATTATTTTGGACCTCTTGACCGAGGTGCTTGCATCTATCGGCCAGACCGATGTTACGGTTGCAGAGTCTGCAACGCAGGCTTTTGATATTTTGCAAAGTGATTGTTTACCGTTCGATTGCTTTCTTTTAGACATTCAGATGCCCGAAATAGACGGCATCCAGTTGTGCGCGGCACTTAGGCATATGCCTTTATACCAACGCACCCCTATAATTATGATTACCGCAATGTCGGATAAATCTTATATAGATAAAGCTTTCTCAGCTGGTGCTATGGATTATGTCACCAAGCCGTTCGACGTGGTAGAACTAGGTGCGCGCGTGCGCATCGCAGAGAATTTGGTGGAAGCCCGCAACAACAATGCAAAAATAATCTCTGCGGCCAAACCCACCGAAACGGTTTATAAAGTTGAAAAATCTTACACTTTAGAAGAAAGATTTCCGATTGATAATGTCGATGGGGTCATTGATTACATAGCCCTAGAAAACTACATATGTCAGCTATCACGTGGCTCTTTGTTTGGGTCATCAATTCTAGGTTTCCACATAACAGATATAGATCGCATATTCCAGGCATCTTCCGCTTTTGATTATGAAAGCATCATTACTGACGTCGCAGAGTCTATAACTAATTGCTTATCATGTTCGCAATATTTGGTGTCTTATGCAGGCAACGGTACGTTTGCCTGTGTTTACAGCAGCGATCAGAAATTAGCCCCGGCAGCTTTCGAAAAAGAAATACGCGATAGTATTTCCTCTATGGGGCTTTATTATAGTGACGGCCGTCCCATTGTTTTAACAGTCGTTGCAGGCAGCCCTATTCGGCTAACATTTAGATCCGGGCAGAAAATTGCAGATGCTTTACTAGAAGCATGTATTTCTGCGGAAAATATTGAATACGAATATCATACAGATGCCGTGGCAATGTCTAACAAATACATACAAGGACAAGCAGGATGAACCAAGCAGCTGGTGATCTGCTTCAAGATCGATTAAGAGCAGTGCGTATAAGGTTTATTGAAATCCTTGATGAACGCAGAAGTGATCTAGAACATTTACGTGCCCAAATCGAGCTACAGGCCGACAGCACAAATGCGCTGCGCGAAACGCAATTTATTGCGCATAAAATATCGGGAACCGCTAGCACGTTAGGCTTTCCTGAATTTGGCCAGTTGGCATCAGATACTGAAGAAACCATCATCAAACATTTATCTGGAACAGGTTTTATTCCAACTATTGATGAAACCAAGCAGGTCATTGATGACCTGTTGGCTAGTGCTGCAAAGATAGGTTAGTAGGCGATTGTCCCAGTTGGGACACCACCTTAATCTACTGAAATCACTTAATTTATATAAAATAAATCAACTTGCCTCGTTGCTATATGCATCAAAGGCAGTTTGAATTTGTTCTGGTAATGTCATTGGGTCAAACGGCTTGATAATCACCTCTATTGCTCCCAACTTTTTCAAAGCAACGACCTCATCACTTTGCGCACGGGCTGTCATAAATATCGCCGGCGTATTCTGATGGCCAGGCAATGCTTTTAGTTTTTGGTATACAACATCACCACTCATTTCAGGCATCATGACATCAAGCAAGAATAGGTCAGGGGAAAAACCCGCCGCATCTTCTAGCGCTTTTTCACCAGACAAGCATTGATGCACATTAAAGCCGCCAATAGTTTCTAATGAAAGTTTGGCTATTTCTTGAATATCCGCGTCATCTTCAACGTGAAGTATCTTAAGATTTCCCATTTTTACACCTACTTTAGTAATTGTTAATAAACACTGGTTTACCGCTTTATTCCGCTGCCTGTCTTATACCACCAACTGGTATCACAGTAGCTGTACTATATGTCTTTGGAATGTCGAAGCTGAATTTAGTTCCTTTTCCGACTTGGCTAGTGAAACCTATTGAGCCGCCCTGACTTTCTACCAAAGCTTTTACAATACTTAGTCCCAAACCTGTGCCACCTTTTGAGCGGCGATCAGAACTGTCTGCCTGCATAAATCTGTTAAATATACTGGCTTGGGCATGTACTGGTATCCCCTCACCAAAATCTTCTACGCTGACACAAACGGATGTATTGGTTTCATATAGCGATACATGAACTTCATCGCCCGCGTTTGAAAACTTAGCAGCATTTGACAAAAGATTGTTCATCACCTGAAAAATACGATCGCCATCACAGTACCCTTCTAGTTCCTGATCCAAACCAAATGTTTTTACAGATACATTATACCGATCTGCATATGATTCATTTGCGGCAATCGCATCTGCAACCAAGTCTGACATGCTTACAGGCTCAAAATTAAAATCCATACGACCTGCTGCGATTTTTTCCAGGTCCAGTATATCGTTTATTATAAGCGTCAACCTATCTGTATTTCGATACGCAATATCCAGCATCCTTTTGGCTTTCTCATCCAAGGTTCCGGTAGCACCTGACAAAATCAGACCAAGCGCGCCTTTGATAGATGTGACGGGTGTGCGCAATTCATGGCTGACAGTGGATATAAAGTCATCTTTGATTTTCTCAAACGCTTTACGTTCTGATATGTCACGGGCCATAGCAACAAAATGAGGTTTGCCGCCTTCTGTTTGTACCAGTTGCAACTTCACTTCGTTCAACTTGCCTTGGAATAGCAATTCAAAAGCCATTTCATCAACTTCACCGTCAGTCAGTGGGCGCACCATTTCATAGAACTGGCTAGGATCTATGGGTAATGGCCCGTCCATTTCAATATGGGCATCATATAGGATTTTGTCGATATAAGTGGTTTCATCCCAACCACACTGCTTCATCGCGGCCTCATTAAGATAGATAAATTGTAATGTGATCGGGTCAAACATATAGACTTCATCGCGTAATAAGTGCAGCGATTTACGCAGATACTTATCGGCCGAAGTGATTTTACTTTGTGTAATATCCGTTCTTATAGATATACTACCTATTACATTCTTACGATTATCAAGCTGAGGGACAATGGTTGTATGTGTCCAAACATTAGTTCCATCTTTGGATTTAACCTGCATTTCCCCTTCCCAGCTATTGCCACTTTGAATAATATTTTGGATTTCTTTAAAGAGCAGCCTTTCACTATCTGGATATAGCATTGATTTCGATTTACCGATCAAATCTGATCGATCGTATCCAGTGGTTTTTAGGAATTTTTCATTTACAAATATAAGATCACCGTGGGCATCTGCCATAGTAACGATAGAATGTGCATTCAAAGCTTCAATTTGATAAGCAGTTTCCTGGGCTGGTGTCATATCCGTTCTGGCAGCTGACCGTATAATCCAAATACCCCACGCATAAGCAATCGTTAATCCAGTTATCAGGATCGGGCTTAGTATAGAGCTGTCTATCGATGTTTTGCCTTGCACCGCATATACCACCATGGGGCTTGCGATAACGGCTATGAGCATGGCGATAACATATTGCAGTTTTACTGGTATTCTAATGGTAACCAGCTTATTTACTAATATAAAAAACTTATTCATTTCCCTGCCCCATTCAACCGCTTCTAAGCCTTTATGTTCGGGCTTACTTTTTAAAGTATCTACGGTTCAACTGTTTGATTAATATTCAAGTCATTGCATTTAATATAATTTACATGGATTTTGTTACCGAATTAAGGCAGCAAAAAGGCAATTTCGCTTTGTTGGTACGAATTATTATTCAGATTTACGGGTTAATTTTTGGTTCCGCTTAATGATTTCTCAACCATATTCACTAACCTCGGAAAGCAGTTTGGTAACATTTACCGATTCTGCGCATTTTTTGATTTAAAAATGGAAATATCGCCATTTTTGGCCCTAAAATTTGTTTGGTTTTGGGATTTGCCAAGATGCATACAACTATAAATAGTGTTTGGTATTTTAAAAACCACAATATCTATTCGCAATCCCTATTGATAATCAATACTATGAATTTATAATAAATAATGCTTCTAGCTCAATAGCTTACCAAATTTATTGCGCGTGTAATTTTCAGCCCTGCTATGAAATTTAGGCAAGTTTAACACTTTACGTAACGTACACTTTTGCCACATTTTCGCCACAATTAGACATAATTGTGTCATATTTGCACACAATAGCCACATTTCAGCCTTATTTTGCCATATTTTGCCTTAATTGAGAAATTTCTATCGCAATCAGAACTGAGTTAGACAACTTTAGGGGTAGAGTAGTGAGAATTGAGGCAAATTTAGTAACGAGTAACGGAGCATATTTGGCAGTTTTGCCAGATAAAGCCCCACTATTATAAATAAGGCGTTTAACATCGCTTGTAAGGTACAGCATATAAGTACCAAACATCCGAATACGCCAATGACCGCAACATCAAATTGTGCGGCATGGTTTAGGTTTGTCTCTTTTAAATAGTTTAAGTTTCTGGCGTTCTTTGTCCGGTTAATGGATCGCTATGTAAAAAATCCGGTGCGTATTTTTTATAATGCGTAAGAAACTTTAATTGAAGAAACAGGAAGTAAGATGCAGACAACGACTTTATCATTCAGCAACATGCACTATCATGGCAAGCTGTTTACCAACCTTCTGCGCGCTCGTAGGCAATCCTTTATTGTGCAAAATCACTGGGATCTTTCCGAAGCAGATGGGATGGAATATGACCAATATGATACACCTGCCAGCCGTTGGATTGCCGTACATGAGTATGGTGAAATTCTAGCGGGGATCAGACTAACGCCAACAACTGCCAGGTGTGGGATATATTCCTACATGATACGCGACGCCCAGAAGGGAATGTTAGACGACATCCCCTCTAACCTATTAAATTTCAAAGCACCCGTAGCAGAGGATATATGGGAATCCTCGCGTGTGTTTGTTTCTAAAAATGTACCCGCGAAAATGCGAATGCGTGTGCAGGCTAATTTAATGGGCGAACTTATTAATGCAGGACACTCTTTGGGTGCCACCGAAATTCTTGGGCTCGTGCCCGCTGTTTGGTCAAGATGGATCGGCAGACTAGGATTAGACGCGCAAGCAGCTGGCCCTAAAATGACGATTGATGGTTTTGAAACCCAAGTTGCCCAAATGAAACTTTCACCAATACTGCATTAGGTGTTATTCACACCCATAATCTGCCAAATATAAATGTTACCAATTCATATTGGTGACATCCTTAGATTGAAATCTAAATTCATAAACAACTTATCCGTATAATCAGCAATTATAACGAAAAGTTTTCTTACTTTTTAAGTAAAATAACCGTCATTATGACCGATAAATCAGTAAAACAGTGCATAACGCTTTATGTATGTGCTTTTTTACAGTAATTTACATGTAGATTAGTAACCATAAAAAAACAGGCAATAACTGTAGTGGTTACGCGAAAAGGCCAATCACAAACGGCACTTTTTGATATATGGATCGGGCAGATTTGATGGGCATGAAGCATCTTAAAAGACAGTTAAAAGACTTTGCCCAAGGTGGGTTAAGTTTAATATGGCAACGGCAGTTTATGTTTATAGGTGCTGCCGCTTTAACGGGTTATTTCTATAACTACCCTATTGCTATCGCGTGTTATCTATTTGCTTTGGCAACTGAAATTCTAGATTATTCCATTTCCACACGCGTTATTAAATGGGATGGGAAAAGCCCCAAAACCGCTTTTCGATTTCTACACCTACTGACGATCAGTTCCACATTAAGTGCGTTTGCAGTTTCATTATTTGTAATACTTGTTGCATATGAAGAAGGCCATTCAGTACATTTCACACCCTTGTTCTTTTTGTTCTCTGCAGCCCTTTTTGCGGCAATGAACAATCACCAATTATTACGTGTGCTGATTGCGCGACTAACCGTATACAGCCTGACATTTCTATACATCCCAGCGCGTGATCTATGGGTGGTACGCCCCCCCTTAGACTCGTATTTATGGTTACAGTTTTTGACTGTCGTATTTGTTTTATACTTCATCATTGATTGCTCAAGGATCTTTTTGAAACTTTACCGAAACAACCTAAATCAGTTGACGGATTTAGAATTGGAACGTGACCGCGCAGAAAATGCATACGAGATGCAATCCCAGTTTGTATCAATCGTCAGCCATGAACTGCGCACACCTTTGACATCCATAAAGGGTTCACTTGGTTTGATAAAAAGTGGCGGATTAGGGGATACCTCGCCTAAAATCGATAATGTTGTTGATATAGCCTATAAGAACAGTAACCGCCTTGCGGTGTTAATTGATGACCTTCTTGATGTGCAAAAGTTCGAATCTGGGAAAATGAATTTCAAACTTAGCCCTGTTGATCTAGCACACTTAATTCAAGAAGCCGTTGAGGCAAATGAAAGCTTTGGCCAAACTATGGGCGCGACATTCAAAACTTTCGGCCTTGAAAAACCCGTATTTGTAAATGCTGACCATGATCGAATGATGCAGGTTATGGCAAATATCTTATCAAATGCCGTAAAGTTTTCTGAAAAAGGCGGACTGGTCGAAATAACACTTAAAGAACATACCGACAAAGCCTGCATTTATATAAAAGATTATGGCGAAGGCATACCCGAAAGTTCTAAAGATTTGGTATTCGGGCAATTCACCCAAGTAGATTCCACCATACAACGTAAAATTGGCGGCACTGGCTTGGGAATGTATATTACAAAAAATATTATGGATGGGCATAACGGGTCGATAGATTTTACCAGTGTTTTAGGTGAAGGCACTACGTTCATCATAGAGCTAGATAAAATCCCTAGCTAATCTGCACTGGCAATACGCCAACGCATCAGATGCAATAGTTGACACAATAGTTTAGCAATTCTACGCTGACGGCTGACAAAAATCATTTCCGATGTTCTTTGTAAAACAAATATTTGTGGAGAATAGTGTGGGAATTACTGAAAATATTGATGATGTGGCTGAACCAAAGCCAATATCTGCAAAACTTGCTACAAAACCAATTAATTTGATCCAGTTTGCAAAACTTGCGGGCAAAAACATGCTTGAAGTTATTCCAATAGAAACCACACAACAAACTGGAAGTGTCGCGCTTAAGTGCCGCTCCGGGTGCTCATTTTGTCTAACGTCAGCACCTGTGGGACAGAATTGAGTGTTTGAATAATGGAGGGTTTCTTAACTTAATTCATCATATTTAATATGTGACGCACCGTTAACGTGAATGTCTAGCATTATTCCTACGTTGGTAGGTGAATTTGATCTACTTTAAATTTCTACTATCAATTTTACCGTACATTTCAATATTTAAATGAATATTTACCTTTCAGGTAATGCTCTCTTCAATACTTTTGTCCAATATTTGTCCAGAACTGCGGCTTAAGTGAGAATTAGAGGGGCACTCAACTTTGATACGCCCAGCTTTATCCATAACATATTGCAGCCATCCAGATAGGGCATTTACGGTTGGTTCAACGGCTGTCGCATATTCGCCTGAAAATTCCTGGAACGCATCCAAGTTCAGAGCATTTACACCAGTGATTACTGGAATGTTTAGTGACAATGCTTCCCCTATAATATCACGAAACCCACGGCCATCAGCCTCGTGTTTGCCGAATTTGTTCAAAATCAATACGTCTATTGTGTTGTCCAGCCGTTTGATCACTTCTGCAACGGCACCTTCAAGGGCTTCAGGGTCAAGCCTGCATCCTTTGGCTTCACGACCAAGGGATTGCGAAATTCTAATAATAGGCCCGTCTGGCAGAACTTGGACGTCCATATCACAGGGGTGCTCGCAATCATCTGCATCTGTGTTTATCTGAACCACACCGCACGTTCGCAATCCTTGTGTGCTTAATTGCGCGGCCAGATGCGCTAAAACCTGATCTGTATTTCCCTTACTTGGAGACATTATATAGGCTATTTTCATTAGGTTAACCTTTCAGGTCAGATATTCAGTTTTTGCAAAAGGGAAGAAATTCAATCAGGTCACCAAGCGGAATTGTTTCTATATCCGCTGGGATCAACACCAATCCATCGGCCATAGTTAATGGCGTTAGTTGCGCTGAGTGCGTTTTTGATAATGTTTCGACAACTTCCAGGCCGCTTTCCTGTATGCCAACAATAGTTGCTGGTCGATACTCACAGCGCCCCAATTTGTGGGATATGGGTGCAGTTGATTTCACATACCTGCGAACACTTGCAGGTTTACGTGCCCCCGACATTTTGGTCAAAATAGGAATTCCAAACACAGTCCAAGTTACGAAAGCAGAAACTGGATTGCCAGGCAAGCCTAAGTAAACTGCGCGGCCAATTCGCCCGATCGTCACAGGCTTTCCGGGTTTAATGGCGACACCTGCTACTGCAATACGACCGCCTGCACTGTGAACAGCTTCGTGTGCATGATCTTCTTCGCCAACAGACACACCGCCTGTTGTAATGATCAAATCAGCGGTAGTGGAAAGCCGATCAAACTTATCAACAAGTGCTTCAATCGTATCTTCAACATGCTCAATTGCGATGATATCTACACTGTTCACGGCAAGGGCCGCTGTTAACATTGGCGTATTAACATCCCAAATAGTTCCAGATGACAGTGGCGTACCAGCGGGTAAAGTTTCATCACCCGTCATCAATATGGCTACGCGTAACTTGCAAAAAACAATTACTTTCCCTGCACCGGGGCTTGCTGCGGCAGCAATACTACGCGAACAAAAAATATGACCAGCTGGTAAAATCTCCGCACCTTTTGCCCTGTCTTCTCCAGCGCGCCTAATATTTTCGCCCATCTCAGGGCGATGTATGACTGTGATTTTATCTCCAACCGATTTAACCTGCTCTTGCATGATAACGGCATCGGCACCTTCGGGAAGTGGCGCTCCTGTGAAAATACGCGCAACAGAACCACTAGACAATTTCACTGTGCGCCCTTCACCTGCAACAATTCGATCCGCCACTGGCAATTCCCAAGGCCCTTGGCCTTCTAAATCGGCAATTCTTACGGCAAACCCATCCATTCCTGAATTGTCAAATGGGGGCAGCATGGTAGGTGCCAAAATGGGGACGGCAAGAGTGCGACCTAGAGCCTGAGATAGTAAAACAATCTCAGTATTGGCCACGGCTTTGACCTGCGCGTCGATGACTGACAACGCCTGATCAACCGATATCAGACCTTGCGAAATATTCATTTCATCACAACCACAAGAAGGCACATTCAGCCTTTGCAAAACAGTCATACCCATTCCTTTTTCGGCTAAATCGCTTGTAATTCAATGCCTTCCAAATTAGCTGAAGCGACAAGTTGCTGTGTGAAATTCTGGGCTGACTTTGCCCAAGCGGATTTTTCCAAAGCCTCTGCTATACGTGGGCGAACAATATCAAACGGCAAAATCATGCCCTCTGCACGTGCATCCAACCGTATAATGTGATAGCCAAATCGGGTTTTTACGGGCTCAGAAGTGATCTGACCTTGCGATAATTGTTTTAATGCAGTTTCAAATTCCGGCACTGTATCACCAGGGTTTAACTGGCCCAAAGCGCCGCCGTTAGATTTGGAAGAACAATCACTTTGATTGGCTGCAAGGCGCACAAAACTTTTCGGATCATCCGTTGCCGTTTTGGCAAGTGCTTTAGCTCTGAGGCAGGCCTTTTTTGTGGCTTCTTCATCTGCGGGGTTAGCCGCACATAGAATATGCGATGCTTCCCACAGTGGCGGCGATCTAAATTTTGAAGCGTCTTTATTCCAAATGGCCGCAACCGTTTCTTCACTTGGTGGATCCACATTCACTTCGGTTTCAAGAAGGCCCCTGATCAGAGCCTCCTCGGTTGTTTCAAATCTTTTATCACCTAGATCTGCTGGCTCAGTTGCAAGTTTACGATTACGCGCTTCTTGCAACAAAAGCGTGCGTATCACCAAAGCTTGTGCTGCTTTACGCCACGCAATACCTGGTTTGCCCTTAGGCGCCTCGTGGTTTTGCGCTTCAGTGGCGATACTGGCAGAAGAGATAACTTCGCCGTTGACGATAACTTCGGGAAAAAGTGGGCGATTCATTACTATCCCCTCCGTTTAGGTGTTGTGGATTGACGGCGCGAACGAACGATTTGGTAGCCTGGACGTGTCAAATACCGCAACGGAACTGACAACATATGAACCAATCTTGTAAACGGGAACACCAAAATGATTGTCAGCCCAAGGAAGATATGCAGTTTGAAAATCATAGCTGCATGTTCAATGTAGCTTGCCGCATCTGGATTGAAGGTAAAGATACCTTGCGCCCATGACATGAACGTTACCATTTCGTGGCCATCAAGATGTTGAAGTGACACATAAATTGTTCCAAGCCCAAGGATCAGTTGTGCCAGCAATAAAACAAGAATTGCAATATCAGCAAAACTAGAGGTTTTACGAATACGTGGGTCATTCATACGGCGATTAAGCAACATCAGCCCCCCAACAAGGGCCATAATGCCTGCGATGCCGCCTGCAACAACTGCCAATATCTGTTTTGCTCCGTGGCTAATACCTAGTGCGTCGAAAAACCAAATCGGTGTCAACAGACCCACAAAGTGACCTGCAAAGATTGTAAGTACACCTACATGAAACAAGATAGATCCCATGATCAGTTGTTTGCGACGCAACAACTGACTAGAGCTTGATTTCCATGTGAATGGGTCACGTTCGTAGCGCGCAATAGAGCCAATTATTAACACCGACAGTGCGATGTACGGGTATATTCCAAATAGAAAATGATGCATTTAGGCCTCCATTACTCAGCTGCAACCGGCTTAGCCGGTGCAGGGTTTACAGGTGTATCCATGTTCGCAAGCATGTCGCGCACTTGCGGACAACCAGCATTGGGATCGGGGCCAAAGATGACCTCGCTTTCTTCCCAAACCTGATCCAAAGCTTCCAGATCATCTGGATCATCTTCGGGTTGCTCTAACAACTCTGCCACGGCATTCTTGTCTATTTTTGCACAAGACAGCTGAACAAGGGCTTTGAATACAGGCGCATAGCTGCTTTCACGTCTTGTCAACCGTTCGCTTAATGCTTCAAAGATATGTGCAGCATCCGCTAATATGTCCTTTGTTTCAGCAAAAGGACGCATTGACAGAAATTCCAACAAAACTGGCAAGTGGTCTGGTAATTCGCTGGTCATCGGGTCAAACCCCGCATCGCGGTATGTCTCCATCAGGCTGACCATCGCGCCTCCGCGATCGCGACTTTCACCGTGAACATGTTCGAACAGATTTAATGATAATGTTCGTGAGCGATCAAAAAGAGCTACATATCCTTCTTCAAGGACATAAATATCACTTTCTGCCAATTCCAGTACAATCGGACGAAGTGCCCGTCTTACAGCAGCAGTTAATCGTGTTTCAGAGGCTAAGACGCCTCCGATTTCCGACATAGCTTCCTGAAGATCCTTAGTTGGGTAACTCAGGATTAAAGACAGGGCTTTTAAAGTACGGTCAATCATCTTTACGCCTCCTTCGGCATTGTGAACGCCGCTTTTTTACTGCCACCAAACATCGAGCCTTTGTTGATACCTGTTGAGCATCCATTGGTGTCTGTGAAACCACAGCCACCACGTAAATCCAAAACATCTTCTGCAAGTTCACGGTGGGTTGTCGGGATCACAAAACGATCTTCATAATCCGCAATAGCCATGATTTTATACATGTCTTCAATCAGATTTTTATTAAGACCTACGCGCTCTGCGATACCTTCATCAATCACCCCATCTACGGTTTTCGACCGCATATATGAACGCATAGCCAACATCCGCTCCAATGCTGTCACGATTGGTTCTTCGTCACCTGCGGTCAGCATATTTGCCAGATACTTCACTGGTATACGCAGGGATTTTACGTCTGGCATGTCGCCATCTACGCCAATTTGACCAGCTGCTGCCGCGTTCTGGATGGGCGAAAGCGGTGGGATATACCAAACCATTGGCAAGGTGCGGTATTCTGGATGCAACGGAAATGCAATTTTCCAATCCATCGCCATTTTCCAAACTGGGCTTTCCTGCGCGGATTTAATCCAATCCTCAGGCACACCATCAGCACGCGCCGCTGCAATAACCTCGGGATCTTTTGGATCCAGAAAAACATCAAGTTGCGCTTCATAAAGATCAGTGGTTTCAGGCGCATTTGCCGCTTCTTCGATCTTGTCCGCATCATAAAGCATCACGCCTAAATAACGAATTCGGCCCACACATGTTTCCGAACAAACTGTTGGGTTGCCAGATTCAATGCGTGGATAGCAGAAGGTGCATTTTTCTGATTTGCCAGATTCCCAGTTGTAGTAAATCTTTTTGTAAGGACAACCAGATACACACATCCGCCAACCACGGCATTTTTCCTGATCGATCAGAACAATACCATCTTCTTCACGCTTATAGATCGCACCCGATGGGCATGATGCTACACATGTTGGGTTCAAGCAGTGCTCGCAAAGACGCGGCAAATACATCATGAAGGTATTTTCGTATTCGCCGTAGATTTCCTTTTGAATACCCTCGAAGTTGTAATCCTCAGATCGTTTAGAGAACTCACCGCCTAGGATTTCTTCCCAGTTTGGCCCTTTGACGATCTTTTCCATCCGCTCTCCAGTGATCTTGGAACGCGGGCGTGCCGTTGGGAACGCCTCCATTTCTGGGGCTGATTTCAGGTGGTCATAATCGAAATCAAACGGTTCGTAGTAATCGTCAATTTCTGGCAGGTCGGGGTTGCCGAAAATATTCGCCAAAATCCGCCATTTAGCACCCTGTTTCGGTTGCAGTTTACCGCGTTTGGTACGTTCCCAACCACCGTTCCAACGCGACTGGTTTTCCCAGTCTGTTGGGTAGCCAGTGCCGGGCTTGGTTTCAACATTGTTGAACCAAGCGTATTCAACACCGTCTCGGCTGGTCCATACGTTTTTACAAGTGACCGAACATGTGTGACACCCGATACATTTATCAAGGTTCAGAACCATGCCTATTTGTGCGCGAACTTTCATTCTGCTGCCTCCACGTTTGTCGCGGGTTGGTCAAGCCAATCAACCTTGCGCATTTTTCTTACAATAACGAACTCATCACGATTTGAACCCACAGTGCCGTAGTAGTTGAAACCATAGCTTTGATGGGCATAGGCCCCAATCATATGGGTCGGTTTCACTGTTGTTCGCGTCACAGAGTTGTGGATACCCCCCCTATTTCCGGTTTTTTCGGAGCCTGGCGTATTCACGATCTTTTCCTGAGCGTGATACATAAAGATCGTACCATCTTTCATCCGTTGGGACACAACACAACGCGCAGTCAAAGCACCATTGGCATTGTAAACCTCAACCCAATCGTTATCGACCAAGCCCGCTATTTTAGCGTCGTTTTCAGACAGCCAAACAACTGGCCCGCCCCTGTTCAGCGTTAGCATCATCAGGTTGTCGGAATAAGTCGAGTGAATACCCCATTTCTGGTGTGGTGTGATGAAATTCAGGATCACATGCGGCTCACCTTCGTCCGTGTTGATGTCCGAATTAATTGTCTTCAGATCAACAGGAGGTCGATACGCACAAAACCCTTCGCCAAACGCACGCATCCATAGATGATCTTGATAAAGCTGCTGACGGCCCGTCAAGGTGCGCCATGGAATCAACTCATGCACGTTGGTGTAGCCTGCGTTATAGCAAACCTCTTCGCTTTCAATGCCCGACCATGTAGGCGAACTAATGATCTTGCGCGGTTGAGCGGCAATATCGCGGAAACGGATTTTGGTATGTTCCGCACCTTGGGCAAGATGCGCATGTTCACGACCTGTTGCCTTGGACAGTTCTGCCCAAGCTTTCATGGCAACTTCACCGTTGGTTTCGGGTGCCAACATCAGGATCATTTCACAAGCATCAATAGCTGTGTCCAACTTTGGCATCCCTTCGGAAACGCCTTCGTCTAAAACAACACCGTTTAGATCACGCAGATGCTGCACCTCTACTTCGGTATTCCAGTTAATGCCTTTACCACCGTTCCCAAGCTTATCTAAGAGTGGGCCTATAGATGTGAACTTCTTGTAAAGATTAGGATAGTCCCGCTCAACCACAACATAGTTTGGTGCGGTTTTGCCAGGGATCAGATCACATTCACCTTTTTTCCAGTCCAGCACTTGATCTTGTGCAATCTCGGCAGGTGTATCGTGCAGGATTGGCAGTTGAACAATATCAGTTTCAACGCCCAAAATTTCAGGAGACACTTCACTAAACTTCTTGGCAATCGCTTTAAAGATTTCCCAATCCGATTTACTTTCATAAGCTGGATCAACAGCCGCCTGAAGTGGGTGAATGAACGGGTGCATATCAGACGTGTTCATATCGTCTTTTTCGTACCAACTTGCAGTCGGCAAAACGATGTCTGAATAAACAGCCGTTGTGGACATCCTAAAGTCGATGGTCACCAGCAGATCAAGTTTGCCTTTTGGTGCATCTTCATGCCATTTGGCCTCTTTGGGCATTTGACCGCCCTCTTCGCCAAGATCTTTGCCCATCACGCCATGATCTGTTCCCAGAAGATGTTTCAAGAAATATTCGTGACCCTTACCAGATGATCCCAGCAGGTTAGAACGCCAAACAAATAGATTACGCGGCCAGTTTTCCGGAGCATCCGGATCTTCGCAAGACATCTCTAATTTGCCAGACTTTAACTGATCCGCAACATAGGCAGGAATTTCCTTTTTCGCCTTCTTCGCAGCTTTTGCCACTTCAAACGGATTGGTTTTCAATTGCGGTGCAGATGGTAACCAACCCATGCGCTCGGCACGGATGTTATAGTCAATCAGACTAGCATCCCAATCACCTTCTGGCGCAGTAGGCGACAAGATTTCATCTGTAGCCAACTGTTCATAACGCCATTGGTCTGTGTGCGCATACCACGCAGATGTGGAATTCATGTGCCGTGGTGGACGCATCCAATCCAGTGCGAATGCCAACGGTTGCCAACCAGTTTGCGGACGCAGTTTTTCCTGCCCCACATAGTGACTCCAACCGCCACCCGATTGACCCACACAACCACACATCACCAGCATATTGATAATGCCGCGATAATTCATATCCATGTGATACCAGTGGTTTAGACCAGCACCCAAAATAATCATGGATTTCCCATTGGTTTTCTCAGCATTGCGGGCAAATTCGCGCGCAACAGTTTCAATCTTATCAGCAGATACGCCCGTGATTTTCTCAGCCCAAGCAGGTGTGTAAGGAATATCTTCCGCATAGTCTGTCGCAACCCAGTCGCCACCCAAACCACGATCCAAGCCGTAGTTTGCGCAGAACAGATCAAACACTGTGGCCACGATAACTTCGCCCTTGTCTGTTTTGATACGTTTTACAGGAATGTTCTTGGTCAGAACGTCAGGGTGTTCACATTTCACGAAGTTCTCTGTTGCTTCGCCGCCAAAATACGGGAAATCAACCCCGACAATATCGTCATGGTCGCCTTCAAGGATATTTGACATCTGCAACATGGTATCAGCACCTTTGGCACGTTCTTCCAAGTTCCATTCGCCGTCTTCACCCCAGCGGTAACCAACAGAGCCATTCGGGGCGCACGGTCCATTGGCCTTGCTATCCCAAGCCACAGTTTTCCATTCGGGATTGTTTTTCTCACCAAGTTTGCCGCGCAGATCATCTGCACGCAAGAAACGGCCCGGAATAAGCTTTCCATCTTTCTCTTCCAGACGAACAAGCATCGGGAAATCACTGTATTTACGGCAATAATCTTCAAAATATTCGGTTTGGCGATCAAGGTGGAATTCACGCAAGATAACGTGCCCCATTGCCATTGCCAGTGCGCTGTCTGTTCCCTGTTTTGGGGCCAGCCAAATATCACCGAATTTTGCGGCTTCCGAATAGTCAGGACAGATCACAGCAGATTTAGTACCACGATAGCGTGCTTCGGTATAGAAGTGCGCATCAGGTGTACGGGTTTGCGGCACGTTACTGCCCCAAAGTAATAAGAAGCCAGAGTTGTACCAATCGGCACTTTCAGGAACGTCAGTTTGTTCCCCCCAAGTCATCGGAGATGCTGGCGGCAGATCGCAATACCAATCGTAGAACGACATCACAGTACCGCCCAGCAAGCTTAGGTAACGTGAGCCCGCTGCGTAGCTGACCATTGACATGGCTGGGATAGGGGAAAACCCAAACACCCTGTCAGGGCCATACGTTTTTGCGGTGTATGCATTAGCTGCGGCGATAATTTCTGTCGCCTCGTCCCAGTTTGCCCGCACAAAACCGCCCTTGCCACGTGTCTTGACATAAGTCGCGCGCAGAATTGGATCTTCTTGCAGGGCTTTCCATGCGGCGGTCGGTGAAAGGTTTTCGCGCATCTTGCGCCATGCCTTCATCAATTTACCGCGAATAAGTGGGTTTTTCACACGGTTAGCGGAATATAGATACCAACTGTAGCTGGCGCCACGGGCACAGCCGCGTGGTTCGTGGTTTGGCAAATCAGGGCGTGTGCGCGGGTAGTCAGTTTGCTGTGTTTCCCAAGTTACAATGCCAGATTTAACGTAGATTTTCCAGGAACAAGAACCCGTGCAGTTCACCCCGTGGGTGGAACGAACAACCTTATCATGCCGCCAGCGATTTCGATAAGTGTCTTCCCAATCGCGGTTTTCGCATGTGGTTTGGCCGTGGCCATTTGAGAATTGATCCAGCTCTTTTGACTGGAAGAAATTTAGGCGGTCGAGCAGATGACTCATATCATTCTCCTGGTTGGATATACCCTGCCCTGTGCCGTGGCACAGGACAGGTTGATTGTTTTGTTTATGGGTTTTTCACGTATGCACCGGGGCGCAAATAGAACCACCAGTTGATCAAGATGCAAACACCGTAGAAAACGGCAAACCCGTAAAGTGCATACTCAGGTGTGGCAGCTTTGATCTGCTCACCAAACACTTTGGGGATAATGAAGGCACCATATGCAGCTACAGCAGATGTCCAACCTAGAACCGGGCCAGCCTGTTCTTTGTCAAACACAACCGCGATTGTGCGGAAGGTAGAGCCGTTTCCGATACCCGTTGCGGCAAACAAGATTAGGAACAATCCCATGAATGGCAAAAAGTAATCTTGCGGTGTTTCTGAAACATAAGCCAGCTTCAGGAAGTAAGCCACACCTAGGGCCGATGCCACCATTGCGATAGAAATGATCTGGGTCACTTTCGCGCCGCCCATTTTATCGGCAATCATACCACCCAAAGGACGGATTAAAGCGCCGATAAACGGCCCCATCCAAGCATACATCAAGGCAGACGGCCCATCGGGGTTTGCTAGATTG
The DNA here is from genome assembly GCA_913061275.1 of uncultured Paracoccaceae bacterium. GTDB lineage: Bacteria > Pseudomonadota > Alphaproteobacteria > Rhodobacterales > Rhodobacteraceae > Amylibacter. Next base: position 3,653 of record CAJXSR010000020.1, on the reverse strand, counting down.
TGTGTCATCACACCGTCGACCATGACGTGTTGAAAACCAAACACCACTTTAATTGCCAGCGCAAATGTCGCCGCAAAACCGATGAATGAACCAAAGGTCATTGTGTAGATCACAGTCATCGCCCATGTGTGCTTGTTGTTGAAGATTTTATACTGGCGTGTCAGGTTTTGACCCACAGCACCCGGGATCATTTTCAACAAGAACACAGTCAGTGCGATAACAATCGGTAACACCAACCATTTGGACACCATGAAACCAGAACCGCCCACTTTGGCAGGCAATAGTAGCCAAAGGCCGAAAGCAGCCGTAACGAAACCGACAAGCAGCATACCTGTGATAGTGCTGAAAGCGCCTATCGGGCCTGGAATGTCAGGTGATACATGCTCATCACGAATATTGTTCATCCCCAACCAACCCGCAAAGGCCAGTGGAATAAGGGCCAGAAGCCATACGTAACCAGCGTTATGGATATAGGTTTCTGTGCCTGCCGGAATTTTACCGATCAATGTACCAGATGTGTTTTGTAGAACCAGCGGATCACCACCGAACAGACCAAATGTCATCACCAACGGGATCACAATTTGCATTGTGGTCACACCGAAATTGCCCAGACCCGCATTCATACCCAGTGCATAGCCCTGAATTTTCTTGGGGTAAAAGAAACTGATGTTGGACATCGAGCTGGCAAAGTTACCGCCACCGATACCAGATAGGAACGCCAGAACTTGGAATTTCCAAAGTGGTGTATTGGGATCTTGCAATGCATAACCCGCGCCAATCGCAGGGATCATCAACAATGCGGTGGTGAAAAATATTGTGTTTCGCCCGCCCGCAATCCGGATAAAGAAGGTTGACGGAATACGCAGTGTAGCGCCCGTCAGGCCTGCAATAGCGGCCAATGTAAACAGTTCGGATTTTTCAAAGGCAAAGCCCAGATTGATCATCTGAACTGTGATGATGCCCCAATATAGCCAAACCGCAAAGCCACATAGTAGCGACGGGATGGATATCCACAGATTGCGCGTGGCAATCGCTTTACCGGTAGACTCCCAATAGGCCTCATCATCCGGTGTATAGTTTCTTAGATCTTGTCCCACTTTTCGTCTCCTCTGGTGAGATTGAAGCGGGCCATCAGTGGCCCGCCAATTTCAGTTAGGCTTACGCCTTATGTGTGCGTTTATATTCTTCGACAATTTCAACTGAATGGCGCAGTGCAGCATTTGCACGGTCAGCTTTCAGTTGCAGCGTATCGAATTGAGCTGCTTCAAAAGCTGCCTTTTCTTCTGCTTCTTGCTCAGGCGAGAAGCGTAATAAGAATGACAGAACCGATGCGCATGCCACGGTTACCCCGATGACAAAGAACACATCATTCCATTCCATCGCGCCCTTGAACAAGAACCCTGCTGCAACCGCACCTGCGTTACCGCCAGCACCAACAACACCGGCTACTGCACCCAGTGCCTTTTTGTTGATGAAAGGCACCACAGAGTATGTTGCACCTTCAGCCATCTGTGTGAACAATGAGAAGATGATCAATGTCGGGATTGCCAGAAACAGAACCTGCATTTGGCTAAACAGCATCAGTGCAAGGCCTTCGCCCAATAGCACTATGAACAACCAGAATGACCGGCCCTTCAAGCCCCATAAGGCCCCGAAGTTATCGCCAAAGATGCCGCCCAAAGTCCGCGCGAAGATATTCATCAAGCCAAAAGATGCAGCCACCCCACCCGCAGCCAATAGGCTTAGGTCGAAGTAATCAAAGAAGTATAGGGCTGCCACGTTGTTGACTGTAAGCTCGATACCGAAACAAGCACCATAAATCAGAAACAAAACCCAAACGCGGTAATCTTGCATTGCCTTGAAATAATCACGGGTGACTTTTTCTTTCTTCGGCAACAGCCCTTTTTCACGCAATTCTTTATAGTTCCCTTCAGGCGCATCCTGGGTCAGGTAGTAATATGCGATGCCAGTACAAAAGATAACCGCACCCACAACCATCATGGACAAACGCCAACCTTGTGCATCGGTAAATCCGAAACCGACAACAAACATCGAAAACACCATTGGCATGGCAAACTGTGTGACACCGCCGCCTAAGTTACCCCAACCCGCTGATGTAGCGTTGGCCGTGCCCACAACGTTCGGCGCGAACATAACAGATGTATGATATTGCGTAATAACGAACGACGCCCCGATCACACCGATTAGTAAGCGGAAGAACAAAAAGCTTTCAAAGCTATCTGCAAGTCCGATCCCGGCTACGGGAAACGCACCAAGTGTCAACAAATATGTATAAGATAGTCTTGGCCCGATCCGATCACATAACCAACCGATAAAGAATCGCGCAAACACCGTTACCGCTACTGACGCGATAATTGACCAACCAACTTGTGATTTTGTCAGATCCAGTTCTTCACGCACGATGATCATCAGTGGTGCGATGCCAAACCATGCAAAAAAGCATGAAAAGAACGCAAACCACGTCATGTGGAAGGTTCTAATCTGAACCATTCTTACGTTGAAAAAATTGCGCCATAGGCTTGTGGCTTTGTTTTGCAGTTCCATTAATGGCCCCTCACATCTCTTAATTAAAATCCCAGCCAATGCAGGCTTTGCAATGAAGTGACGGTTAAATGGGATGACGTTCTTGATCTGTGTCAAAAACAGGAAGGTTTGTGGGTAAAATAAGTAACCATCTAAAGTAATTGGGGTTGTAATATTATAAATTTGGCGCGTAATACTTGAAACGGTTAACCGCGAACTTGACATCTTCCTTCTTTATCCTTGATAAACATCAAATACTTATCTGAAGGCTGAATCACTTATGAAACCAATCGACATTCAAGAGATCCGATCCTTGGCTTTGTTTCGCGAGATGGCAGATATTAATTTCGAAACCTTATTACGGGGTGCTTATATTCAAAACTTCCCTCCCCAAATAGAGCTGATCACAGAAGACGAACCCTGTGATTTTTTACATATTGTGGTTGAAGGAAGTGTTGAACTTTTTTCTAGGTGGAATGGCCGCGAAACTGTGATGGCGACTGTAAGGCCTGTCTCTACGTTTATTTTGGCGGCCGTAATTAAGGATTCTCCATACCTTATGTCGGCACGAACACATGAAAAATCACGCATCATTTTACTACCATCCAAAGATGTTCGTGCCGTGTTTGATATCGACAACATTTTTGCACGTTCTGTTGTTAATGAATTGGCCCAATGTTATCGATCCGTAGTGAAAACCACCAAAAACCTGAAATTGCGTACCTCTATCGAACGTTTGGCTAATTATCTTTTGCGCCAGTACAAGTTTGCGGGCAATGCGGTTGAATTCGAGTTGAAGATGGAAAAGCGTCTATTGGCATCCTATCTTGGAATGACCCCAGAAAACCTATCTCGCGCAATCAAAGCCTTGCAACCCTACGGAGTTCAAGTGAGCGGTTCACGTGTAACAATTTCCAACCTTGCAGATTTGATTGCATTTGCAAAGCCTACTACCAGTATTGATGATCCAACTTACTAAATCCTCCCTTATTTAAATCCTCAAATTTGTCCCACAGGTGCTGACGTTAGACATAACAATCAACGCTATCACGACTGGACCTGTCGCGGTTTAGTGCCGCTCCATGTTCTCATTTAAGCGGCTATTCGTT
>CAJXSR010000019.1 GCA_913061275.1 uncultured Paracoccaceae bacterium | reverse complement strand
GCCAACCGTCTGGAACAGGCTGAAACGCGTTTCAGCCTGTTCCAGACGGTTGGCTTGCTCTGCTATAATCGCAGATAATTCATCCGTCATGCGCGTGACATGCGATAGCTGGATTTCAAGTTCGGTTATACGGTTTTCATCATTCATAAACCCGTCTTACAAACTTGCCCCCTTGGGCGCAATCCGTTAGATGTGCGGCCAAGCAAAGGAGCCAAGCGCATGGCCAGAGATAAAAAGAAAAAACCTGTAAGGCCCAAGGCATTACCGCCAAAGGGCTTTCGTGACTATTTCGGTGCGGAAGTGGCAGAGCGTAATGCGATGCTGTCCCAAATCGCCGAAGTCTATCATCGTTACGGGTTTGACGCGCTGGAATCGAGTGCCGTGGAAACGGTTGAAGCTTTGGGCAGCTTTTTACCGGACGTGGAACGCCCCAATGCGGGTGTGTTCGCGTGGCAGGATGAAGATGAAGCATGGATGGCGTTGCGCTATGATCTGACGGCACCGCTTGCGCGGGTTTACGCACAGCACCGCAACGAATTGCCAACCCCATACCGCCGCTACGCGATGGGCCCAGTTTGGCGCAATGAAAAGCCAGGGCCGGGACGGTATCGGCAGTTTTACCAGTGCGATGCGGATACTGTTGGTACGGCTTCTGTGGCTGCTGACGCCGAGATTTGTGCAATGTTGTCGGATACTTTGGAAAAGGTTGGTATTCCGCGTGGTGATTATATTATTCGGGTGAATAACCGTAAGGTTTTGAACGGGGTTTTGGAAGTTATGGGCCTAAACGAAGGTGCGCAGCGCGATGCAGTTTTGCGCACTATTGATAAGTTCGACAAGGTTGGCGAAAGAGGAGTGCGTGAGTTGCTGACCAAGGGACGGTTGGATGCCTCTGGTGCTTACATTGACGGCGTTGGATTATCGGTGGATCAAGCCGAACCCGTGATTGCATTTTTGACCTCAAAAGCGACAGATACAGCAGGCACACTTGCGAATTTGCGCAACGCGGTTGGCGGATCAACCATTGGCCTTGATGGTATCAACGAATTGGAAACCATTGGTGAACTGCTGGCCGCTGGCGGCTACGGCCCCGACCGCATCGTCATTGATCCATCCGTCGTACGTGGCCTCGGCTATTACACGGGCCCTGTCTATGAAGCCGAACTAACCTTCGAAATTCTTGATGCCAAGGGCCGCAAACGCCAGTTTGGTTCTGTGGCAGGGGGCGGGCGTTACGATGATTTGGTCAAACGCTTTACAGGCCAAGAAGTGCCTGCAACGGGCGTTTCCATTGGTGTTGACCGCCTACTTGCAGCCTTGCGTGAAAAAGGGCGGATCAGCTCAAAACCCAAAGGGCCTGTTGTGGTCACTGTAATGGATCGTGACCGTATGGGCGACTATCAGGCAATGGTAGCGGAATTGCGCAACGCTGGTATTCGGGCGGAAGTGTATCTGGGCAACCCGAAAAATTTCGGTAACCAATTGAAATACGCTGACAAACGCGAAAGCCCTGTGGCGGTAATTGAAGGCGGTAATGAAAAAGAAGCGGGCGTGGTGCTGCTCAAAGACCTTGCATTAGGGACACGACTGTCAGCGGAAATAGAAACGGCGGAAGAATGGAAAGCGCAACCTGCACAGATTGAGATTAAGCGCAGCGACCTGGTTGAAGAAGTGCGCAAAATGATTGCACGTGCGGAAGGTTTGGACTGATGTCACCTGTGGCAGTAAAAACACTTGCAGGCATCCTGTCGAACGCTTTTATCGGCGCGGGGGCCGTACCGGTTGAGGCCGAAGCCCTGCAACCTGCCGAGGTTTTGCTTGATCTATATGGCGAAGATATTCGCGGGCGTGCCTATGTAACCGACGACCCTGTTGACGGTGAACAAATGCTGCGCCCCGATTTTACTGTGCCTGTTGTGCAAATGCATATGGCGGACGGTGCGGAACCTGCGCGTTATACCTATAACGGCCCTGTTTGGCGTAAGCAGGAACCGGGTGCGGGCCGTGCGAAAGAATATTTGCAAGTCGGGTTTGAGCTGTTTGACCGCCATGATCCTGCGGCGTCGGATGCAGAAGTGTTCGCGCTGTTCCATGAGATTTTGCAACCGTATGATTTGCGCATGGCAACGGGTGACGTTGGCCTGTTGGCAGCCGCGATTGAGGGGCTGACAACCACCGCGCGACGCAAAGAACGCCTGCGCCGTCAAATTTGGCGACCTGATCGGTTTCGCCACTTGCTGGATATGTACAGCGGCAAGGTTGCTAACCTGCCAACGCGTGTGGCGATGATTGAAAATGTTGCGGCCATAGGTGCTACTGAAGTTCTAAATGCAACGGGGCCGTTGTTAGGTGTGCGAAGTGCCGCCGAGGTTTTAGCGCGGGTTGCAAGCCTGCAAGATGATGCGGCAACAGCACCTATACCTGCCGCCGAGGTGGAAGTTCTTGAAGAATTGCTAGCGGTACACGGCATGGCATCCGATGCGTTGCAGTCCTTGCGCAAAGTACAGGATCGTTTGGATGGTTTCGCGCTGGCAGTTGACCGTTTGGAAACACGTCTGAACGCAATGGCCGCCAAAGGTGTGGATGTTGATAATTTACCGTTTGAGGCCAATTTTGGCCTGACCTCGTTGGAATATTATGATGGTTTTGTGTTTAGCTTTTTCGATGGTGAGAACCCCATTTCAAGCGGTGGGCGTTATGATGCGTTGACCCAAGTGTTAGGGCAGGGCCGCTCTATTCCTGCGGTTGGCGGGGTCATTCGCCCTGATGCACTGGCCGCAGTCATGGGGGGTGCGTCATGAGTGTTTTGAAACTTGGTGTACCGTCTAAAGGCCGCCTTCAGGATAAAACGATGGAATGGTTTGCAGAGCACGGCATCACCTTGTCACGCACGGGCAATGAACGCGAGTATTCTGGTGTTGTGTCGGGCGTTGACGGTGTTGAGCTGGTGATGTTGTCAGCAGGTGAAATCCCACGTGAGCTGAAAGCGGGCCGTATTCATCTAGGTGTCACGGGCACTGATCTGATCCATGAAAAACTGCCCCTTTGGGAACGTGTTGTGGTCAATTTGCAGGAATTGGGTTTTGGGCAAGCTGACCTGATTATCGCAGTTCCCAATGGCTGGATTGATGTCGATTGCGTTGAAGATTTAGACGGGGCAGCCGCACAATTTCGCGCCAATCACGGCTATCGCTTACGGATTGCCACCAAGTACCATAACCTTGTGCGCGGTTTTTTGCGCGCGCGTGGCGTGGCGGATTATCAACTGGTGGACAGCCAAGGGGCAACCGAAGGCGTGGTCAAAAACCTGACGGCAGAAGCGGTTGCGGATATTACCTCTTCAGGTGCGACGTTAGAAGCAAACCATTTGAAAATATTGACAGACGGGTTGATCTTACAATCCCAAGCATGTGTTTTTGCCAGCCGTTCTGCTGATTGGTCAAAGTCGGCTTTGGTGGCACTTGACGATATGGCTAATAAAACTGGCTGGGATTTGTCGGGATTGAAAATATGACAATCCAGACCTTTCGCACAATTCAAGAAATGCGCACCCAAGTTGCCGCTTGGAAAGCGACAGGTTTGCGCGTGGGGCTGGTACCAACAATGGGCAACATGCACGAGGGCCACATCGCCCTAGTCAGTGCTGCATTGGATCAATGCGACCGTGTTATCACGACGATTTTCGTTAATCCAACGCAGTTTGGTGCAAATGAAGATTTGGACAGCTACCCAAAAACAGAAAAATCAGACAGTGCTAAAGTGGCAACTGCGGGGGGCCATGCGATGTTCATCCCGTCAGCATCAGAAATGTATCCGGCAGGTTTTTCCACCCGTGTGATTGTGGATGGCCTAACCGATTGCCTGTGCGGTATCGCACGGCCTGGGCATATGGACGGGGTTTCGCAGGTTGTCACAAAACTACTGAATCAAGCGCATGCGGATGTGGCGTTTTTTGGTGAAAAAGACTGGCAACAACTGGCAGTGATTAAACGTTTGGCACGTGATCTGGATATTGAAACAGAAATTCGTGGTGTTCCTACCGTGCGCGATGAATATGGTTTGGCCTTATCATCACGCAATGGGTATTTGAACGATGAAGAAATTGAAATTGCGCGCAAATTAAACGTGATTTTAAAGAAGACCGCTTATGATATTGCGGCAGGTGGATTTGCAACTGACGAGTGTATGAAAGCTGCCAAGGCATTGATGAAAAGCGGGTTTTCACATGTGGATTATGTTGAATGCCGCGATGCGGACACGCTGGAAATGATTGATAAGGCAGAAGGCCGTTCATGCCGTATTTTTGCAGCTGCCCATGTGGGCCGTGCGCGTCTGATTGACAACCATCTGGTGAATTAAGCCTTCGGTGTTTCCATGTATAGCCAGACCATGCGGTCAACAAACCAGAGCTTTGTGATAATGCTTAGCAACATGCCACAGACTGTTGCCCATACATTCAAAACAACTAGCCCATAGACCAAAATAACAACGCTAACCGTTGCCATGCCCGTGATGACTTTCAGAATTACTAAATGGTGTTCAGGTATTGGGGTGGCTTTGCGGTTCAAATATATTCTTTCACCTAAAGTTACTCTAGATGCCCAGTTTGCGGTCGATTGCGGCGGATTAAACGCGCGCGGGTTGTACCATATCCATAGGATTGTCAGGGCAATGGGGATTAGGCACCACCAACCAAACCAAACCCGTGACCAGATTGCGAGGGTTAACAAGGGTAATGTTGTAAAGCGGCTGTAAACGCTTAAAGGGTTTGCATGACGCGCCCAAGTAGCATCATCCATAGTCATCAACCGTTCGGTGGCTTTGATAATATCCATTTACAGCAATCCAATATCAGCCAGTGCGATTTCCAGTTCCTTGGGTAATTTATCATCCGATGTGCGACCCACTGGCAGGTCATTGGGCGCATCTTCATCCGTTAAATACCGCCAGCCCTGAAACGGGCGGCGTTTTACCACAGTGGTGCGTATTAGCTCTGGCGCCAACATAATGCCACAACGGCGAATGCCGTCATCGCCGATAACTTCTTCAAAGCCGATGATTCTTTGGCGGGCTTGAATGAAGCCTTTTATGACCCAATACATTGAGCCGTCATTGAAAACCTCGGCTTCACGGCGCGGCCACATGCGGGTTATGTGTAAGGAATGTGCGCGGTTCATCAGGGCACGACGTTCTGATTGCCACTCAGAAAGGGTTTCAACGCTTTCGGTGCCCACACTTAATTTGATGATGTTGATTTTTGATGCCGTCATTTTTTTATTTTATGTGTCGCTTGTAGAATTGACCAGAGCTTAACAAAAGATTACTTTGGTTTTCTACTTACCGAACAGGATGAACACACCATGAGCCGTTTTGCTGCCCCCATCGCCGAACAAATTTGGGATATGAAGTATCGCTTCAAGGATGCTGCTGGTACGCCTTTGGATCACGGTGTTGAAGACACTTGGAAACGCATTGCAGGTGCTTTGGCTAGTGTTGAAAAACAACCAGATATGTGGGCTGATAAATTTTATAACGCATTGGAAGATTTCAAATTTTTACCAGCGGGCCGTATTATTGCGGGCGCAGGCACTGACAGGTCAGTAACCTTGTTTAACTGCTTTGTTATGGGCACGGTTCCAGATAGCATGGGCGGCATTTTTGACATGCTCAAAGAGGCCGCGATAACCATGCAACAGGGCGGCGGCATTGGGTATGATTTTTCCACCCTGCGCCCTAAGGGGGCACCTGTGAAAGGTGTGGCAGCTGACGCAAGCGGGCCTTTATCGTTCATGGATGTGTGGGATGCGATGTGCCGCACGATCATGTCTGCGGGTTCACGGCGCGGTGCCATGATGGCCACTATGCGTTGCGATCACCCTGATATTGACCAGTTTATTGAAGCCAAACAAGACGGTGCGCGTTTGCGAATGTTTAATCTATCCGTCCTGATTACAGATGATTTTATGGATGCTGTTAAGGCTGACGCGGCGTGGGATTTGGTGTTTGACGGCACGGTTTATAAAACTGTTAAGGCACTAGAATTATGGAATAAAATTATGCAAGCGACATATGATTATGCCGAGCCAGGTGTAATTTTCATTGATCGTATCAACAAGAAAAATAACCTGCATTATTGCGAAACCATTGCCGCAACAAACCCGTGTGGTGAACAACCATTGCCGCCTTATGGTGCATGTTTGCTGGGCTCGATTAATTTGGCGCGTCTGGTGAATGACCCGTTTGAAAGTGGGGCTGATCTGGATGTGGCTTCATTGGATGATCTGGTGCGCACCGCCGTGCGGATGATGGATAATGTGGTAGATGCATCGCGCTTTCCGCTGGCTGCACAAGCACAAGAAGCCCGCGCAAAACGGCGTATTGGGCTGGGTGTCACTGGACTTGCAGATGCATTGTTGATGGTTGGTGAACGCTACGGCACTGAAGAAGCGGCAAAACGTACCGAGGCCTGGATGAAACAAATCGCACGGGCGGCTTATTTGGCGTCCGCAGATTTAGCGGCTGAAAAAGGCGCGTTTCCATTGTTTGACAAAGATGCATTCCTGGCCTCTGAAACCATGCTGGATATGGATGCGGATGTGCGCGATGCCATTGCCAAAAACGGTATTCGTAACGCACTGCTAACCTCGATTGCACCGACAGGTACGATCAGCCTTTATGCAGGCAACGTATCAAGCGGCATTGAGCCAGTGTTTGCTTATTCCTACACCCGTAAAGTTCTGCAAAAAGATGGTTCACGCACAGAAGAAGAAGTCTCGGATTACGCAGTGGAAATGTGGCGTGAAAAGTTTGGTGACACGGCTTTACCTGACTATTTCGTAAACGCCCAAACACTGGCGCCTTTGGATCATGTGCGCATGCAGGCCGCTGCACAAAAATGGATTGATAGCTCTATTTCCAAAACCATTAACTGCCCCGAAGACATCGGTTTTGATGATTTCAAGCAGGTCTATATGGCGGCATGGGATCAGGGCTGTAAAGGTTGTACAACGTATCGCCCCAATGATGTAACCGGCTCGGTTTTGACCGTTTCAGAAACCACCGAGACTGCACCAGAAATCGACAAAGGCGCAGATGTGGTTTACCTGTCCGAACCCCTTAGCCGCCCTGATGCGTTGGAAGGCCACACTTACAAAATCAAATGGCCCGAAAGTGAACACGCGATTTATATTACCATTAATGATGTGATCGAAAACGATAACCGCCGCCCGTTTGAGGTGTTTATCAATTCCAAAAACATGGAACACTATGCGTGGACTTTGGCCTTGACACGGATGATTTCCGCCGTGTTCCGTCGCGGTGGCGATGTGTCTTTTGTTGTTGAGGAATTGAAAGCGGTGTTTGACCCGCGCGGTGGTGCATGGGTGCAAGGTAAATACATCCCGTCTATTCTGGCTGCTATTGGCGGCGTGATTGAACAACACATGGTACGCATCGGATTTATCGCAGGCGAAGGCACCCACCTGAAATCAGATCCCAAATCCGAGGCCATTGCAGTGGGCGAACGCCCGCGCGGCCCTGCTTGTCCGGCATGCGGACAGTTTGGTATGCGCATGGTTGAAGGGTGCATGACCTGCGGTGATTGCGGCCACTCTAAGTGCAGTTGATCTGTATCGGGAAAAGGTTGATTTTACGAAAGCTATCTCTGGGCACAGAAACTCTGGCTACACAGTATATATATTAGGTTCGCAGCATCTTATTAAAGGAAGCATAAACTGACTTATAAAGTACTTACTGCAGAAATCTCACATGAGACGAATACATTTAGCATTCATCCAACAGATTTACGGGCATTCAAGAACCGTTATTTATTGACGGGTGAGCAAGCGATAGCAGAACGCGGGCGTCAAAACACAGAACTGGCTGGTATGCTGGATGTGGCAGGTGATCGCGGTTGGCAAGTAGAGCATGTGATAAGTGCGTGTGCTGGCCCAAGCGGTCGGGTTACACGCGTTGCTTTTGATACTATTGTTGACCCGCTTATTGTTGCGGCAGAAAAAGGTGATTATGACGGCGTGTTATTGATGTTGCACGGTGCAATGGTAACAGAGTTTTGCGAAGACGGTGAAGGGGAAATACTGAACCGCATACGGGCCGTGATCGGGCCAAATCTGCCAATAGCTGTTACCCTTGATCCGCATGCAAATGTCACGCAGAATATGTGCGATAAGGCGAATATCCTTGTATCTTTCACAAGTTACCCACATGTCGATATGCGAACGACGGGGCGTCGAGCGGCTGAATTATTGCATCAAACTATGCAAGGCGAAATCACACCGCGAACTTTGTGTGTACGCCGCCCGATGTTAGAAGAAGTCAACGGCGGGCGCACGGACATTGGCCCAATGATCGAACGTCATACAATAGCACGCGCCTACGAAACCTGTCGCAATATCTTTGCGGTCAGCATCAACGGCGGCTTTGCCAGCTCTGATATTTTAGAAGTTGGGCCAACGGTTTTGGTGACATATCAAGGCGAAGATGAACGCCCCATGATGATTGCAAATGAACTTGCGGATGACATCTGGAACCGGCGCAATGAAGTCATAAATGACTACATGTCAGTTCAAGATGCAGCTGATATTGCGGCTGGTTGGGATATATCGGACGGCCCATTGGTGATTGCCGATTATGCGGATAATCCAGGTGCGGGCGCCTATGCTGATAGCACCGCTTTATTAGCATCGTTGCTGGCGGCAAACTTAACAGACGCATGTTTTGGCCCGCTGGTTGATGCCAAAGCTGTACAGGTTTTGTCAAAATCGTCGGTTGGTGAACAGGTTCAAATATCGATTGGCGGTAACACCGCGCCTGACTTTGGTGGCGGGCCAATTACGGTTGACGGTAAGATTATGTGGCAAGGTGCCGGCCTAGTGATGGGTGATGGCCCAATTTTGGGCGGGCTAGAGCGCGATTATGGCCCAACGGTAGTATTGCGCGTTGGCGGAATGGATATTTTAATCGTGACCATTGCTGACCAGATGCGCGATTTGCAACAGTTTCGAACCTTCGGAATAGACCCTGAAAAAATGCGTGTGGTTGCGTTGAAATCCATGCAGCATTTTCGCGCGGCTTTTGAACCAATCGCAGGAAAAATAATCGTTTGTGACAGCGGTGCGCTTTGTACAACCCGGTATAATCTACTTCCCTATAAGAATGTGCCCAGACCTATCTTTCCACTTGATGAGATATAAACACGCGCGGCCTGTGTCGCCTTACAATCAGATATAAACAGTTAGGAACTGATATGGATATCCACAAAGCTAACAGCCGCGCAACCAGTTTCGCAGGTGCCGAGTATTTTACAGGCTCGGTCATGATAGATCCCATCGTTTCAGCACCTGAACCAGCGCGGGTACGTGCATTGCGCGTTAGTTTTTCACCTGGTGCCCGCACGAATTGGCATAACCATCCGTTGGGGCAAACGCTTTATGTTATTTCTGGTGTTGGCCGCATTCAAAAGCTGGGCGAAGCTGTTCAAGAAATCTTACCAGGCGACACAATCTGGATCGCACCGGGGGAAAAACACTGGCATGGTGCCGCACCCGATCATGCGATGTGCCATATTGCTATCCAGGAAGAGTTGGAAGGCAAACAAGCTGACTGGTTGGAACGGGTGACAGACGAAGAATACCAAGCGTAGATAGGGCCTAGGTGTTCGAAGCTAAAAAGGCGTAGCTGGGCCAACAAAGCTTAGGCAGGTAGGATCAAAAACAACTATGTGTTCTAATTCTGGGCGTGATCGCGAAGAATATAACATCGCTTTGGCCCCTGTATTTCGCGCAGTGTCAGACAACACCCATGTAGGTGATTGCAATTCGTTTGTGCGTATATCTTGCCAAATTACCGATGCCGCTTTGTTTCCACGTTCATCAACTACACAATCAGATTTGAACCACATGGACACTAAATTGCGTACAATCTGATCGCCAAGATAGCGTTGAATTGCAACGCTTGCCCCTTCCGCGCTAAGCGATGCATAGGCTGCAATTTGACCCGAATGATGAAAACGGCCCTCTGGTGCCCTTGCTAGATTGGTCGGCGTGTCAACAAGGGTTTGGGGTAAAATACGCCAAACTGGGCCGTCGTATGAGGCCAATGATTTCATGATTTTACCCTTAGCAATCAAAATCCACTTATCGCTCAGCCATGCCTATTCTTCAATCGTCCATGCCCCAGGGTCAGTCCAGCCAGATCCCCCGATAAGCTCTTCTGTCATGCCAGTTTGTGCATCAATTTGGTCATTTTCGTTTACGATGAATGTAGTCAATATTCTACTTCCAAAAATGGTAAGGAATATGACTGTAGGGATCCCAATGACGCCAAACATAATAATTTTGTTAATCGGACTTCCTCCAATTTACCTTAACGTGTTCTATTTCCTGATAAGTTTCGGGCGCTTCTTGCGTTTGGGTGTTTCGCATTCAGACGTACTATAAGGTTCTAGGTCTTCTGCTAATGCGGTAGCACTTGCTTGGCGAAGTTCGTTCATCGCTTCCCTGTCATGTAGATCTGCCAATTGGGGTGTTAGATCAGCCAAAGCATCGCGTAGCTCTTCAATTGCTTGATCTACTTTTGCACCTTCGGAATAAGTTTCCTGTGTTTCTTTGGCTGTGAGTGCCAGTGTAACTGCACCAAGTAACTTTCCTGCCAAAGCCATGAATTTACCCAAGTTTCTGCTGATAGCTACGCCCGCTTCAGCAAACTTGTCACCCATCGTGCCTAACGCTGACTCTAGTCCTCCGCCCGCCGTTACCATCGAAAAATCATCGGGGGGGGCGTCATTCGTAGCAAGTTGCGCAAAAAACATAACCGTGCCAAAGGCAAGTCCTGATACAAGTAGAACTTTGGCTCCAAGTGCTGTAAGAATTCCAGTGGTTGCTATGCCTACTGCAAAAAATGCGGCACCGCCAACTAGTGTTATGATATCTACCAGTAATGCCCGGTCCAGTTCTCCCCCACGTTTTAGGGCGGCATCAAGTTTGTCACGTGCCTCAGGAATTTGTGCTTCTAATCTGGCGATTGCGATTGCGCCATTTTCCCGTGTCCAAGGCGCTGGGTCATTGGATTGCTCGCGTGCATTCGAAAGTAACGCATTTATCGTGTCGCAACCACCAGTTGCGGCCCACGATATATTTGGCATTACAAGGCTGGCCCCCGCAGCTGTACCAGTAAAAAGTAGGCGGCGGCGGTCGATTGGCTGAATAAGACGTCGTCTTTCTGGATATAATAAAGATGAGGTGGTCAAATGAAAATCCCCCGAAATCGTGCAAATAATCCGTAAAATGTAGCAAAAATTGCCTAATTTGTCTATATTTGTGTAATTATGGGATTTTTTGATTTTAAATCAGAGAGTAAGATCACCAGTCAGCTGGCTGTAATATTCAGCTGACTGGAATAATATTGCTCTAATTATACACGACTCAGTCCCGTGTAGATTGTAGGGCCATAGGTTAAGTGTTTACCGTCATAGTGCGTCTGTATGAAATCGTTTGCGATAAAATGCCAAAAACCACTGGCAAAATAAAGGCCTGCGCCAGCGCCGCTACAGGTAGGTTAGTCAGTGTTCCGTCGGTTAAGTACGCCAGAACACTGGCAATTACGGCGTTCAGGCTACCTGCGAACAGGCCAAGCAATAGTGCACGTATGGGAATGCCATGCCTAAACGCGGTTTGCAGCGGATTCTCCAAAAAACCACCCACTTTTGGCGCATCTGATAAGGCTTTCCTAATCCCCAATATCTGAGAAATAACAACCACGATAAAGGGGATGATGAAATTCAAGGCCATAGGCAGATACCGTATATTTTGGCTGCCAAATACGGCTTCGGATTGGTTGATAGCTGTTAATGTGCAGCCCAACACCAACGCGACTACCGCCGCGCGTTTACGGACGCCTGTAAAAGGCGATGGGATAAGGTTGATTTGGTGGTCAAATGTCAGCGTCATTGTACTGCTCCCGCTACAGCTACAGGGCTGATCGTTGTTACAAGTGCTGGGGCTGGTTTGGCTTTTGGTGCTACATCTTTGATAATTTGCGCAAGGTATTCTGGGTGTTCAGATGTAGACAGATGCCCACCTGGCAAAATTCGAATATCAAGCCCTTCATCGCCCAAACGTTCTTGTGCAAGTTTGGCCTGCTTACCTTCAAATGGGTCTTGCGCACTGCCGACGACATGAAATGCTACAGAACCGCGCGCATTTCGGTACAGTCTGGTCAAGTTTAATCTGTCTGGATTTTGCAAATGGTCTTTTAAAAAGCCTGCGGATTTACTCATGGAATATATACCGTTTCGCTGGCCAATTACCTTGTATAACTCATCAATTTCATTTGGGGTTACGTCAAAATCTTTTGACCATAAGGGTTTAGTTATTTCGGCAAATACAGGTTTGTACCTTTGCGCAAGTGACGTGATAAAACTGCCCAACCATGACTTTAAAATGGGTGTCGTCATTAACGGATGTGTATGCCCGTCAGCATAAAGCCCGCCATTAATTAACATGACACCTTCGATTTTGGTCGTTAGTTTTTCACCAGCTTCAAGACGGTCTTGTTGGCGTGCAAGCAGCTCTAACGTGACAATAGACGAATAATCAAAGGCGTATATATAGGTCGATTTTATACCTTCGGATTGCCAAATAGCCTCTACCATATCTGCACGTTCAAATGTGCTGTATGGGTAATCAACTGGCTTATCAGATGCGCCGTGGCCAACATAATCAAAGTACAACCTATGGCCGATGTTTTCGTTAACCAACAAATGATCCACTTTGGCCCAACCGTAAGAGCCATCTGGCCAACCGGGTAGAAATGATGCCCAAGCTGGGAAGGTGCCTTGGGGTTGATCCTTAACGACATTTTTGTAGATATGAAGGGTATCAGGTGAATGAGTGCCCACTTTGTCTTTAAGTATCTGTTTTGTTTTCAGATTGTAAGGAACGCGTTTTCCAGTGGAAAACCAAGCGTTTGCAGGGATAACGGATTCTGTGATTTCTGTGTTTAGCATGATGTAGCTTTCTTGTGTATATACACATAGTTTCATGAAGCATATGTAGGGCGGTGTTTTAGAGAGTGCATTGAAGTTATTATAGTGTATATACACTTATTAAACACCTGTCAAGAAACTGCAAAGAAAATTTAGGTAAATCAAAAAAGGGGGCCACGATAATGGCCCCCGAAATAGATTTTGGTATGTAGGTTAAGCTTTTACACTTTGTAAGATGTAAATGCTCCGTCCACTTCAGAGTGATGGATATGGTTAGAATAGTTGCTTAGCGTTTTCACTGCGATAGCCAAGATAACTTCCATAATCTGCTGTTCAGAAAATCCAGCCGCAAGGAAAGCCGTTGCATTTTCATTTGTAATCATCCCACGTGCGTCAAAAGCATGTGATGTAAAGGCCGCTAGCGCTTGCAGTTTAGCATCAGGAATTGGGTTGCCTGAACGGACTGCTGCAAGGGATGCAGCATCCAGTTTAGACATTTTATCCGCAATCATGCTGTGCGCTGCTACACAATAGTCACATCCGTTTTTACGACTTATGATTAGGAAAACCACTTCTTGTTCTTGCGGCTTAAAGCCAGAACTTTCCCGAAAAGCGGTGTATCCGTGTATGTAGGTGCTAAGAAAACCACCTGAATTTGCCATACCTCGGTACATGTTCGGCACAAAGCCTAGTTTGGCTTGTGTTGCATCCATGATTTCTTTTGCAACACCTGTTGCCGCCTCGTTGCTAATAGGGGCTAATGAGCTTTTATATTCCGCAGACATGTGCGTTTCCTTTCAAGTTATGTGGGTGCGATGGCGGGTATTAGCTGCCAACATTGCCCAAGAAATCCAAGATTTCCACTGACATCTCTGTGAGGTATTCCTCAAGTGCGAAGTGTCCAGTGTTTAATATGTGAAACTCTAGGTTATTTAGGTCTTTTTTGTAGGGATGCGCACCTTCTTCTGGGAAGATCGGGTCGTTTTTACCCCACAACAACAATGCAGGTGGTTGGTATTCACGAAACAAAGCCTGCCATTTTGGGTATTCGCCAACATTGGTGCCATAATCCAAAAACAATTCAAGTTGCACTTCTTGGTTACCTGGGCGGTCTAGCAGGTATTGAACATGCCAAAAGTTGTCAGGGCTGATTTTTGACGGGTCTTGAACACCAGCTGTGTATTGCCATTTGGTTGCGCCAATTTCAAAGAAACCGCGTAATGCGTCGCCATTTTCTTTGGAAGGATTGGCCCAATATGCTTTGATCGGATCCCAAAACTCGCGCAGGCCTTCTTCATATGCGTTGCCGTTTTGAATGATAAAACCAGAAACACGTGCGGGGTCTTTGGCAAACATGCGGTAGCCAACAGGTGCGCCGTAATCCATCAGGTAAACCGAATATTTATCTACACCTTTGGTATCTAGCAATTCAGTCATCATATCCGCAATATGGGCGAATGAATATTCAAAGTCGGCCGCTTGTGGCATGTCAGATGCACCAAATCCTGGGTAATCAGGGGCGATCACATGATAATCAGCTGCAAGTGTTGGGATCAGGTTGCGAAACATATGCGATGAAGTTGGAAAACCATGCAGCAATAACACGGTTGGTTTGTTTGCATCACCGGCTTCGCGGTAAGCGATATTCAACCCCTCGATTTTTTCAGATTTATACTGAACATTCTGATCGACGGTTAGTTGCACTGTTTGCGCATACGCGCCATTTGGTGCAGTCAACGAAACTGCCAGTGGCATGGCGAAGGCAATAGAAAGCCCTACCCCTGCAAGGGTTTTTGTAAATATATTTGTCATGGTTCTTCTTTCTGTTGGTGGGAGGTAGTGTTGCCCGCGCTAATTATTGTGCTTGGACAGGGTGGTAATTAGGCGTTCGTTTTCAACTCGAAGATCATCCATTTCTTGATGTAAATCAGCAAGATAGGGTTGCATTTCTTCGGCTGTCAGACGAACGGGTATGTGTTGTGGGCAATTCCAATCTAATGCCTCTATGTCGATAACAACCGCACGTTCTGGGCGGCCCCTATAGGTATCATCGTGCAATTCTTCGATTAACTCAGGCGCATCTTCAATATCAACAAGCTTAGCGCGGCCCCATAGTTTTAGGCGTCTACGGTTCGGGTAATCCATCAGAATTATCGAAATACGATCATTATCAACAACATTGCCCGCACTTATGTATTGGCGGTTGCCCCGAAAATCTGCATAGGCAACGCGATTGGGTGATAACACTTTCAAAAACCCCTTAGGGCCGCCCCGAAATTGTACATATGGCCAGTTCTTTTCAGAAACCGTGGCTTGGTAAAAGCCATCACGTTCACCGATAAATGCAGCTTCATTTGGGCCGACAAGGTCACCTCGGTCTGCATCTTCTGCAAGGAAGTTTGCATATGCTTTTGCTGAACCCATCTTAGTTTGATGAGCGCGAACAGAGGGGCTGAATGCTATTTCTGCGAATGCGCGTGCCATATTGTATTCCTTTTTGATTAAACGTTTGCTAAAGGTCCAAGTCACTTAAACTGGGGTGATCGTCAGGGCGGGGGCCGGCTGGCCAGTGAAACAGGCGATCTTCGACATTGATGGGCAAGTCGTTAATGCTGGCTAAACGGTGTTTCATGCGGCCATCTTCGTCGAATTCCCAGTTTTCATTGCCATAAGAACGAAACCAGTTTCCGGCATTGTCTTGCCATTCATAGGCAAAACGTACCGCAATGCGATTGTCTGAATGTGCCCAAAGCTCTTTGATTAGGCGGTATTCATTTTCACGCGCCCATTTTTTTGTAAGGAAAGCATGAATGTCTGTGTGACCTGTCAGAAAATCGGCCCGGTTTCGCCAAACACTGTCTTCGGTATAGGCAGGTGTCACTGTATCGGGGCTGCGCGTGTTCCACGCGTTTTCGGCGGCACGTACTTTTTGACGTGCTGTATCTTGTGTGAAAGGCGGCAAAGGGGGGCGTGTCATTTTTAATCCTATTAAATATGCGCCTCTGGGAAGGGAGGAAACCCAGAGGCGCGAGAGGTGTCGATCAGGTCGAGGGAGAGGGTTACTGGTCGGTACACTTTATAAACTCTATATGTACCGATCGGTACACCATGTCAATTCTTTTTTTAAAGTATTTTGAATTTATTTGAGGTCGAAACAAAATCCATCTAATCCAACTTCGT
Organism: uncultured Paracoccaceae bacterium; assembly: GCA_913061275.1. Classification (GTDB taxonomy): domain Bacteria; phylum Pseudomonadota; class Alphaproteobacteria; order Rhodobacterales; family Rhodobacteraceae; genus Amylibacter. Next base: position 63,046 of record CAJXSR010000019.1, on the reverse strand, counting down.
TAAACATATCTATGAAATCACTGGGGCAACTGAATCACTAAACTAGTTTAGTAGTTTTACTAAATGTAAAAATAGTATGATAATTCATATGGTTATACATTTACTGTCGAAGTTAAATTTTTAAAAATATACTTTACTCACGCCCTAATGAACCAAGATCTTGTTTGCATTGTTTTTTCACTTAGGTCTCTATTTATAAAACTGAATAATAAAATGTGGTAAACTAATTATGATTAAAGGGCTCTTGCTTTACATTTCTTAAAATTGTAAATACCGATCAGTACATCTAAGGAAGCGTCATGCGCCCAAATAAACGTGAAGAGCTTGTTCACAAGGCTCTTGGTATTTTTTACCAGAATGGATTCCATGCCACAGGTATGGATATGATCGTGCGCGAAGCGGGTATTTCCAAAACATCCATTTATAAACATTTCCGTACCAAGGATGATCTGATCTTGGCGGTACTGCGATTGCGCGATGAAAATTTTCGTAACTGGCTATATCGCCGTATCGAAGAAACCGCACAAACACCCAAGCAACAAATGATTGTATTGTTTGATGCTGTGGATGAATGGTTCGCTTTGCCAGAATTCAAAGGTTGCATGTTTATCAAAGCCAGTGCCGAATTTCAGGAACCTGATAACCCGATTTATGTACAAGCAGCAGAACATAAACGGATGCTATATGAACATTTCGCGGATGTTGCGCAAAAAGCTGGTGCTACCAAGCCCAAAGAATTGTCACGTGACCTTATGCTACTGGTCGAAGGTGCGATTGTGATGGCTGCAATGGGCGTTTTTTCAGATGCGGCAGGGGATGCAAAACGCGCCGCTATTTCATTGATAGAGGCACAACTTAATTAGATTTTCCTGACGTTTAACTAACAGGTGGTGCCCCACCCGCATCTGTCTGGGCCTCAATATAGGGCTTTAAGCGTTCCGCAATCTCACCCACGTTTTCCAAAGCCTGATAGGACGAAAGTGTGTTTTGCCAAACCGCATATGCCCGCTCGGTGGATGTTTGCGCGCCTGCCTCTGTCCACGCACCATAGTTAGATAGATCCGCTACAAGCGGGTCATAAAATGCATCTTTGTAGCGGCGCATGGTTTGGCCCGTATCAAAGAAATGCCCGCCGGGTGCGACCTCTGTTATAGCTGACCATGCAAGCGCATTTTCCCCTGTCTCTGGTGCTTGGCACAGCTCTGCGAATGTCTGTAAAGCTTCCACATCATTGATGAATTTCTCATAACCAAAGGTCAGCCCACCTTCCTGCCAGCCAGCCGCATGTTTCACTACCGTGGCCCCCGCCATAACAGTGGCCCACATCGCCATGTTGTTTTCCAACCCTGCCTGCATATCGGCCACGTTCGACGCGGCCCCACCCGCTGTTCGCCAAGGCAAGCCGATCAATCGCGCCAGTTGCCCAGTACCCATCGTCATCTTGACCTGCTCAGGCGTGCCAAATGCAGGTGCGCCTGATTTCATATCCACGTTACTACCAAACCCACCATACGCCACGGGTGCGCCCGTTTTGCTTAGCTGGGCTAGGGTGATCCCCGCCAGCGCCTCGGCATGTTGCAAGACAAGTGCGCCTTCGACTGTGATGGGTGCCATAGCACCCGCCAGACAAAACGGTGTGATAATACTTAACTGGCCCGCACGTGCAAAATCCATAATGCCCTGGGCCATCGGAATATCCAGCATGCGCGGTGAATTGGTGTTGATCACCGTACTGGCCCATGTGCCGCTGGCAAACGCGTCATCCGTCAGGTTAAACCCGGTGCGGATCATCTCGAACCCTTGTTCAACCTGTTTTTGGCCACGCGCATATAAAAACATCGGCTTATCAGACAAGGTCATTTGCGCGCGCACCGTCGCGTAATGGCGCAACTGTGGTGGTACATCTTGGGGTTCAGCCGAAGGGCTAAGCTGGTGGATAACGTTAAAGCTTTGGTGCAGTTTCAGGGTTTCTTCAAAATCCGCAAGTGAACCCGGCCGCCGACCGCGTTCAAGGTTGGTTGTATTCGGGCAGCCCCCGCCGGGTGCAAACATTAAGGTGCCCAGTTCAAATTGCTGGCAGCGTTGTGGGTTGATGGCCTTGATCGGAATGGATTTGGGCGCAGTTTCTAGGGCCGCTTCAACCATATCGCGCCCGATACGCACCATCAGATCAGTCTCATCCACAATCGCCCCACCTGCTTTATATAACTGGCGGGCTTCATCCAAAAGAACCTTCATCCCCAGCTCTTCCAAAACCTTAAGGGCCATCTGGTGGATATTATGTATCATATCTTCGGTGAAAAAACCTTGCGGCGCAAAGGGATGGCGCAACTGGCGGTATTTCAATGAGCGGTCAATAGAAACTGGGGTTGCAATACGGTTTTCGCGCCCGCGTCTTTTCTTTTTTTCAGCCATTGGAACACCTCTTTTCAGGTTGGCCAAGCGTAATTGCCATACGCCGACCTTCCAAGGTTACTTAACGCTGAAATTTACCATCTGTGAAGCCGCTAAATCAACCGCGCCCACGATAGGTTGGTACGTCTTGGTCGGGTATCCAGACATTTTCAGGCGCAGCCCCGGTTTGATAAAACACATCTATCGGTATACCACCGCGCGGGTACCAATAACCCCCGATGCGCAACCATTCAGGGTCTAGTAAATCGACCAACCGTTTGGCGATGGAAACGGTGCAATCCTCATGAAAAGCCCCGTGGTTGCGAAACGACCCCAGATATAATTTTAACGATTTGCTTTCAACCAACCAGTCATTGGGCACGTAATCTATCACCAGATGGGCGAAATCAGGTTGGCCTGTCATCGGGCAAAGTGAGGTGAATTCTGGCGCTGTAAACCGCACACAATAGGGCGTGCCCGCTTGCGGATTTGGAACGCGTTCCAATTCAGCCGCCTCTGGGTTTTCTGGCAAAACCGTCGCACTGCCAAGTTGCTTCAAATCGCTGTATATATCATCTTTGGTCATGTGATATGTTCCCGTTCTTTGGCACGGGGATAGTTGGTTATTACCACTGGTTCAATCCCCCCTAAACGCGTTATGACATATCCATGAAGCAAATTGAAAATGTTCTAACCGATCGCGGATCAAAATATGCCGTTAGTGGTGGGGTGGTTGCAACGCGCACTGAAGCGGCGGATTTCATCAAGAACCTAAAGCGCAAAAAGAAGTTCGCAAAAGCCACCCACAACACATGGGCGGTGATATTTGCGAATGGTGAGCAGGTCAAAAATGATGATGGTGAAAGCGGGGCAGGGGCGTTGATCCTGCAGATGCTTGAACGCGAGGGCCTGCACAATCATATCGTCACCGTTACCCGCTGGTATGGCGGTGTGCACTTGGGCGGGGATCGGTTTCGCCATGTGAAGGCTTGTGTGCAGGCCTATTTCAAAGCCTTTACCAGTGACTAGAACCTGTTATGTCATTCGAAATAAACCATCAGAATAGATATATCTTCAGATTTGTGATAGATTTCCCTTAAAGGGGGATTGATATGCAGATGAAAGTTACACGCCGTTATATGATGGCAGCACTCGCAGGGGCGGCAGTTTTGGTTGCGGGGGTCGCGGCACATGCTGGTAATTTAACGGGGAAATATTCCGTAAAGGGACGCAATCCTGATGGGTCTCAGTATACGGGTAAGGTTAACATCATTGATAATAATGGTGCCGTCGCGATGAGCTGGCACGTGGGCAACACCTATTCGGGTGCGGGCAGGGTTGTGGGCCGTGTGCTAACCGTGGATTGGGGTTCGGATGCGCCTGTGATCTATGTGATTAATACAAATGGAACGTTGTATGGCACATGGGCCAAAGGTACCGCACTAGAGTTGTTAACAAAGCAATAAACCTGTTTAGCATATATGGGCTTAAAGCTGGCCTTGCTTTGCTAATTGGCCAAAAAATATCGCCATAAACAGACAGGCAGATGCGGCCAGTACAAATGCGTGCCATATGGCGTTTGAAAACTTCAAGCTTTCCCATTTGTAAAAGATCACCCCAACCGTATAAGTCACGCCGCCAACCATCACAAAGGCAAAGCTGGTGTCGGGTATCGTCTGGGTCATTGGCCATGCCAGTGCTAAACTCGCCCAGCCTAATGCCAGATATAATAGCGTTGATCCCATGCCGGGTTCAGACCAGTAAAACAACCGCCGTCCAGCACCGTATAGGGCTGTGGCCCAAACAAGGCCCAGCACCAGAAAGCTGAAATTACTGCCGATCAGCACCACTAACGGGGTGTATGTGCCTGCAATTTTCAAAAATATTGCCGCATGATCGAAACGACGAAAAGTCATGCGCATATGTTCCCAAGGGGTCATATGATAAATAGCCGAGGCACTAAAGGCGATCAGCATCACGATGCAATATAGCCAGACCGCGATCATATCAATCACACTGCCCGTGCTGGCGGTCAGGGTGGTCAGGGCATAGGTCGCACCAAGGGTGCCACCAATACCGGCTATGTGCATTACCGCATCGGCTTGGCGTTCAGCAGGGGAGTAATCGGGGTAAATGTAGGGTGCGGGGGCAGTACATAGCGTGTCTGCGATATGCGCAGGAATAGCATAGGCCACTTTGCTGTGTTTATTACTGACGAAAACCATATCCATTTAGTGCCTCCTAACTCTGATGGTTAAGTATTTCTGGCGCCGCTCAAGATAGTATTAGTCACCAATAAGGTTAATTTAAGGCTAAATAAGGGAATTTAAATGCGGCATGGTGGCACGATGCAATCCATAACAGCATTCCCCCACGTGTTTGCAAGTTAAATCACTGCACTCGCCACACACCAGCTTTTGCTTTGGCAAAAGCCGCGCCCGATCCTCCCCCACGGGAGGGCGCATTCGCACCCACCCTAGTATCGGGCGCTAGGTAGGTTTGATGCATGTCGTATATTTTAGTTTACTAAAATTTAACTAATTGAGTACAGTGCAGTAATGTTATGTATGAATAGAATAGCTGAATAACGGCTACCAGAGTTAATTAAAACACTTCAAAATTACCACGCTCGACCCTTCGGTTTATATCGGCATCAATACCAACAAGATTCTGAGCGGAAGCTAATAAAGTAACGCTGAAAAAAGGCCGAAGCTCGAAGTCTTCAATTTGTCTTGGAATTTGCATTTCCTCTCCACGCGCATACTTAAAGCAATCACTACTTAGTCTGTAAAAAACGGCCCAATCTACTGCCGAAGCAAAATGGGGTGCAATTACTCCTCTATTTCGAGTGAGTGAACTAGTTAGTCGCGAATATAAAACTTGGTATGTGCGAATTAGATTGGAAATTCGATCTTGGGACTGTGTGTCTGCATACTCAATAGCTTCTTTAAGTAATGCAATAGTTCCATTGGATAGAGTAATCTCCGAAATTAAATCGCTAGATGATTTGTTTTCTGTTTCCATTTTTAAGCAAATTTGAGCTGCACGAATGCTAGTTCTAGTTAAAGATGTTAATGCTAGTGGCAAGGAAGCATTGGCAGCCATAAGTGACGCTTCACGTTGGAATGAAATCTCGTCTCTATTCGATTGAATTTGTGCGCTTATGCCCTTCAAAGCCAAAAAGGCTGCTGCTAGCGTAGATAAAATAGTAGCGAATTGTATGAAATTGGCTTCTATTTTAGATGTTAGACCAAGATCAAAAAACCAACCAAGTGCTAGTGCAAATAGGAAGCCAAGAAGTAGGCCAAGTGCTATACCATTAAGCCTATCAACATTATTAGTTTTTTTTGAGAATTTCATACCTTATCTTATAAGTTATTCTCCCTAGTCTCAACCACCCACCTTCACCCCGCCTCTTGCAACCTTTGCTCTAAGCTTTCCAGCTTAGCGTGCGCATCTAACAACGTTGTTTTCAACTGCGCAATCTCACCCAAGGTATCGTTAATAATAGTCGGACGGTCGTGGGCCTCTGCAATATTGGTGGTGCCGTTGCTTTCACCCGTAATCAACCAGATAATCGACACGTTCAGCATACCCGCCATAAGTGTGATGCGATTTGAACGGGGGGCCTCAACGTCATTTTCCCAGATTTCGATTTTTTCCACCTCGACACCAAGTTTTTCACCCAATCTGGCAACAGTCAGGCCTTTGGCGTTTCGGGCAGCCATAAGGCGGCCACCGAATGTGGGTGCGGTTGTTGCGAAATGGTCGATAGGGTCAGTACTTGTGGTGGACAATGGATGCTCCAAACATGGGTGGGTCTGTGAAAGCTATGTGCCTTCAGCGAATGCGATGCCTAACTGATTGGGCACCAAGATGCAAATTGGCGTGTGCTTATGGCTTTTAGGGGGGTGGTTTTTTCGTATTATATAATTATATCAAGTATTTAGCATAGAGTCCCAACTGGGACATCTGCCATTTAAAGCCGACCCCACAAGTCATATTCACTTGCCTCATCCACCTCAACACTGACAATATCGCCCAGTTTCAGCCCCTCAAAACCCTCATCAATAAACAGATTTCCATCTATTTCAGGCGCATCCGCTTTGGTTCTACAAGTCGCCCCATCCGCATCAATTTCATCCACGATAACATCGATCCGCGTACCCACCTTGGCCTCTAATTTAGCCGCCGAAATCGCTTGGGCTTTTTCCATAAAGCGGTTCCAACGATCTTGCTTGACGTCCGCATCCACATGATCCGCCAGCGCATTACTACGTGCGCCCGCAACGTTTTCATATTGAAAGCACCCAACCCGATCCAGCTGCGCTTCATCCATCCAATCCAGCAAATGCTGAAACTCGGCCTCTGTCTCCCCTGGGAAGCCAACAATAAAGGTGGAACGAAGTGTTATATCAGGGCAAACACTGCGCCAAGCAGCAATTTCCGCCAGCGTATTAGCCGACTTCGCAGGCCGCGCCATACGTTTCAAAACGTCAGGATGCGAGTGTTGAAACGGGATGTCCATATACGGTAAAATGCCACTGTCAGGATCGGCCATCAACGGGATCAGATCGCGCACAAACGGGTAGGGATAGACGTAGTGCAAGCGTACCCACGCGCCCAATGTGCCCAGATCACGCGCCAGATCAACGATATGGGCGCGGTGGCCCCGTTCTGTCGCATGCTTGATATCCAAACCGTATGCAGAGGTATCTTGAGAGATCACCAGTAGTTCTTTAACACCTGCATCCACCAGCTTTGTAGCCTCACGCATAACGGCATGCGCTGGGCGCGATTGCAACCGCCCGCGCATGTCGGGAATGATGCAAAACTTGCATTTATGATTACAGCCCTCGGATATTTTCAGGTAGCTATAATGGCGCGGCGTCAGCGACACACCTGTGGCCGGTAGCAGATCAATAAACGGGTCTGGGCTGGGCGGCACAGCTTTGTGCACACTGTCCAGCACCTGCTCATATTGATGCGGGCCAGTGACCGCCAGAATGTTGGGGTGATGTTCACGGATATAATCAGGTTCAGCACCTAAACAGCCCGTAACGATAACTTTGCCGTTTTCAGTTAGGGCTTCACCAATGGCATCCAGACTTTCGGCCTTGGCACTGTCCAGAAATCCACAAGTATTCACAATCACCGCATCCGCGCCTGCATAATCGGGACTGATCGCATAGCCTTCGGCTCGCAAGCGGGTCAGGATGCGTTCGCTGTCAACTAATGCCTTGGGGCAACCAAGCGACACCATACCGATTTTCGGCTGGCCTTCACGGACAGGTTCATTGATTTTGGCACGCGGTGCCAAGTCGGGGCGTAGGCTAGGTGGGTTCTGTGTCATACCCCGCATATAACGAATTGGACGGGGTATGCAAACGACAGTTACTTACCTGTGGTTGGGTCAATCATGCCTGCAATACGGGTGATTTTATTGGCTGGAAAACCTGATAATTCAGCATGTTTATTTATCGCTGTTTCATCCTTTGCAAGATAGATGCAAAAGGTTTTGTTGTCAGCGACATAGGAATGTTCCCACTGTACTTCCGGGGCTAGCTTTGCAAGGGCGGCGTTCGATGTATTGGACGCACCACAAAGTTCATCCGAACTCATTGCGCCGATGCCGGGGATGTCACGTTCTATAACAAATCTGTCCATTGTTTTGTCCTTTCTTGGATCGATTTAATATGCGTAACAACGATAAATCTGTCTGTCTGGTTCTGGAACTGTACTAACCCAGTACAGTTTCTGTACTGGCAATCAGCTAGCAAGCCAGCATACTATTGGGTAAGAGGAGGGTTCTAATGACAACTTCAACCTATCATCAATTTTGTCCTGTTGCGATGGCAGCCGAAATTTTGGGCAGTCGCTGGACGATTGTTTTGTTGCGCGAACTTTGCGCAGGGTCAACACGGTTTAATGATCTGCGGCGCGGTGTTCCAAGGATGTCGCCTGCATTATTGTCGAAACGGCTGAAAGAGCTGGAAGAACAAGGTGTAGTTGCGCGGTGTTTGGTGCAAAAACGCCCTCAGATTTATGACTATTGCCTGACTAAAGCAGGTGAAGAGCTAAAGCCTGTTATTATGGCCGTCGGGGTTTGGGGGCAGCGCTGGGTCGAAACAACCCCAAGTTTGAAAAACACTGACCCCAACCTGTTAATGTGGGATATGCGGCGTAATTTACAGGCCGCGGAATTACCTAATCGCAAGTTGACCATTCAGTTCATGATCGGGGAAGATAAGCTACCGCAAAAGAATTATTGGATTATTAGTGACCCTAAAGATGGCGTGGATCTATGTTCAGTTGATCCTGGGTTTGATGTCGATCTTTATATCAAAGTTGACCTGCGAACGATTACTGCCATCTGGATGGGGTTGGAGACTGTTGCACGTGCCATAGAGGGCGGCCAGTTGTTTATTCACGGCGATGTCGATATTGCTGCAAACATGCAAAACTGGCTGGGGTTAAGTCCGTTTGCGTGTGAAAATAAGCAGATAGTTAACTAAACTTCGGTGCCCGCTTAGCCATTGTTGCCATGACCATTTCCATTTGATTGGCACCACCGATGATTTCACATTGCAGTTGGGCCTCTAGTTTTAGGCCAGCTTCACCACAGCCCCATATGCCGTTCACCAGTTTTTTGGCCGCTTTGATGGCGTCGGGGGATTTGGTTTTAAGGGTCTCGGCAAGTTCTATGGCGGCGGCCATAGGATCATCTGAAAGGCGGGTGATAAGACCCAATGATTGCGCTTCGGGTGCGTCTAAGACGCGTGCGGTCATGATAAGCTCCATCGCTTGGTCGGCAGACATCAGTTTTGGCAAGGATTGTGATAGGCCCATGTCTGGGATCAGGCCCCATTTTGCCTCCATAATCGAAAACTTAACATCGGGCGACGCGATGCGAAAATCGGCACCCAATGCCAGTTGTGCCCCTGCGCCAAATACAACACCTTCAAGGGCTGCAATCACGGGGACATCAAGTGTTGACCAGATGGTAATCGGGGCTTGGAATTTGTTCGATGCGTCCCCCGCAGGTGGGTTCAGGATTTCTGTGCGCAACGCATCCATTTTTGGTACGGCAGACATCAGGTCGGTCAGGTCGATGCCTGAACAAAAACAATGGTTGCTGCCTGTCAGAATAACCGCGCGCAAACCTTTGGTTTCTCGCAGGGTTTTACCTGTTTCAACAAGCTCTGCCATCATCTCGAAAGACATAGCATTTTTCTTATCAGGGCGGTTCAGGGTGACGGTGGCGATATTGTCTGCGATTTCGATAGATAGAGTTTGTGTCATAACTGCCCTTTGAGTGTCGGATGATAGTATTTGATTTTCTGACTTATCCTGATTGTGAATAGCGCATAGCATACCTACATGATACTGTAATGAAAAGAATTGGAGACAGGCAATGCGTTGGATAGTGCGGATAATAGCAGTATTAATTGTTTTGGTAGTGGGTCTAGTTGGGTTGGTATTCTTACTGCCTGCGGACAAAATCGGCGATCTGGCATCAGCACAGTTAGAAAAAGCCACTGGGCGAAAGTTAACGCTTTCAGGGCGGTTTTCGCCGACTATTTACCCAGTATTGGGTGTTAAAACGGGCCCGCTTACGATTTCTAATGCGGATTGGGCCGCTGAAAAATACATGGTGTCTGCCGAGGGGGCCTCGGTTGGGGTTGGATTAGTGGCCTTGCTGGGCGGCGGGCTAGAGGTGCAAAAACTGGTGCTGAGTGCACCTGTAATTCATCTGGAACGTAATAAAGACGGGGTCGCGAATTGGGAGTTATCTGGCGGCACTGATGCGTCGGACGCGCAAGGCGCTGATAACACATCGGGTGCGGGTGGGTTTACTTTAAACAAAGGATCTATCCAAGACGGGCTTGTAACCTACAAAGATGCAACAAGCGGGCAGGATATAAAAATCAGCGAAATTGATGTTGATTTCAGCCTGCCAAAATCGGCCGCAACGGCGCTGAACGGCACTGCTGTTTGGAACGGAAATAAAGCCAAAGTTGATCTTTCGATTGCGGATTTGCAAAAATTGTTGGGGGGTGATGTGTCAAATCTGGCGGGTTCCCTTAGCATTGGCAGTTTGGTTGCCAGCTTGGACGGACAGGTGAAGGTTGCACCAAATGCAGCGCCGCTAATCAACGGCCAATACGATATTAAGATGCCTGATTTAAAGGCATTAAGCGCGCTAACAGGTGCAAGCCTTCCAGATGCGGTATTGGGTGCAAAGACAATTACGTCAACAGGAACACTGATGGCGTCGGATGCAGGGTTAAGTGTGGTTGGCAAAGGCGCTGTCACTTTGAACGGGCTGCCGATCGAGATAGATACAGAAATAACCGGCCCAGAAAACTGGGCAGAAACACTGCGCGTAGAACTGGCCATAGATATAACAGGGCGCGATGCATTTACGTTTTCATGGGCAGGGCTTGTGAACGGAAAAACACAAAATGCCGATGGGACAATCAGCTTTGCTGCAAGCGATTTGCCTAAAATGTTAAAGGCTGTTGACCAAGAAATAGGCTTTCCAAAAGGCACGGGCAAAACTGCATCTGTAAAAGGCGTTGTGCGGGTTCGAAACGGTAAAAACACACTTTCAAAAGCAACATTCTCACTCGATCAAAATAGCTTTAGGGGGGATGTGGAACTTGCGTTTGATCGCAGGCCATTTATTGCGGCAAACCTAACCGCAGGTGACTTGGATTTGTCAGCATTTGCATCGGATGAAACTGGTGGCGGTTCAGAAAATTCTGGCAACAGTAACAGCGGATGGAGTAAAGAACCCATTCGGATTTCTGGGCTGGACGCGATTAATGCAGACGTAAATCTAAAAGCCAATTCAATAGAGTTAGGTGTTAGCAAGCTGGATAAAACAGATGTAAATGCGCGTTTGCGTGACGGCTCGCTGTATCTGACATTACGTGATGTGCGGGCCTATCAAGGGGCGTTAAGTGGCAAAGTTAGCTTTAGGGCGGGTGATGTGGTTTCATTCAAATCAGATATCAAAGCCAACGGTGTACAGTTAGAGCCGCTTTTGGGTCGGTTGTTGGATTTGCACCGCTTAACGGGGGCTGGCAACACTACACTAAACCTGTCTGGTGCGGGCGGCAGTTTGTACCAGATTATGCACAGCCTATCTGGTGACGGCACAATTCAGATAGATAAGGGTAGTTTCAAGGGTATTGATCTAGCTGCGATGATGCGCAACCTGCAAAAAGCTTTTGGCGGGTTTGAAGGTGCCACTGAATTTACCAGTCTTACAGGGACATTTAATATGAAAGACGGTATTTTGCAAAATGTCGATATGTCCCTTATCAGTCCGTTGTTTAAGGCAGAAGGCAAAGGGCAGATTGATGTGGGTGAACAGAATATGTCCTATACAGTCACACCAACCAGCCTAGCAAAGGATGCAAATTTTTCAGTTCCCGTGGATATTACGGGCCCTTGGAATAACTTAAAATTCCGTCCCGATTTGGGCGGTTTGATAGATCTGTTATCAAATGGAAAACTGGAAGATAATAAAGCGGCACTGAAAGCAAAAGAAGACGATGCCAAAGCAAATGCTGAAGCGAAGTTGCGCAAAGAATTGGATATTCCAGAAGATGAAAACGCCCAAGATGTAGATTTAGAAGATGCGGCAAAGAAAAAACTGAAAGAAGAGCTTGGGGGCGCATTGAAAGGCTTGTTTGATTAGGTCTTTCCCTTAGCGTTAGCGAAAGTTCATTTTGTCGTTTTCTGCCGTGACATATGCAACTTTCCTTGTTACGCCAAACCCAATGAAATTGGGGTAAGGCATGGCTCTTTTATTGGGTGTAGACACAGGCGGCACTTATACCGACGCAGTTCTGATTGAAGATGAAGAACGCGTTGTTGCAAGTGCTAAAGCATTGACAACAAAGCATGACCTTGCACTCGGTGTGGGTGCTGCAATAGATGCAGTGATGACTGAGCGGGGTGCAGATGCATCTGAAATTGCCATGGTATCATTGTCTACCACACTTGCCACAAATGCACTTGTAGAAGGCCAAGGCGGGCGTGTTTGTTTGATTTTCATTGGTTTTTCCAAACGCGATTTGTCGCGACAAGGTCTTGAAGAAGCCCTAAGTGGCGACCCTGTAATATTTCTAGGCGGGGGTCATAATCATACCGGCGGCGAAGTTACCCCTTTGGACGTGGCCAGTTTGCGCGAAGAATTACAGCAATACGGAAGCCGCGTTTCTGGGTTTGCCGTAGCCAGTCAATTTGCCACGCGCAACCCTGCGCATGAGTTGCGCGTACGCGATATTATCCGCGAAGTGACGGGTAAACCGGTATCTTGTTCCCATGATTTGAGCGCTAAATTGAACGGGCCAAAACGGGCGATGACGGCACTTTTGAACGCGCGGTTGATCGGAATGATCGATCATCTTATCGGGGCGGTTGAAGGTTTGTTGGCAGCAAATAAAATTGAGGCACCTTTTATGGTTGTGCGCGGGGACGGTGCTTTGATCTCTGCAAATCAGGCGCGCATCTCACCGATTGAAACCATCTTATCTGGCCCTGCGGCATCTATCGTCGGGGCGCGTTGGCTTACGAATGAAAAAGATGCGATTGTCTCGGATATTGGCGGTACAACCACCGATGTCGCGGTTTTACGCAATGGCCGTCCTATTATTGACCCGCAAGGGGCGCGTGTAGGCGCGTTTCGCACGATGGTGGAAGCTGTTGCTATGCGCACAACGGGCCTAGGTGGGGACAGTGAAGTTCACATGTCTAAGGGCGGATTGCAAGCAGCCCTAACGCTTGGGCCGCGCCGTGTTATGCCTGTGTCTTTGCTTGCAATGAATTGGCCCGATGCGGTTCATGGTGCGTTAGACGCGCAATTAGCCAATGAAATAATCGGTGAATTTGACGGCCGTTTTGTGGTGGCAATCCACCGAACTGATTTATCTTATGATGGCCTGTCTGAACGGGAAACAACGGTTTTAGCCAGAATTGGTGACCAAGCACACCCAATGGCGGCTGTTTTGCAAAACCGCATGGATCATGGAACGCTTACTACGCTTGTAAAGCGTGGTTTGGTGATGGTTTGCGGGTTAACAGCATCGGATGCATCACATGTCTTGGGCAATCTAGATGCGTGGGATAAAGATGCGGCTGAAAAAGCTTTACGGTTGTTTTCACGCCAAAGAACGGGCAATGGCAATCGGTTGTCTGCTACGGCAGAAGGCTTAGCAAAATTGATTGTGGATCAGCTAACAGAACAATCTGTTGAAGCATTGTTGGAAACCGCTTTTTCCGAGGATGGGTATGATTTTGGAATATCTCCAAAAGAATTGGCGCGGCATGTTTTGGTCAAACAGGGCATGGCGCACCATCGCGGTTTAGTTGCGATTGATGCGGGGTTAAACCTACCCCTTATAGGGTTAGGGGCTTCTGCGCATAACTATTACGGTGCGGTTGGAAAAAGGCTATCCACAAAAACCATCGTGCCCGAATATGCAGGTGTGGCCAATGCGATAGGGGCCGTTGTTGGCCAAATATCCATGCGTTGTTCTGGGCAAATAACATCCCCTGCAGAGGGAAGTTTCAGAGTGCATTTTGAAACAGGGCCAGTGGATTATATAAATCAGGAAGAAGCTGTTGGCGCATTGGAAGCGCATTTAAATGCACAAGCAATGAATGGCGCAAAAGATGCAGGTGCCGTAGGTATCACAATGCGCATAAAGCGGGATATTCGGACGGCAAATGTTGAAAATCGAACTGTATTTGTGGAAGCGGATATTACGGCAATCGCATCGGGGCGCCCCCGTATTGCAGTTGGTTAGAAAAGGGGCGGTTTTTCTATTGCCTGCATCCAAAAGCATTCGTAGTGTTTGGTAACTCATTCACAGGAATATACCGCACATGTCAGCCCTTTTCACACCGCTATCCGTTAAAGATGTAACGTTCCGTAATCGCATTGGTGTTTCACCGATGTGCCAGTATTCCGCCACAGACGGGGTGATGAATGACTGGCATAAGGTGCATCTGGGCGCACGTGCATCTGGGGGTGCAGGCTTGGTAATCGCCGAAGCAACAGCCGTGCGGGCTGATGGGCGGATAACACCAGGGTGTACAGGGTTGTGGAATGACACCCAACTTGAAGCGGCAGCATCTGTTAATCGGTTTATCGCGAGCCAAGGTGCCGTGCCAGGGGTGCAAATCGGCCATGCAGGACGTAAGGCATCCGCTGCCAAGCCGTGGGACGGTGGTGCGCATCTAAAGGATGGTGAAGGTGGCTGGCCTATTGTCGGGCCAAGTAATGTCGCTTTTGATCCCGATGGAACGCGGTTGTGGAAAACGCCTGCACAAATGACGGTTGCAGATATTAAAGAGATGCAAGACCTGTTTGTAGCAGCCGCTAAACGTGCGTTGGCCGCAGATTATAAGCTGTTGGAAATTCATGGTGCACACGGGTATTTATTGCACAGCTTCTTTACGCCCTTGGTGAACACACGTGATGATGAATATGGCGACGACTTGCGCAACCGTGCGCGGATGATGTTGGAAACTGTGGATGCGGTTAGGGCGGTTTGGCCTGAAAACCTACCCCTAAGTGTGCGTCTGTCGGTTTGTGACTGGACCGAAGGTGGCTTGACGATTGAAGACAACATCCAAATGGCTAAATGGTTAAAAGAACGCGGCGTGGATTTTGTTGATTGCTCAGGTGGTGGCGCAACACCTGATGCGCGGGCCTCTATCGGGTCACGAACAGCGGATCAGTTGAAACTTGCAGGTCAATTACGCGCAGAGGCAGGGATAAACACCATGGCTGTAGGTACGATTACCAAAGCCGCACAAGCCGAGGCGTTAATCGTTGAAGGTCAGGCCGATATGGTTTTATTGGCGCGCGGGATGATGCAAGACCCGTATTGGGCAATGCATGCGGCAATGGAACTGGGTGTGGATGTAAAAGCGCATATACCTGTACAATACGGGTTTTATATTAAATGAGTTAGGGGCGCTTTACCCGCCCACCTCAAAGGGCGGTTGTTCATCCTTTTGTGTGTCATCATCTTCTGTGACATCCTGTTCGACAATTTTTGCAAGATTTGCCATAAAACCTGTGTTGAATTCCTTATTGATGGCGCGCGCGCGTTCAACATAGGCTTTGTTGTCTTGGGTTTTTATATTTGGGTCCCATAGTTCAGCCAATTCTTGTAACGCACTTCTGTCCGAGGTGACAAATGCATCAACTGCATTTTCAATGTCATATCCCGACCAACCTAGTTGCTCTAACATGCACTTACTGGCCCTGATTGAGCTGTCGAAAGTTTCGCGGATGATGTCTGTGGCGTCTGCGCGGAACAGTTGATAGGCGTGATTACGATCATATGCGCGCGCAATGATGCGCAAGTCAGGGCGTTCTTTGCGGGCGTGTTTGACCAATTTGACTGATGCTGCAATATCGTCGATCGCCACAACCAGAACCTCTGCCTCATGCAAACCAGCGGCCTGCATCAATTCAGGGCGCGTAGGGTCACCAAAAAAGCCTTTTACACCATAATTACGCATTTGCTTAATCTGGTCGACGTGGTGGTCAATCACAACGGTTTTGATCCCTGCCGCCAATGCCATACGGTTTATGATCTGCCCAAAACGTCCAATGCCAATAATGATGACTTTCCCCCTTTGATCTATTTCATCGGGGGAAACTTTAATGGCGGGTGCGATTTTGCGTTTTGCCAGTTGTTCGTATACAATAAACAATACAGGTGTCAGCAGCATAGAGAGTGCGATAACTAGCGATAAGGTTTCTGAGATTGAGTGCGGTATAACGTTGTTTTTCACGATTGCGGCCAGCATAACAAAGCCAAATTCCCCCGCCTGTGCCAGCCCAAGGGCAAACAATAACCTGTCACGGCCCCTTAGTTTGTAGACATAGGATAAAGCCAGCAATACCCAGCCTTTGATTAAGATAACACCAAACGTCATTCCTATGATGCTAAAGAAGTTGTTGGACAATATGCTGAAATTTATACCTGCTCCGACGGTTATAAAAAACAGACCTAACAATAACCCCTTGAAGGGTTCGATATTGGCTTCCAATTCATGGCGAAACTCGGAATTGGCCAAAACAACGCCTGCAAGAAACGTACCTAATGCTGGCGACAGCCCAACAAGGGACATCAACAGGGCTATGCCTATGACCAAAAGCAAAGCAACAGCGGTAAACATTTCACGCAAACGACTGGCGGCAATGTAATGAAACAACGGCCGTGTCAGGTAAGTTCCAGCTAAAATAACCACGCCAACAGCGGCGATGGTGACAAGTGTAACCCCCCAACCTGGCAACCCGTGAATAAGGCTGATACTGGCGTCATGACTTTCAACCGATGGGGCGTAGCTATATAATTCGGGCTTTTCCAGCAAAGGGATCAATGCGAGCATTGGAATTACAGCTATATCTTGACCTAAAAGCACTGAAAAACTGGATCGCCCACCTTGGGTAGACATCAACCCCTTTTCATTCAGGGTTTGGATAACGATCGCAGTTGACGACAGCGAAAATGTCAAACCTATTGCAAGGCTGACAGACCAATCGAGGTCGATAAACATGCAAGCCGCCATAATGGCACCTGTTGTTAGTGAAACCTGTAGCCCTCCCAGCCCAATTAAGCGCGTGCGCATATCCCAAAGCGCCTTTGGCTCTAGTGAAAGCCCGACCAAAAACAACATCATCACCACGCCGAATTCTGCGAAATGTTGAAGGTCTTGCGCTTCAGAACCTACCAGCCCTAGAACAGGGCCGATTAGAACCCCCGCAATAAGATAGCCCAACACTGATCCTAGCCCCAAACGCTTTGCTATCGGAACTGTAATGACGGCGACCGCCAGATATATTGTTGCTTGAAGTAAAAAACCGTTCATTAAAAAACCTAGTTCGTAAAAGCCTGATTATATTTCTATATTTAAAATATCACAGTTTCATGTAAATGTTCTATACAAAGCAATAAATTTTATGTTTTGAGCAAAAATATTACGGTTGTGTTATCAAAAACCAAAGAGTTTTATATAAAAAAGCAATACGCGATTTTTGACGATAAGAGGGTGCCGTGAATAAAGACTTGGCTAAGCAAAAAACAACATCACCCCTTGTCGGGATGCAGATCATTACAGCTGCGGGTGAGTTGTTTAACCATGTGGATGAAAAAGGGCCTATGTGGTATAAAGAGGGTGACCGCGAAGTGCGCTGCCAAATCAGTTTTGCCCATAGTTTTCACAAGCCACCACATATCATTTTGGGCGTGACAGGCATAGACTCGTCTATGGCACAAAATCTGCGATTTTCACTGTTGGCTGAAGCCGTGACCGTTACGGGTTTCGACATTGTGATGAAAACATGGGACGACACGAAAATTGCGCGTGCCAGTGTGAACTGGTCTGCGATTGGCCAAGCGGCACCCAGCTCGGCCATTCGCAGATAGTAATGAAATACCATTTAATTTTACAAACGTGTTTATCGTTGCATCTCACACAGCTTTTTTAACCTCGCTAAATACTTTTGCGGTTGGCATCATTAAAACAGCATATTTCCGTCCATCTTCTGGGCAAATATATGGGTCACTTACCTGCTTGCAGCCATACCCGAATGAACAGAACATGCGGGGCAATGTTGGTGGTGACAGGCAAATAAGGTGCTCGGCACCCAAAGGTTGGGTTTCATGAACGATGCCTTCAACAATTAATCGCAGGCACTCAATTTTTTCACACATACCCATAAGTTCATTGGATACAACCAATCTGGTACATTCCCAAACCCGATCTGTTTCAAAGTTATCGGTATATATCTGATCTGGTATCTTGGGTAATTTCCCAGATGCTACATCTTTAAGCATATAGGTTGTATCGCCCCATTTTGCTGATGTGGGCGCTGTTCTGGCCCCACCAACAACTTTGCCGTCTTTTATGATAACAGAGTAATGGGCTAATGGATTATCATATTGATCCATTTCCACATGGTCATCATGGAAAATATCCCATTTCAATTCGTCAACGAAGTATTTTTTACGCAAACCCAAGTAATCGTAAAAAGTAGAGCCGAATTTATGGAAAGTAGTGAAGTCAAAAGTTACATAGTTCATAGTAAATCTCCTATTAAGTTAGAGATTCAATGAGACTTTAAAATTGTACTTTTCGGTATGTACTAAAGTATAGGTTGAGCGTTAAATTGCCTTAAAAATTGCACATTTCGTTAAATAAGCCCATATTGTTGGGCAAGTGAGGCCGCATGTATTGTCGTTTTAGCACCAAGCTTGCGACGCGCATTACTCATACGTTGCTTAACCGCATTCTCACTTATATTAAGCTCTGCTGCGACTTCTTTAATAATCAAACCTCTTTTCAGCAATAAAAGGGCTTCAATTTCGGCATCCGTAATATTGGTAGGCGGGGTTGCTGTGTCGTGCAGTTTTTGGACGAACTTGTTCAAATGCGTCAATTCTGCATCTTCAAACTCGCGGTCATCACGCCCGAATGTTGCAATGCTTCTATGCCCCAGTTGTTCATCTGTTCGGCATGAAATTGCGGCGCCATAGGTAATACCGTAACTGGCAGCCATTTTTAAAACACTGTGTGTGTCTTGGCTTTCAAGGCTGCTCCAACGGCATGTGCCTGTGTTTTCATACGCCCATTTCATACTTGGGTCGTGCATCATCAGGCCCAATTCGGTGTATTTTTGGACCCACTCAGTAGGATATGTGTTGTAAGAACTTAAAGGAGAGCCAAAACGGATGCGCAATGATATTTGCAATCCAACGGGCGCAAGCCATTCAATTTCTTTGATTTTGAACTCTATAGCCACATTAAATCACTTTGCTGCCTTGCTGAATTACATCTTATATCTTAATTATACCAAAAGTGTCACTAAAGTGAAAATTGTACTAAATTAACGAGTGGGGAACGTACAAAGAAAAATACGAAACGATATGCAACAAATGGAAGGCATCAACCACTGGCTTGATGTGCTAAAAGAAAAAGCACCTACAGGCTATGCGATTGCGTTGCATATAGAATTTAATGCTCCGAAATTAATGTTTCAAACCTATCCTGTGGCTTGGATTAATTATTATGAGGATAAGGGTTATATTCTAAACGATCCTGTCGTTATGTGGGGCTTTCAAAACCAAGGAACATGCCGCTGGAGCGATCTTGACGCGATTGATACACGGGGTGTTTTGGTTGGGGCCAAATCATATGATATGAATTTTGGGTTTGTTGTGTCTATTGATACAAATAACAAACATACGATCGGCGGATTTTCCCGATCAGACCGTGAATTTACCGATGCGGAAATCACCAAGATTTATGAAATTCTTGAAATGATCCACAAAGAAGAAGTGTCTGCGATTAAGTTGACGGATAAGCAAAAAGCACTTTTGAATGAAATTGCGAACGGCGCCCGAATTGAAGAAGCCTCAACAAGCTTGGGCATACCGATTGTAACGGTCAAAGCGCAACTAACAAATGTACGCGCCATACTTGGCACCCGCACCAGTGCCGAGGCCGTGCAACGTGCAGCAGATTTAGGGTTGCTGGCTTAGTACAAGCATAGTGAGCAACCACGATGGTTTGTTATTTAAACTAAGTGGGAATTAACAGTGGTAGTCCCTAGGGGAGTTGAACCCCTCTTTCCTGGTTGAAAACCAGATGTCCTAACCGATAGACGAAGGGACCACTCACTGTGATGCGGTATTTAGTGTGAACTATTGCGGCTGGCAAGAGGATTTTTGATCTGGGGCGAAACTTTTTTACAAAGCCTCTGCTACATCTTCTAGGCGCAATTTAGCACGCCTGCGCCCACCCCAATCGTCGATTTCCAGCCGCCCTGCACAATGAAACAACCGTCCATTGTGATTTTCCAGTAACGTGCCTATCGGGCCGTCATAAGCCCGAAAGCATATGGCATCTATTTTGCTGCCGTTTTCACCCTGTAATGTCAGGCGCAAGTGCGTATCTCCTGCACGTTTGGCAAAAACAATGCGCTGGGCGGGCAGGGCAAATCGGGGCGCAGGTGCGCCTGCACCAAAGGGCCCTGCCGCTTCTAGTTGTTCAATAAGTTCGGGTGTTATGGCAGAGGGTGCTATGGCACCGTCCAATGTCAGGTCTTTGGGGCCGATGTTACCAGCGCCCTGTTTTTCCAGCAATTCTGATAAGCGTTCCATCGCGGCGTCCAAATTATCTGTGGCCACGGTTAGCCCTGCGGCCATTGTGTGACCGCCGCCCTTTAGCAAGATACCTTCACGCGTACATGTGGCCACGGCTGATCCCAGATCAATCCCTGTGACTGAACGGCCAGAGCCTTTGCCCTCATTCCCGTCCAAACCGATGACAATCGCGGGGCGGTTGGTGGCCTCTTTCAGGCGTGATGCAACGATACCTACAACGCCTGCGTGCCAACCTTCGCCAGCTGCCCAAACTAACGGCCGGTCAAATCCGCGTTCTTCAGCCTGTTCCATGGCCAATAATTGCACATGGGCCTCTATTTCACGGCGCGCGTCATTTAGCTGGTTCAATTTGTCTGCGATAGAACATGCTTCATCCATATCGGTGGTCGACAAAAGCCGTGCGCCCAAATCTGCCTTACCAACACGCCCGCCTGCATTGATGCGCGGGCCCAACAAAAAACCAAGGTGATAGGATGTGGGGGCGGAATTCATTTTGGCAGCGTCTGCAAGTGCGACCAGACCGGGCCTAAGCCGCGCACCCATGATTGCTAACCCTTGGCGGACCAATGCGCGGTTAAAGCCAATCAGGGGGGCAACGTCTGCGACAGTACCCAAAGCGGCAAGATCAAGTGCGTTCATCAGGTTAGGCACAGGTTTGTTTGCGGCTTTTAAAATGCGGTTACAGGCGACAAGGGCAAGGAACACAACACCTGCGGCACACAGGTACCCGTATTCAGTATCTTCATCTTGGCGGTTTGGGTTCACCACTGCAAAAGCATCAGGCAAAGTTTCACCGCCCGTGTGATGATCCAGTACAATCACATCGGTGCCTATCACAGCCGCAATCGGCCCGTGTGACAGCGTTCCGCAATCCACGCAAATGATAAGGTCGTGGTCGTCAGCCAGCATTTGCATGGCTTCATCATTGGGGCCGTAACCTTCATCAATGCGGTCAGGGACGTAAAGTGTGGCTGTCAGGTTAAAATCGCGCAACCATGTGATGAGTAGGGCAGCAGAGGTGGCACCGTCTACATCATAGTCCGCAAATATTGCGACCTTTTGGTTTTCATCAACGGCATGGCATATGCGTTCTGCCGCTTTGTCCATATCTTTTAGGATTGATGGATTGGGCATGAGATCGCGTAACGAGGGGCTTAAAAACGCTTTTGCTTCTTCAGGAGAAACGCCGCGACGGGCTAATGTGCGTGCAACAATTTCAGGCAATCCTGCTTGTTGCGAAATGGCTTGTGCATGACGATCTTGTGCGTCGCTTAGGCCGACCCAACGGCGCCCAGTAGCAGAGTTTTCGACGCCTAAGAAGGGGGGCATTGTTATAACCTTGACTGTTGTTGAATAGTTTTGATGCTAAACATTGCGGTTCTTTGTGATCTTTCCTAACATAATTCTTAAATGTCAGTTAAATATGTTGCGGCAGGTGTGCGTACAGATAGACTGGGACTAATAGACAGTCAAAGGATAAAAATGGAACATATATTGTTAAAAGTCGTTCTACCACTTTCTCTTGCATTCATTATGTTTACGCTTGGTATGGGGCTGAAGGTTGCCAGTTTTTCAGATATTCTGAAATTCCCCAAAGCATTCACTTTGGGATTGGTTAATCAAGTTATTCTACTGCCTATCGTGGGTTTTTTGATTGCCGTTATGTTTCAATTAACGCCAGCACTGGCTGTTGGTGTGATGATATTAGCCTTGTCCCCAGGCGGCGTTACAACAAATGTTTTAACAAAAATTGCGGGGGCAAATACGGCGCTTTCAATTACTTTGACAGCTACTGTCACACTTATCTCAGTGATTACCTTGCCAATTATTATCGGTTTATCGATGCGCTACTTTACAGGATCTGTTCCCGAAGAGTTCAACATATTGAAGATTTCCGTATCAATTTTTCTAATCACGGTTGTGCCTGTTTCTATTGGCGTTTTATTAACACATCTAGCGCCGGGCTTTGTGACTAAAGCCAGCCGTTTGCTTTCTAAAATTGCGATGGTTTTGTTCGTTGTTATTGTTTTAGCGGCAATCCTATCTAACTGGGAAACGCTAATTTCCAACCTTGTTAGATTGGGGCCAGCTTTAGTTCTGATGAATGTTGTCTTGCTTGTTATTGGCTTATTGACGGCAACTATGTTTGGTCTTGGTGCCAAAGATGCAACAACGATAGCTATTGAAACTGGTGTGCAGAACGTGACAATCGCAATAGCGGTTGCACCTTTGATTGTTGCAAGTACATCCGCACTGCCAGAGGAAGCCATTCCTGCAGCAGTTTATGGGGTTGTCATGTATATCGTAACGATGCCTTTTGTTTATTTACGCATGCGTAAGCACAAAAAACCAGCCTAATGCGCGTTGTTTAAACGTCCACTATGCCCAACATTAAAGGTGCTTGTGTTGTCACCTTCAAGGCCGAAATAGCATCAAATGCCGCTTCAACCGCGGTGCGTTCTGTAGGGTGTGTAACGATCATGACAGGCGCAGATGTGTCATTATGGCTGAATTGGCGCATACGGTCGATTGAAACACCTGCGTTGGCCAGTTCAGTTGAAATTTGGGCCATAACACCTGGTGTATCGACTAAGTTCAAACGTAAACAGAACGCGGCTTTATTACTGGCGCGCGCGGCTTTTACGGGTTTCAGGCTGCTTGCGGGCTGACCAAAAACAGGGATCTTAATGCCGCGTGCAATATCCATCACATCGCCCATCACCGCACTTGCGGTTGGCCCTTCACCAGCACCAGCACCGCGCAGAACGATTTGCTCTACACTATCGCCTTCAACCACAACCATATTTGTACCACCTTCAAGCTGGGCCAAAGGTGAGGTCGCAGGAACAAGCGATGGGCGCATAGATTGTTCAAGTCCTGCATCGGTCATCTGGGCCAAGCCCAACAATTTGATCCGAAAGCCCATATCTCGTGCATGATCTATATCTTCGATGGTGATTTGGCCGATGCCTTCTAGTTCGGCCCCTGCAAAGTTCACTTGAGTACCAAAGGCAATAGATGACAATAAAACCAGCTTATGGGCCGCATCAATGCCACCCACATCCAAATTTGGATCAGCCTCAAGATAGCCAAGCTGATTGGCTTCTTCAAAGACGGTTTTATAGGGTAGCTTTGCACTTTCCATACGGGTTAAGATGTAGTTACAAGTACCGTTCATAACCCCCATGATGCGGATGATTTTGTTTGCAGCCAGGCTTTCTGTCAAAGATTTAATAATCGGAATGCCGCCTGCAACAGCCGCTTCAAACCGCAAGTTTACATCAGCCGCTTCAGCTGCCAGTGCCAGATTTTGCCCATGTAGTGCCAACATAGCTTTATTTGCTGTGACCACATGTTTACCTGCCGCAATGGCGGCTTCAACGGCTGCTTTTGCAGGGCCACTGTCGCCACCTATCAGTTCCAAAAACACATCGACATCATCGCGTGCGGCCAAATCCACAGAGTTATCTTCCCAAGCGTAGTTGGAAATATCAATACCGCGATCTTTGTTTTTTGACCGTGCTGAAATCGCAGATATAACGATCTTGCATCCCGAACGGGCCTCTAGCAATTCTGCGTGTTGCTGGATGATTTTTATGACACCAACGCCAACTGTTCCCAAGCCTGCGATGCCTAATCTTAATGTGTTTGCCATAAATATGCCGCTCCATAATCTTGTGGGCATTTGTTAACGTAACAGACGCACAGGGGCAATGCCCGCAAAGCTTATTTGGGTAAACGTTTTAACCGTTCAACATCTTCAACTGCCGCTTCGACATCAACATCTGTCTTTTGTTCAAGTTCTGCGGTTGGTGCAAGCTTTGGCCATTTTTTGTCAGGCGCGTAAACAGGGTATTCAAACCCCGGAACGGCGGTTTTCACCCCGCAAGACGTAAGGCTTATTGCAAAGCAAATTAGGCACGCGATATGTATGGGGCGGTTTTTCATATACCCCTTCTAGCGGGCACAAAAAAACTGCGCAAGACATCTGTCCAACGCAGTTTTCAATTTATAGAGATATATTATAAAGTATCGTAAATTGGGAACCGTGCACAAAGGGCTTCTGCTTTGGCTTTTACGGCCGCCTCTACTTCACCATTGCCGTCTTCGCCGTTGGCAGCAATGCCATCGACCACTTCGATAATCATGTCAGCGATTTCACGGAATTCCGCTTCACCAAAGCCACGTGTGGTGCCCGCAGGGGTGCCCAAACGTAGGCCAGATGTGACCATTGGCTTTTCTGGGTCAAACGGGATGCCGTTTTTGTTGCACGTAATGTTGGCACGGCCCAAAGCCTTGTCTGCCACGTTGCCTTTTACCCCTTTAGGGCGCAAATCAACCAACATTAGGTGTGTGTCTGTACCGCCTGAAACGATGTCTAGACCACCCTTCATCAACTGATCGGCAAGGGCAACCGCATTGGCGCGAACCGCTTTTTGGTAGGTTTTGAACTCAGGGCGCAAAGCTTCGCCAAAGGCTACTGCTTTAGCTGCAATTACATGCATCAAAGGGCCACCTTGGATGCCTGGGAAAATCGCGGAATTTACTTTTTTCGCAATAGCCTCATCATTGGTCAAGATCATGCCGCCACGTGGGCCGCGTAGGGTTTTATGCGTGGTTGTTGTTACAACATCTGCATGTGGGAACGGGCTTGGGTGTTCACCAGCGGCTACAAGACCTGCAAAGTGGGCCATGTCGACGTGCAAATAGGCACCAACAGAATCAGCAATTTCACGGAATTTCGCAAAATCGATTTGACGTGGAATGGCAGAACCACCTGCAATTATCATTTTCGGCTGATGTTCCTTGGCCAAAGCAGCTATTTCATCATAATCGATCAGGTTGTCTTGTTTGCGCACACCGTATTGAATGGCGTTGAACCATTTACCAGATTGGTTAGGGGCCGCACCGTGGGTTAAGTGACCACCTGAAGCAAGGTTCATACCCAAAATAGTATCACCTGGTTGAATTAACGCTTGCATAACACCTTGGTTCGCTTGTGAGCCAGAGTTGGGTTGCACGTTGACAAAATCACATCCAAACAACTGTTTAGCGCGATCAATCGCTAGATTTTCAGCAACATCAGCAAACTGACACCCGCCGTAGTAACGACGCCCTGGATAGCCTTCGGCATATTTGTTGGTCAAGACAGACCCTTGTGCCTGCATCACTGCACGTGACACGATATTTTCAGAGGCAATCAGCTCTATCTCGTCGCGTTGACGACCAAGTTCATTGGTAATGGAACCAAAAATTTCAGGATCACGTGATGAAAGTTCTTCGGTGAAAAATCCAGCGTCGCGGGTTGTTGTCATGGCAGTTACTCCTAAATGGCATTAATTCTTGGCCCGTCTTTATTGCATCAAACATGCTCATGTAAGTGATAAAGCGACAAACATGATGGTAACTGCGTCGCGCTTTACAAAATTGCCCTCGTTTTTATGGGTTTTGTGTCATTAACGCTTGAAAGACCGCCCCATTCCTGTGTTAAATTTTGTTTCAAACGCATAAAGAAACTAAAGGTTACTGCAAATGGGTGTTCAAAAATTATGTTTTGTGGCGAACCGTTCTGCCAAAGCCAAGGCGTCATTGGATGCTCTGTCTGCACGCTATGGAAACGTCGCTTTAAAGGATGCTGATATTATCGTGGCATTGGGTGGGGATGGTTTAATGCTGCACACTTTGCATGAAACCCAACATCTGCCGACGCCCGTTTATGGTATGAACCGTGGCTCTGTCGGGTTTTTGATGAATGAATACGCCGAAGATGATCTGCTGGAACGATTAGCAGAGGCCGAAGAGGCCGTGATACACCCGCTTAAGATGATAGCCCAATGTGCAGATGGTTCACAAATCGAAGCCTTGGCAATTAATGAGGTGTCATTGCTGCGCCATGGCCCGCAAGCTGCCAAATTGCGCATATCTGTGGACGGGCGTGAACGCTTGCCTGAATTGGCTTGCGATGGGGCCTTGGTCAGCACCCCTGCGGGATCAACCGCCTATAACTATTCCGCCCACGGGCCTATCTTGCCGATTGGCGCAGAAATTTTGGCCTTAACGGCAATGGCAGCCTTTCGCCCCCGCCGCTGGCGCGGTGCGTTGTTACCAATGTCAGCGCGCGTGCGTTTTGACGTACTAGAACCCGAAAAACGCCCTGTGAATGCAGTGGCCGACGGCAAAGAAGCCGTCGACGTGCTGTCAGTTGAAATTTTCAACGAACCGAATGTCGCTCACCGCATTCTGTTTGACCCGGGACACGGATTGGAAGAACGGCTTATTCGCGAGCAGTTTGTTTAGGGGGGTAATTGTGGGTGTGTGAACTCGGTCGGAAAAATGAATATTGACCACATGTTTAGATTTTTACTTGTGATTTATTGATAGTTGCAAGAGTGTTGAAGAATATTATTTTAACAAGCTGGTATAAAGATGCATTTAATAAAATTTTTTAAGCCTGAACATAATATTCGAACTGGATCGCAACTTCAAATAGGTACGTTATATAAGTACAGGCATATTGAAAACTCCGAACTACAAGATGGTGAAGAGGGTAACTTTCAAATGGTGATCAACTTTCACGATGAGATCGAGCTGGATAGACGAATGTCGAACCCCCTATTGAGTGGAGTGTTAAGATTAAGTAATGATGAACCTGACGACACACCTCGTTTCCCTGGATAGTTTGAATGTAAAACTGACGGCCTTGAGATGGGCAACGTTACTCAAGATTCTGTTATAATAAGAAGCGGCAGCTTAACAATAAAAAGATCTGTTCCAAATTGTTTGATTTTTTGTATGTCAGCAATGAATGATGCTAATAATAACCCGTTTGATAGTTATACAGACTATTGGAATTTTCCAATCGAAAAAGCCGAGCAATTTGCTATACGTATTGGGAAATTAATTATTTCCCAAGCGCCTATGGAGGCATTCGAGCAGGAACATATCAAAAAGCTTAGCGTTGAGTCGCTTAAAAATCTTAAACTGCATATTAGGAATCAAAAAGTCTTATATAATGATCGAGTCTTGAATGTTACAAATGAGAATATGATTACATTTAATGATCTGGTCAGAACAATTAACGATATACCGTTTATGAAGCCAACTACATACAAAAATGAACGCGAGTATCGTTTTGCGTTCGTACTGAACGATGGAGAAAAGGTAATCCCACCAGTGATAGATGACATTTATGTTGAATTAAATGCGCTTGCAGATATTTAAATAATCTCGTCTAGCAAGTGTAGCAAGCCGTAGGGTTGGCTTCAGCCCACGCGTGACAAAGCTTCCATTTTACATTTGCTCAGGCTTTTTGACGAACGGTGGGCTGAAGCCCACCCTACCGAACGCACCCCTAACAACTCTCTAACCCTTCTCACGTTATAACCAACCCGTCGACAAAAGTGGTTAACGGGTTCTCAAAAGGCGGGTAACAGCGTCAAATGAGAAAACTACCGAAACAACGTTAGATTAGGCGCAAGGGCCATCAACCCTTGTTCAGGCAATATAACCGCACAAGTGGTGTTTCAGCAAAGTCGAAGCACATAGGTGGCGCCACCTACTTTATTATAGATACTATGAAGATACCGTAAAACCCCGCCAGCCGAATGATGGTGACGGGGGGTTTTGCGTGGTTAAACAGGTTCGCTTAGCTTCCATTTACCTTGGTCAATATCCACATAAGCCTCTATCGCGGCGGTGGCGATGACGGATGTTGTGTCATTCTCTGTATCCACCAGATTTTGCCCGCCAAAAACCACCTGAACTTCGGCTTTGCCACGTGGCAGATCGGCCTGCACGGCGGTTGCATCAACCTTATCTGGTTCTTGCACCCCAATGGTGACTTTCACCACCATATCGGCCGCTGCAATATCCAATGACCGAAAGAAAACGAGTGAGCTGTGATGTAGGGCGTCTTGCACAGCACGCCGCGCCGCTTTGGTGTAATCTTGGCCGTACAGATCATTACCTGCGCCCATTTCCAGAATAATACGTTCCATGCTCATTTCACCGCCTCCATATCAAACGACACGGCAATGGCTGCGTGTGCGATGATGGTAATACCTGTGCCGTCAGGTTTGGGAATGTCTAATCCACCTGCAACTGCATGAACCGTGATTTGGCCATATGGAAAAACATCTGACAAAGCCGCGCAATCAACCTGATCTGGTTTTTGCACTGCAATTTCCACATCAACGATCATCGCTTCTTTTGCAAAGCCAAAGGCGGGTGCTATGCTAACCGAATTGTGCCAAAGCGCGTCTTTTAATGCACGTAAGGCAGCCCCTGTGTAATCTGTGCGATGCAGTGAACTGCCCAATCCGAATTCATGCAACATACGGGTTTTTGCCATGATTAATCTCCTTAATTGAGGCAGTAATGAATGGTTACGTCAAATTGTTCAAGTGCATCCAAGGCTTGCAATCCAGTGCTGCCTGTTGGACAAAGGGGAAAAGCAACAAAGGCTGATTATGGCACTTACAGTAAGACAACAAGCCAGTTATTGGGGCATTGGGCTGGTCGTTTTGATCTTTGCTTTATGGGCACTGGGAAATGTGATTTTGCCGTTTGTCACAGGCATGGCGATTGCATACTTCCTAGACCCTGTTGCGGATAAGTTGGAAATCTTTGGGTTCAGCCGCATTGCCGCAACAATTACAATTACATTTTGTGGGTTGATTATAGGTATTCTTTTGATGGTTCTGTTGGCGCCATTGCTAATTGAACAACTTGTCGCCTTAGTAAAATCTGCCCCGTCATATTACACACAGATACAGGGTATCTTAAGCGAACGCTTTCCCAGTATTATGGAAGAAGGCTCATCAATCAGGCGGGCTTTGCAATCTGTTGGTGATACGGTTCAGGGCCAAAGCGGTGCGCTGGCCAATGCTGTTTTAGCCTCTGCCTTTTCCATTCTGGATGCGGTAATCTTTATTGTCGTGGCCCCTGTAGTAGCATTTTATATGCTGCTGGATTGGGATAGAATGATTGCAGCAATCGATGGCTGGTTGCCGCGTGACCACCTAGATACGTTGCGCGGGCTTGCCAAACAGGTTGATACGGTTTTGGCGGGCTTTGTACGCGGGCAGCTTACCGTATGCGCCATTCTGGGTACTTTTTATGCGATAGGTCTAATGCTTGTAGGTTTGCAATTTGGCCTGATCGTTGGGCTGATAGCGGGATTGCTGACGTTTATCCCTTATGTTGGTTCAGTCATAGGCGGTGTTTTATCCATTGGGCTGGCATTGTTTCAGTTTTGGGACACGCCGGAATGGATTGTTGCTGTTGCAGTGCTATTTGCGATCGGACAGGTTGTTGAAGGTAATGTTTTAACGCCCAAACTGGTTGGGGGTTCAGTTGGCCTGCACCCTGTTTGGCTGATGTTTGCATTGTCTGCATTTGGCAGCTTGATGGGGATTACCGGAATGTTGGTAGCGGTGCCGGTTGCGGCTAGTTTGGGCGTGTTCTTTCGCTTTGGAATACAGCAATATTTACAAGGCAAATTGTACAAAGGTACACTTGCCAAAAAAACCGCTGATAAATAACGAATATGCCTGAACAACTGATCTTTGATCTTCCAATGAAAACTGCTTTTGGGCGGGCTGATTTTTTTGTGTCTCCATCAAATGATGTGGCCGTGCGCCTTTTGGAAGATTGGCCAAGTTGGGCATTGGCAAAAATGGTTTTATGCGGCCCTAAGGGGTCTGGTAAATCGCATCTGGCCAATATCTGGGCCGAAACTGTTGGGGCTACCGCAGTTTCAGCCAATATTTTGGCCTATGAACGCCTGGAAACCTTGGCTGTTCAACCCGTTGTTGTTGAGGATGTTCACAAGATCGCCCAAGATATGGATGGGCAGCAGGCGTTGTTTCACCTTCACAATCTGATGCAGCAATCTGGCCATCCCTTATTGATGACAGGGTGTGGGTTTGTTTCCGATTGGGGCCTGGGTTTAGCGGATTTGGTCAGCCGCATTGAACAGGCGCAAGTGGCCCATTTGGCAGTGCCTGATGATAGGTTGTTATCGGTATTGATGGTGAAGTTGTTTCTGGATCGCCAATTAAGGGTAGAGCCTAGTTTGATTGACTATATCGTTAAACGCATGGATCGTTCTTTTGCTTTTGCAGGTGATTTGGTGCAAGCTTTGGATCGTGCTTCTCTTGCGGGGCAAAAACCGATTACCAAAAGGCTTACGGGGCGCGTTTTGGATGAGATGCAGAATGAAGGTTAATCTTGCGATATGAAGGGGAAAACAATGGTAAATGCAGATTTTTTAAACAACCCTGATGCGGTGCCTGAGTGTGATTTTCAAATAGAGGATATTGCGGGGCCAAGTCGGTTTTTTAACCGTGAATTATCTTGGCTGGCGTTTAACACGCGAGTTTTAGAGGTGGCTGAAGATCAGAAAATCCCCCTGTTAGAACGTGTGCGGATGCTTTCTATTTCCGCCAAAAACTTAGACGAATTTTTTGTGGTACGCGTTGCAGGTCTGGAACGCATGGTTTCAGATGAAAACTTTAACCGTACCATTGATGGGCTTACCGCCGAGCAACAGTTGGTTGACATAAATCAAGAGATTGATGTGATGATGCACCAACAGCAAAACTGTTTGAATAACCTAGAAGAAAGCCTGACGACGGCTAAAATTCACAGGGTTATGCCTGATGATTTAACTGACGAAGAATGCATCTGGCTGGAAAATAAATACCTAGATAATGTTTTACCATTGTTACGGCCAATGCGGGTAGGGGCAAATCATCCGTTTCCGTTCGTCCCCAATGCCACATTAACCATGGTATATCGCTTGTTGCGGCCTAAAAAGACCGACCCGATGGATGTGCTGCTGCCCGTGCCTTTGCACGTCAAATCAGTTTACGCGCTTGAACCTTTTGAAGATGGTACAACTAGGGTTATATTTATTCAGGATTTACTGGATATGTTTTTGGGAATGTTATTTCCAAAATGTGAAATTTTGGAACGCAGTGCGTTTCGGTTGCTGCGTGACAGTAATATCCAAATCCATGAAGATGCAGATGATTTGATCGGTGAATTTGAAACTGCCCTGCAACAGCGTAGCCGTGGGGGTGTGATGCGGTTGTTCGTGGCCGATGATATGTCCAAAAGCCTAATCAACATGGTGCAAAATGGCTGTGGCGTTGCAGCGGAAAAAGTTGTGAAAGTCAAAGGTGTTTTGAACTTAGCGGACTATTCCGATCTGGTTCTTAAACGCCATGCAGAATTATTATGGGCAGAATATCATGCCAGACAACCCGAACGGGTGCGTGATTTTCACGGGGATATTTTTGCGGCAATCAAACAAAAAGACATGCTGTTGCACCACCCATACGAGTCTTTTGACATCTTTATAGATTTCTTGCGACAAGCCGTGCGTGACCCATATGTATTGGCGATCAAACAGACACTGTACCGAACATCCTTTGAATCACCCATCGTTGAGGCGTTGATAGAAGCGGCACGTGCGGGCAAGGATGTAACGGCGATGATTGAATTGAAGGCGCGTTTTGATGAAGCCGCCAACATTCGCCAAGCAAGGCTATTGGAACAGGCAGGCGTTCAGGTGATTTATGGCGTGCCAAACCTGAAAACCCACGCAAAAGCATCAACTGTTTTGCGTCAGGAAGGCGATGATCTTGTGGCGTACAACCATATAGGTACGGGCAATTACCATCCTTTGAACGCTAAAGTTTACACCGATATGTCATTGTTCACGACTAATAAAGCCATTGGGCGCGACGCTACGAAATTCTTTAATTACATTTCTGGCGGGATTGAGCCTAGAGGGTTGGAAAACTTGGCTATTGCGCCCAGAAACCTGAAGACAAAACTGTTAAAACGCATTGATCGCGAAGCTAAATTTGGCGCTGAAGGGCGTATTTGGGTTAAGATGAACTCTTTGGTTGAAGATGAAATAATTGACGCGCTTTATGTGGCGTCACAAGCTGGCGTTAAAATTGATCTGGTGGTGCGTGGCATCTGTGCTTTGCGCCCAGGCGTGCAAGGACTGTCGGAAAACATCCGCGTAAAATCCATTGTCGGGCGTTATTTGGAACATGCGCGGATTATTTGTTTTGGCAATGGCTTTGGACTGCCATCAGATAAAGCGCGGGTTTTCATGAGCTCGGCTGACTGGATGTATAGAAATATGTGCAAACGCGTAGAAACCATGGCTGAGATTACCAATAAAACCGTTCACGCCCAAATAATGAGCCAGATAATGGAAGCCAATCTGGCAGATGAACGTAATTCTTGGGTGTTACAACCTGATGGTAAATATTTAAAACATACCAAAGGTCGGAAACGCAGGTTTGATTGCCACCGCTTCTTTATGGAACACCCGTCTTTATCTGGGCGTGGCTCGGTTGGGGCGAAAGATGTACCGGAATTAGTGCATGGGCATGACTGAGCCTGACAAAATTGCCGTTATCGATGTTGGTTCTAACTCGGTACGGTTGGTGGTTTATTTTGGCGCCAAACGCGCCCCTTTGCAATTTTTCAACGAAAAGGTTGTTTGCGGGTTGGGGCGCGGTTTGGCTGAAAGCGGCATCCTTAACCCTGCGGGTCGTGTGCGGGCATTAAGTGCAATCCAGCGCTTTGTAGGTATTGCCGAACGCATGGGTGTGAAAACCATTCATACGGTTGCGACAGCAGCGGTGCGTGACGCAAAAGATGGCGCGAATTTTTGTGATGAGGTTTTGTTCGAAACCAATTTGCGGCTTCAGGTGGTAACCGGCGCGCAAGAAGCGACCTTATCAGCGCAAGGCGTTTTCTTTTGCAGGCCTGATGCCGCAGGGTTGGTTTGTGATGTGGGCGGATCCTCAGTTGAGCTTGCAAAAATTGGTGCGGGTTCGGTTGATATAGCCCAAACATCTGAATTGGGGCCGTTGCATTTACAACAGTTTGAAGCAGATCAAACGGCCCTTAATAAAGAGATCAAAAATCAATTAACCCGCTTGACGAAATCATTTAAACCACAAGAAACCTTATACTTAATCGGGGGCACAATCCGTTCATTTGCCAGCTTGGATATTGCGCGTAAAAACTACCCGCTAAGTGTGGTTAATGAATACACGCTTAAGATTGATGCGTTTCGCGATTTGTTGAACTGGATCGTTACCGCGCAAGATGAAGAGATTATGGGGTTTGGTGCGGTTTCTTCCGACAGGCTTAAATATTTTCCCTTGGTAGCACAGGTTATGTTGGGATTGCTGGATAAAATAAAACCCGAACGTATTGTGTTTTCTTCATTCGGGATACGTGAAGGTGTTTTGTATGACAACATGCCGCCGCGCTTTCAACGCCGCGACCCTTTGATTGCGGCATGCCAGTTTTTTGAAGCATCTGATGCGCGGTTTGCAGAGTTTGGTACAACACTTTACGCATGGGTTTTGCCGTTATTCGGCACTGTAAGTGAACAGCGAAAACGGTTGATATGGGCTGCGTGTCTGCTGCACGATGTGACTTGGAAAGTGCACCCTGATTACCGTGCAGAAATTAGCTTTGGCTATCCTACACGGGCCAACCTTGTTGGGTTGGATCATCAGGAACGTATATTTTTAGCCGTGGCACTGATCCATCGTTATCGCAACAAACCCAATGTGGATAAGCTGGAAGAACTGAACGTATTATTGTCGGATGAAGACAAAGCCCAAGCCGAGGTTTTGGGGCGCGCTATGCGTTTGGGGGCAATGCTTGGCGGGCCAGATGTATCACATATGGGGCGGTTGAAAATCGTAGGCAGCAAAATTGAATTGCTGATAGATAAGCAAAGCGAAGGTCTGATGGGGGAAATGGTTGAACGCAGGTTAGGCTCTTTGGCTAAAATTATGGGCAAGGCGGCACTGTTGCGCGTCGAATAGCTGCGTTTCATAATTGCCCTTCGCGCGTAATTCCCCTAGAGATTTATAAAAGAAAAGCCATGCCAAGATTGGAGTTGCGCAAACATGCGTATGTCACGATATTTTTTACCGACCCTGAAAGAAAACCCAAGTGATGCACAAATCGTCAGCCACAGGCTGATGTTGCGCGCGGGCATGATAAAACAAGCTGCCTCTGGCATTTATTCATGGTTGCCTATGGGGTTCAAAGTTTTACGCAAACTTGAAAACATCGTACACGAAGAACAAGCGCGTGCAGGCCATATCGCAATGCTGATGCCAACACTGCAATCGGCTGATTTATGGCGCGAAAGTGGTCGTTATGACGGCTATGGCGAAGAAATGTTGCGGATCAAAGACAGACATGGCCGTGATTTGTTATTTTCACCGACTGCCGAAGAAATGATTACCGATATATTTCGCTCGCATGTCGGCAGTTACAAAGATCTGCCGCTGACACTTTACCAGATCCAATGGAAATTCCGTGATGAAATCCGCCCGCGCTTTGGCGTAATGCGGGGCCGCGAATTTTACATGAAAGACGGCTATAATTTTGATCTGACCAAAGAGGATGCGCTGCACGCTTATAACCGTCATCTGGTTAGTTATCTGCGCACCTATGAACGCATGGGATTACAAGCAATACCGATGCGTGCCGACAGTGGCCCGATTGGTGGCGATTATACGCATGAATTTCTTGTGCTGGCGGAAACTGGCGAAAGTGAAGTGTTCTATGACGCTGCAGTCACCGATATTAGCATGGGCGAACGCGAAATAGATTTTGATGATAAAGCACAATGCCAAGGCGTTTTAGAAGAATTTACCTCACTTTATGCCCGCACGGACGAAACCCATGATGCCGCAGTGTTTGCGCAGGTTCCTGCAGATCGCCAACGTACTGCACGTGGCATTGAAGTGGGCCAGATCTTTTACTTTGGCACGACATATTCCGAACCTTTAGGGGCCACCGTAATGGATGAAACGGGCAAACCTGTACCTGTGCATATGGGTTCACACGGTATTGGCGTGTCACGTTTATTAGGGGCTATTATTGAAGCCAGCCATGACGACAAAGGTATTATTTGGCCTGAAGGCGTTACACCATTTGATGTGGGCATCGTGAACTTGAAGCAAGGTGATGATGAGGCCGATGCCGCATGTGAAGCTTTGTATAAGTCTGCAATCGCTCTGGGTCTTGACCCGATTTATGATGACCGCAAAGAACGCGCAGGTGCTAAGTTTGCCTCGATGGATTTGATCGGCATTCCTTGGCGCATTACCGTGGGGCCACGCGGGTTGAAAAACGGTGTGGTAGAGTTAACATCGCGAAAAACTGGCGTTAGCGAAGAAATGACACCGGAACTAGCACTGGAAAGATTAACCGAAATATACACAGGGGTATAAGTGTTAAGCATCATTAAATTTGCATGTGGTATCGTGTGTGGATGCGCTTTGTCGCAATTCCCCGAATATTCGCAGCAATATGTGCAACGCATGGGCGGCGCACTTGATGAGCTTACATTGGTGGTTTCCGACTTTGATACATCCGCAAAATCGGCAGGGTATACCCGCGATCAAGCATTGGAAGCCATGACGGGAAGTACATTTTTAGAAGCACGTCAAACAGATATGAAAACAACATTCACCCGCTTTGATCTGCTGGCACAAGATTATACGCGCCTTCAAAACGCAGGCGCGTTTGGGCGGCTTTCATATGTGGCCCGCATGCGGGATGGTGATATTTCAAAAGGCACGCTGGCAGATTTCAAACCTGCACTACCTTTAAGTGTGGAAGGGGCTGGATTTGTTGGTATCGGCTTTCTTTTGGGCTATATGACATTAGCAGGATTAATGCGGTTACTTTTCCGCCCCAGAAAACAGGTTCAGGCATGAGTGTTGGCACATCAAAACCATTTGCGGCCTTTGAGTGGATGATCGCATGGCGGTATATCCGCGCGAAACGCCGTGAAGGCGGGGTTAGTGTAATGACATGGATTTCCCTGATCGGCATCGCTTTGGCGGTGTTTGCGCTGATTGCAACACTGGCGGTGCGGTCTGGTTTTCGCGTTGAATTTACAAATACCATACTGGGGGCTAATGCGCATACATCGGTTTATGTCTCACCGCATCTTGACCCACAGGGTGTTACAATTCGAACGTTTAGCGATTATCAAGCAACCCAAGAAAAGATGAAACAGATTGCAGGCGTGGTGCGGGTGGCCCCGATCGTGAATGCACAAGTGATGGCATCAGGGCAGGGGCGTAATACAGGGGTGCAAGTAATAGGCGAAACCCTTGGGGATTTGAAAACACTGCCATTGATTGCCAAGCCAGAAACCGCTTACGGCTCTATTGATGACTTTGAAAGTGGTGTGGCGATTGGCACTGGTGTTGCGCGCGAATTGGGGTTGGGTATTGGTGATACGATCACGCTTATTTCGCCTGACGGGGTAAAAACTGCCTTTGGTACCAGCCCGCGTGTGAACAGTTATGACGTGGTCTACATTTTTGGTGTAGGTCGCTATGATATTGATAAGACAAGACTTTACATGCCGCTGGTTGAAGCCCAATCGTTTTTTGATCGCGAAGGCCAAGTGGACGAGTTTGAGGTAATGGTCGCTGACCCTGACAAGGTCGATGATATATCGGCCGATTTGATGATTGCGGCAGGGGACCGCAGTCTTGTCTGGACATGGCAACAATCCAGTGGTGCATTTTTGAATGCGTTGAAAATGGAAGACAATATCATGTTTGTCATTCTGTCTATTCTGGTTTTGTTGGCGTCGATGAATATCGTGTCAGGCTTGATTATGCTGGTTAAAAACAAGGGGCGGGATGTTGGGATATTGCGCACAATGGGGCTGACAGAGGGTTCTGTTTTACGGGTGTTCTTCATTTGCGGGGCCTCTATCGGGGTGGTTGGTACTGTTGTAGGCGTCATTTTGGGGTGTCTATTTTCCATCTATATTGACCCAGTATTTGATCTGGTAAATTCCCTTGCAGGGGGCGGTGTCTGGGATCCTGAAACCCGTTTGCTGTCTAACCTGCCTGCAAAACTGGTGTTGGGGGATGTGTTAAGTGCCATTGCTTTGTCGCTGGGCCTGTCTTTTACAGTAACAATATTTCCCGCGCGCCGTGCTGCACGTATGAACCCTGTTGAGGCGCTGCGAAATGAGTGATGTGTTAAACCTGTCGGGTATATCCAAATCCTACAAACGTGGTGAACCAACGGAGGTTGTTGTGCTGTCTGATGCCAGCATCACGCTTAAAGCAGGTGAGGTTGTAGGCCTTGTAGCACCATCGGGTGCAGGTAAATCAACCTTGCTACATATCGCGGGCCTGTTGGATACGCCTGATAGTGGAAAAGTTTCGATTTTCGGGCAGGATCAATCGGGAAAGTCTGATCGAAAACGTACCAGAACCCGCCGTCAAGATGTGGGGTTCATCTACCAGTTTCACCATCTTCTACAGGAATTCAGCGCACAGGAAAACGTCATGCTGCCACAACTGGCTAACGGCGTGTCAAAGGCAGATGCAGTGGTGCGCGCGCAGTTATTACTGGGTAAAATTGGTTTGCAAGATCGCTTAACCCATCGCCCCGCAGAACTGTCTGGTGGTGAGCAGCAACGGGTGGCTTTTTGCCGGGCTTTGGCCAATGAACCCAAGCTTTTACTGGCTGATGAGCCAACGGGCAATCTTGACCCTGCAACGTCTGATACAGTGTTTGACGCCCTTATGGGAATGGTGCGTGATACTGGCCTATCGGCCTTAATTGCTACACATAACATGGAACTTGCCCAAAGAATGGACCGTATTGTGCGCCTTGAAAACGGTAAGTTGATCGAGGTTTAATTTTCACAGATTGATTGTAACGCCAACCATTGCGGATCTGTTAAAAGCGGCTTGTAGGTGCCTTTTACAGGGTTGTTATCAACCAAAGCTTTGGTAGTGATTAACTGGTTATCCAAAGCTTTTGCAAATGGTGTGCTGGGGATATTTGCGGCTTGAAACAAGGATAGAATGTTTTCGGTATCAGGCCGCACCAAGGGGGCCGTCATCAGGTGCTTTGCAAAATTAGCTAAGACGGCTTCTTCGATGTGCCCGGTTACAAGAAATGAAAGCGTGGCAATCGGGCCTGCTTGGCGGAACAAAGACCGCAATGCAGGGTTTCTTTCCTGTAGGGCTTTTTCCATCAAGACAAAGCCTGCTATCACCTCTGCTTGGGTGAAATCTTCTACCAAAACACGATTGGCAAGGATGATGCCGCCCGGCAAATGGGTACTGTAGCGCGCACCCAGATCAGAAATGAACAGGGTGTTGTCGTTGGTTCCAAATAGGCGGTCTTCTAATTTTCGGATAACAGGGGTTGCCGCGTAGCTGTTGCAAGGTCGCCCTGCGTATTGGTTGATATGGGGCATAAGTTTTGCACCGATCTCACGGGCCTTTGCACCGTTCACCGCCCGCAAGGTGTAATCTGCCAACGCATCAGGCAGCCATAAAGTTGCCATCAAGCTTAAGCACAAAACAATCACCCCCGCAGACAACAGACGAATACGCCCGCGATGCGATTTGGGTTTGCGAATTTGTTTGCGGATTTTCCCGATAGCACGGTTCATCGTTGGGTCACTGATTTCCAGTGTTTCAAAACCATCTTTGCTGGGCGCATATATAAAATGGCCGTCTTCTACCGAATTGATTTCTAATGCGCTTAATGCCCAGTGTGTTAGCGGGGTATCTTTGTTGTCTGACAACACCAAGCTTGCCTTACCGAAAGAGACAATAACCTCTTTCTTTTGGGAAGAAGCGGTTTCTTTCCAAAGTCCAAGGCTTTCAAGCCGTTCAAATTTATCAAGTGCTGTCATTGCCCGATTGACCTTTTGCGGCCTTATTATTGCGTGAACTATACTGCGAAAATCTGCCATTCACCAGTGTTGATTGTCTTTATATATTCAGTGCGTGCCCTAACCTTGTATTGGCAGTTGAGATCATTTTATTCGCAGGTTACCCTAAATTATGATTATCTCACACGGTCGAAAATATATCTTTGTTCACATCCCCAAAACGGGGGGCACATCTTTAAGTCTGGCGCTAGAGGCGAGAGTTAAGAAAGATGATATTTTAATCGGGGATACGCCCAAAGCCAAGAAGCGGAAACGCAGGGTAAAAGACGTAAAAACAACTGGGCGACTGTGGAAACATTCACGTTTGATAGATATTTACGGGCTGGTTACCCAAGATCAGATTGAAGAATATTTTGTGTTTACTATTGTTCGAAACCCTTGGGATAGGATGGTATCGTATTATCATTGGTTAGCGGCACAATCATTTGACCATCCAGCCGTGAGCGTTGCTAAGGAAAACGATTTTAACGCATTTCTGTCTGACCCGATGATACAACATAGTTTGCGTAATGATGTCAGTCGGTATTATGTCAGCGATCAGGCGGGAAATTTATGCTGTAATTTGTATTTGCGTATTGAAAACCTAGCAGAAGATACCCGACGGCTGGAACAAAATGCAGGCCTGAAACTGGATAGCATTCCCCACATGAACCAATCTTCACGTGATAAAGACTATTGCGATTACTATGATATGCAAACTAGGCGCCTTATAGAGGCGATTTTTGCCGAAGACATAGAGAAGTTTAAGTATACGTTTTAGGCTTTTAAACTTTCACTGTTTTCAGAGCTGCCTAGCCATTCTTCACCCATAACCAGTTGTTCTTTCAACTCAACGATGGCTTCATCCAGTTCGGTACGACGGTCCTCTAGTTCTGCTAGACGTAAACGGCCCAACTCGACTGTGCGTTGAACTTGGGTTTTTTGTTGGTCACCAAGATAATATAAATCAAGAAGTTCCCGAATTTCTTCTAGGGAAAACCCAAAGCGTTTGCCGCGTAAAATCAGCTTTATACGGCCAACTTCGCGTTTTGTGTAAAGCCTTTTTTGACCTTCTCTGATTGGTGAGATCAGTTCTTTGTCTTCATAAAACCGCAAGGTTCTAGCTGTGACATGAAAATGGTCACACATTTGTCGAATTGTCAGTACAGCATTCATGTTAGTCACCCATATGTCGAAATTAGGCACTTAAGTAAGAGGCGGTTACCTATCAACAGATAACTTTGAAACTTGTCATTTACGTGGCGTTATTTCCAAGAATTGCTTTTGTCTGTATGCGCAGGTTGTTAAGCTCTTCTATGGTTTCCTCTAATTGAAACTTGCGGTATTCCAGTTCTTTAATTTGGTTTTCCGATAACACCAGCCATGCTTTCATTTGTATAATATTATTGGGGTCTTGGTTATAAAGTTCCAGCCATTGCCGGATTTCTTCTAATGAAAACCCAAACCTGCGTCCGCGTAGTATAAGTTCTAGTCGGGCCATTTCCTTGATGCCGAACAAACGTGTGCGGCCTTGTTTTTCTGGTTTCAGGAGTTCAATATATTCATAATAGCGTAAAGTTCGAGGTGTTACGTCAAACTTTTTACACATTTCTTTCAGTGTTAATGTTTCTTGCTCGTCCATAGTCACCCCGTAGTTTTGCAGAGTTTATGGATTTTAGTTGTAAATTCAAGTTTTACAGAAAGTTTGGAGCAAAATAATAAAATCCATATGCAACAATTAATGCAGGGATTGTACTGTAAGCCGTCGCAATCACCGCCGCTCTGGGGTTAAGTGCAATAGCTGGGAACAGTGCATCGCCATCATTAGAGATGGAATTCCCGATTAAAGCTGCAAACGGAATAAGCCCGTTAATGTAGAAAGTTGTCACAAGAATTTGGGGGCCACATCCGGGTATAAAGCCTATGATAATCGCTATTAGCGGTAGTAAAACCCCGACGGTGTTGAACATGGCTTTCAGATCTAGCCCAATGAAATTGATAAGATATTCAAATAAAAGAAATGCCAAGATAACCCATGCGGTGATGAAACTGGTTTCTTCCGCCATGCGGGTGAAGGCGCTATCGTTCTGATTGCTCATGGCTTTTAGAGGCGAGCTAGCCCAGATAAGCATACCCAATGCAATGGCAGTTAATGCCAAAGCAGTAATGTAATTAGCGGGCGCACCATCAAATTCTATTTGTGCAAGAGCAAGCGCGCCAATGATAAGGCCAGGTATCATCAGGCCTAAGTAGGCATAATCTCGTTTGCGGGTTTTCCCGATGAATGGAATGTTCAATGAGTTTTGCGTGGCCTCGTATTTCTTTTTGTCAAACAGATCAACGATGTACCCAGATAAAACCCCAACCACGAATGAAACTGGTAATAAAACAATCGCTGCATCTGGGCGTTTTGCAATCAAAAGAAACGCTGCATCCCCCATGGTAGCCGTTAGGGCCGCAACCACGGCTCCCATGGATACATTGCCAGCCGAAAAAGCGGCAACAACAACAACGGCCCCGCCGCATCCGGGCATAGCCCCCATTAGGGCTGCAAGGGGTACCTGTGTTAGGCGGGCTTTTCTGAACACCGCCCCAATATCGAAGCCAAACAGTTTTTCCGCGCCGTAAAACAGCAATAAAGTTGCGGCAACAAATACCGACACACCAATATAGGCATCTTCTAATGCGCCGCGTGTCACATCACCTAACTGACCTGGGGCTATCGCAAGTGCTAAAAGCCCCAGTACTAAGGCAAGCCGTTTTGTACTAAGTGGCCCTAACATTTCAGGCAAATTCAAAAACAACTTGTTTGGTAAAGTTGAGTTTGGCTTCTGTGTGTCAGGTGTGATCGTCATTTCAGTACCAACTTGCTATTGCGAATTATTCTCATTTGCCTATTTAGGGCTTGCACAAAAATATGCAAGCGAAATAGTAACTTTAAAGGCAGTA
Source organism: uncultured Paracoccaceae bacterium (assembly GCA_913061275.1). GTDB lineage: Bacteria > Pseudomonadota > Alphaproteobacteria > Rhodobacterales > Rhodobacteraceae > Amylibacter. The sequence continues at coordinate 20,728 of CAJXSR010000019.1, read as the reverse complement.
GCTGATTTTATTTAAAGAGAGACCGAATGAAACCTTCACCTAGTGAAATAGCGCAGCATTTCGCAAATGCACTTCCACATTGCAAAGAATTGAATATGCGGATGGATTTGCTGGAAGATGCGCGCGCAATAATGTCTATGCCGTATGATAAAAGATTGATCGGCGACCCAGAAACAGGTGTTATTCACGGTGGTGCTGTTTCGGCCCTAATGGACAGTTGTGGGGGTGCGTCAGTATTTATGCATCCTGAAAACGCTAGCGCATCGGTAACACTTGATTTGCGCATTGATTATATGCGCCCTGCTAAGCCGGGCGAGCGCATATCAGCAGAATCGCATTGTTTTCACGTCACACGAAATGTTGCCTTTGTACGCGTGAATGCTTGGGCCGGTGATAATAAAGATCAGCCAGTTGCAACCGCAACAGGAGCATTTTCGTTCAAACACAAAACCAAGGGGCGGGTGTGATGCGGCAAAAATCAGAACCGATGCAAGTGATTAAGGAACGTCGTGATGGCGCGTTGTTGCGTTTGGTGGAAGCTGTGCCATACATTAGCTTTATGGGCATTAGCTTTGATCGGCGGGGTGATGAATTGACCGCGACAATGGCCTATTCTGATATGCTGATCGGCAACCCGACTGTACCTGCAATTCATGGTGGTGCTACTGCGGCATTCCTAGAGACAACCGCGATTATAGAACTTGCTTGGGCGGATATTTGGGCAAAGATCGAGGGCGAAAAATTAAGTGGCGCTGAAATTGCTGCATTACCATTACCAAGCCTGCCTAAAACCATAGATTTTACAACTGATTACCTATCTGTCGGTCATCCGCGTGATGTTTATGCCCGTGCGCGCATTAACCGTTCTGGCCGCCGCTATGCATCGGTGCATGTGGAAGCGTGGCAGGATAATCGTAGCAAATTGGTGGGCCAGGCAACGGGTCACTTTTTGATGCTGTCTAAAAATGGCTGAAAAGTTAACCCATAAGCGGGTTCTGAAAATAGCTATTCCGATTGTTTTATCCAACGCGACTGTTCCAATTCTTGGGGCGGTTGATACGGGTGTTGTAGGCCAGTTGGGGTTGGCAGCACCCATTGGTGCAGTGGGAATTGGCGCGGTTATTATCACGGGCATTTATTGGATATTCGGGTTTTTACGGATGGGTACAACGGGCCTGACCGCACAGGCTATAGGGGCGGATGATAAGGGTGAAACGGCTGCCCTTTTGACCCGATCATTGCTAATAGGAACCGTTACGGGGTTTGCAGTCATTTTACTGCAAGTTCCACTGTTCATGTTGGCCTTTAAACTGGCCCCTGCGTCAGTAGAGGTGGAAAACCTTGCACAATCTTACTTGCAAATCCGAATTTATTCTGCGCCTGCTGCGATTGCGTTGTTTGGTATCTCAGGCTGGTTGATCGCCCAAGAACGTACAAAGGCAATACTGATTTTACAGGTATGGATGAACGGGCTGAACATAGTTCTTGATATGCTTTTTGTTTTAAAGTTGGGCTGGGGCGTGGATGGTGTGGCGTTTGCTACATTTTTGGCAGAGTGGACAGGGTTGGCCCTAGGTCTGTGGTTAGCGCGCTTTGGCTTTATAGGTGGGTTATGGCGTCATTGGGTGCAAGTCTTTAACCGCGCCCGCCTGTTGCGCATGGCTGTGGTTAATGGCGACATTATGCTGCGTTCCGTATTGTTGCAGGCAGCCTTCATGTCTTTCCTTTTTCTGGGTGCCAAGTTTGGCGATGTAACATTGGCTGCCAATCAGGTTTTACTACAGCTTATGTTTATCACAGGTTATGCGTTGGATGGTTTTGCATTTGCAGCCCAAGCCCTAGCAGGGCAAGCATTGGGTGCTAAAGATCGCACTGTGTTTAGGCGCAGTGCTTATCTATCCAGTTTTTGGGGTGTAATAAGTGTATTGGTTATGTCAGGTGCATTCTGGTTGATAGGCGGATGGCTGATCGAAGTGATGACCACGGCCCCCGATGTACGCCTAGAAGCCCATCGGTATTTACCTTGGATGATACTTGCCCCGATTACAGGTGTTGCTTGCTGGATGCTGGACGGTATTTTTATCGGGGCCACGCGAACAGCGGATATGCGTAATATGATGCTGATCTCGGTCGTTATTTATGTAATATCTGTCTGGCTCTTAATGGAGCCGTATCAAAATCACGGTTTATGGGCGTGTCTGAACCTGTTTTTTATCGCACGCGGTGTAACGCTGGGCTGGAAATACCCCGCATTGGAAGCCTCTGTCGAGAAGCCCTAGATTAGGCGAAGTTCATCATAACTAATCATAACATGCGTTTGATATGCGGGTCTTTTAGTTAAACGATCATAATATGCTTTAACGGCAGGGAATTTCCCCCGCTTTATATCAATGTCATAATACCTAAATAATAGATGGCCGAACTGAATATCGGCAAGTGTAAAGTTGTTACCTGCAAGATAATCTGTTGTTGCAAACTTTTGCTCTGCGATGCGCAACTTGTTTTCTAGGGATGTAACTGCTGCTTGAATGGCAATGGGGTTTTGATCATTTGGGGTCGTCCTGACAACTTTCCAGAATATCGGAACGGTGAAGCCAACAGCGATGTTTAGTTTTGCCCATTCAGCCCATTTATCAACGTCGCTCCGTGCCAAAAGCTCTTTCGGCCAAAAGGCATCGTTTGCATAGCGACTGGACAGATACCTTAGAATGGCACCGGTTTCCCATAGCGGGTCATCCGCCCCATCTTGCAATACTGGCACGGTCTGATTGGGGTTCATTGCTATGAACTCAGGTGTATCCGTGCCACCATAGATATGCCCAGCATCAAAACGTTCATATTCAAGATCCAGCTCACCGATACACCACATAAGAGCTTGAACATTTGATGATGTTTTGCGTCCCCAAACTTTAATCATCTTTTAGTATCTCTAAAACTGCCTCTGGTGGGCGGCCTATGGCGGCTTTACCGTTATGAATAACAACTGGGCGTTCGATTAAAATCGGCTGTTCGGCCATCGCATTGATTAAAACCGCGTCTATATCGGACTTTGACAGGCCCGCCTCTGCAAAGCGTTTGTCGCTTGTGCGTATCAGATCAACAGCATTCATACCCAACAATTTAAGCGCCACCATAATTTCTGTCTTGCTGGGGGCAGAAATTACGTAATCCACGATAATAGGGTCATATCCATTATCTAATAGCAGTTGCAAAGTCTGGCGTGATTTGGAACATCTTGGATTGTGCCATATGGTTGGTTGGATCATAGATATTTATCCCTTTCTATGCCAATGGCCTGTGAAATATGGTCATACCCATCCTGTTCAAGCAGATTGTCCAACCCGCGTGCAATTTGAGTGACCAGTGAAAAACCGCCATAAACAAGTGCCGTATATAACTGCACGGCACTGGCACCTGCTTTTATTTTGGCATAAGCCTGTTCAGCGGTTGCAATGCCGCCAACCCCAATTAAGGGTACTTCATCGCCAAGCAATGCGGAAAACTGTGCCAGAACTTGCGTCGACATATCAAACAGCGGCGCACCTGACAGCCCGCCCATTTCATGCGCGTGCGCACTTACCAACCCGTTACGTGTGACAGTTGTGTTGGTGGCAATTACCGCATCTATTCGCGACATGCGCGCGACATAGGAAATGTCTTCTATATCTTGGGGGGTTAGATCAGGGGCTACTTTCAGGAAGATCGGAACTTTTACATCCAACTGATCGCGTGTTTCCATAACACCTGCAACAAGGGCAGTTAGCGCACTGCGGCCCTGAAGGTCACGCAGTTTTTCTGTGTTGGGGGACGATACATTAATGGTGGCAAAATCCACATAAGGCCCGCAAACCTCTAGAACTTTGACATAGTCTATTGCGCGGTGCGAACTGGTTTTATTGGCGCCAAGATTTATACCCACAATGCCTGTATCTGATCTTTGGGATAAACGATTGGCGATTGCTTTCATGCCTTCGTTGTTAAACCCAAACCGATTAATAGAGGCATTGTCTTGGGTCAGGCGAAATAGGCGCGGTTTTGGGTTGCCGATCTGTGGTTTGGGTGTTGCAGCACCTACCTCGATAAATCCAAAGCCTGCTTTTAAAAGGGGGGCAATGGCCTGTGCATTTTTATCAAAACCAGCCGCCAATCCAACAGGGTTGGGCAGATCTAGCCCTGCAACCGTTGTACGCAAGCGCGCTGATGTATAAGGGCCATTGCCAGAAATCAGCCCCATATTAAGCGATGAGACAGCCAGCTTATGACCCAGTTCTGGGTCTATACGGTTAACAACGGACAGGCCAATTTTTTCTATTAAGCTCATACCATTTCCTTTGGGAACTGATGTGAATTATCACAATACGGCAAAGGTTTTTCCCATAGTACATCTGTAGTTTTCAAACTGCGAAAAAGATGGGGAAATAACGCCCCGCTGCGTGAGGGTTCCCATTTTAAATCATCGCCAAATTGGGTTTCGTCGCAAGCCAAAAGCGTCAAATTACCTTCGCCTGCAAAGTGTTTTGCAGCAGTTTCTGCAGCCTGTTCAGCGGTGGAAAAATGAATGAAGCCATCTTGCAAATCAACGGGTGCGCCAGCCGTTTCACCTTTGTCGTGAAATGCTGCCCCTTCGGCTTTGCGTAAGATTTTATATATCAACATAATCGTCAGATGCAGCGCGGCGATAGATAGGTCAAGTATAAAGCGATTCACTGTGTCGAATAGCGTTAACAAGTTTATATGCGCAGGCTTGCAAATGTGATGGTTCTGATGTCTTTTAGGTGAAATTAGATCATCGGAACTATTGTGGCCCAACGACATTACGACCTGCCATCGCTAAAAATGCTTGCAACTTTTGAATGCGCCGCAAGGTGTGGTTCTTTTAAGGTGGCGGCGGCTGAATTAAACGTCACGACAAGTGCGATAAGTCATCAGGTAAAGTCTTTGGAACAAGACCTAGGTTTGCGTCTGTTTGAAAGGGGGCACCGACTGGTTAAGTTAACCCCGGACGGCCAAGATTTAAGAAAGGCTTTAACCGCTAATTTTACGGCCCTGTCTAACACGGTTCGCCAGTTGCGTTTGAAACAAGAAATACCCCAGTTAACCATCGGGGCTACAACGGCTGTGTCATCCCTTTGGTTGACGCCGCGCGTTACACAATTTTGGCGATCGCATGGGGATGTAATGGTCAACCAAAATGTGCGCGACCGTCCATTTGTGCGGCCATTGCAACCAGATTTAATAATAGAATATGCGCTTGAGCCCCCAAAAGAAGATGCCGTAAAACTATTCGGAGATAAACTAATTCCGCTCTGCAGCCCGACGTTTTCGCATGACTGTGATGGCGATATTAACACATTGGCGCAAGCCCCGCTTATTCATATGGACGCGGCTGAAACCAACTGGACGAATTGGCCAAACTGGTTTAAATCGTTTGGGTATTCTGGCCCAATTTCAACGCAGCAACGCGTAAATAATTACACCATTGCGCTACAGTTGGCCCAAGATGGAACGGGCATTGTTTTAGGTTGGAAACGGCTGGTGCAACCCTTGTTGGATAGCGGTAAACTTATTGAATATTCTGCTCTTTCTATTGATGCACCCGGCGCGTTTTACTTGATCTTCAAAAGCGGTAGTAAACAGCGGCCTGAGGTGAGAAGTTTCAGCAGTTGGTTGGTTGAAAATCTTGAGTGAATTTAATTCATCTAAAGTCAAATTCTTTCTGCATTGCGATGGGCGCGATGACATGAAAAGCACCACATAAGGGAGTACGTATTATGTCTGCATCTAAAAGTTTTGATTTATCGGAAGTAACAAAGCCCGTGAATGTCGCGCGCGGCCTGCCGAACGCGCATTATATCGATGATGGGGTGTTTGAGGAAGAGCGCGAAGCGGTTCTTTTTAACAACTGGGCGGGTGTCGGTTTTGCTAAGGATGTGCCTGAAAAAGGTGACGCAATGCCAGTTGATTTTATTGGTATGCCGTTGCTGATTTTGCGCGATCAAGACGGGGATGTTCGGGTTTACCAAAACACATGTCGCCATCGCGGAATGATTTTGGTTAGTGAGAAAAGCAATATTCGCGGCACCATTCGTTGCCCCTATCATTCATGGTGCTACGGGCTGGACGGTGCTTTGCGCTCTACGCCACATGCAGGTGGGCCAGGTGTGAATATTCATGAGGATATTAAACGCAATGAATTGGGCCTGATCGAAATTAGCAGTCATGTTTATATGGGCGTGGTATTTGCCAATGTTTCGGGCAAAGCGGCACCGTTTGAAGAAGCACATGCCGATCTGCTGCGGCGATGGAAAGATTTTGACCAACCGATGTTGCACAGCGGTGATGACAGTTCATTTAAACTGGATGTGAATTGTAACTGGAAGCTGGCAGTTGAGAATTATTGTGAAAGCTACCACTTGCCTTGGGTACATCCGGGGTTGAACAGTTATTCACGTCTGGAAGATCACTATCATCTGGAAGAGCGCCATAAATATTCAGGCCAAGGCACGCTTGTGTATCGCCAAATACAGGGCGAAAATGAACAGGTGTTTCCAGATTTTGAAAATCTTGCGGATAAGTGGGATGAGGGCGGCGAATATGTAGCGGTCTATCCGAATGTTCTACTGGGTGTTCAGCGTGACCATACATATGCAATTCTTCTAGAACCCAAATCCAAAGAACAAACGGTCGAGCATGTCGAAATTTTCTATGCCAACGAAACCGCAGTTGGTGATGGTTTTTCTGATCTTCGCGAGAAAAATGCGGTACTATGGAAGGGTGTTTTCCTTGAGGATGTCTTTGTTGTTGAAGGCATGCAAAAAGGCCGCCACGGGATTTTCTTTGATGGGGGTAAATTTGCACCTGTGATGGATAGCCCCACGCATATGTTTCATGAATGGCTGGCCAATCAGATTAACATGGGCCGGCAGGTGGCAGCCGAGTGAACGATGCAGCACTTGATGCGGCCCTATTGGTGGCACATGAAGCAAACGATTATGCGCAACTAGTATCATTATATCGACAGGCGGGATTGTCGTGTATTGACGCAAATGATGTGGATGCAGGTTGTTTTTACCTAACCCACGCCTATATTTTCGCCCTAGAGGTTGGGTCTGACCAAGCCAAAGAACTGCATAAAATTTTAGTCGCTTATGGGCGAGAGGAATAAATTATGAAAACACATGCACAAGCGGTTGTTATCGGGGGGGGGCTTGTCGGTTGCTCTATTCTGTATCACCTTGCTAAACTGGGTTGGACGGATGTGGTTCTGTTGGAGCGCGATGAGCTGACTTCTGGGTCAACATGGCACGCAGCCGCTGGTTTGCACGGGCTTCACGACCATAACAACATCTCAAAACTGCAATATTACACGATGAACCTGTATAAGGATTTGGAAAAGGAAACTGGGCAGGGCTGCGGTATATTCCAACCTGGCGCGCTTTACTTGGCCCAAACCGAAGAACGTGAACACCAGTTGCGCATTCAGGCCGCGAAGGCGAAATATTTTGGGGTGGATTTCTATGAGATGTCTTTTGAAGAAGCGTTAAAGAAAAACCCGCTTATCAATCTTGATGGTATCCGTTGCGTGATGTATGAGCCAGATGGCGGTAATGTTGACCCTTCTGGTGTAACAATGGCTTATGCTGCCGGTGCGCGCCAAATGGGTGCTGAAATTCACCGATTTACCCCTGTGACAGGCACAGTTCAGCAACCAGACGGTAGTTGGATTGTGGAAACTGAAAAGGGCGATATTCATACCCAGTGGGTGATTAATGCAGCTGGCCTTTGGGCGCGTGAAGTTGCCGCAATGGCAGGTTTCAAAATGCCGTTGCAACCTACTGAACACCAGTATTTTGTCACCGAAGCGATACCAGAAATTGAAGCATTAGATTTCCGTTTGGCATCAGTTGCCGACCGTGATGGCGAATATTACATGCGACAAGAGGGCAATGGCCTGTTAATTGGTGCCTATGAGAAAAACCTGAAATTCTGGGCAGAAGAGGGCACACCCCAAGGGTTTGGTCATGAACTGTTTGCAGATGACCTTGACCGCATTATGGACAACGTGATGCGTGCGATGGATCGTGTTCCCGTGGCCGCCGAGGCGGGTGTGAAACGTGTTATCAATGGGCCGATGATTTGGTCACCTGATGCATCTGCGCTTTATGGCCCTGTACCTGAATTGAAAAATTACTTTACCTGTTGTGGCATTATCCCAGGCTTTTCTCAATCTGGTGGGTTGGGTTTGATGACTGCACAATGGATTATTGAGGGCGAGCCAGAGTTTGACATGTTCCCTTGGGACATCGCGCGTTTTGGACATTGGGCCGATAAGAAGTTCACAAAGGAAAAAGTTGCCGATCAATATTCCAAACGTTTTGCCATTCATTACCCGTTTGAAGAACGCAATGCTGGCCGTAATACACGCCTGCGTCCTGTGTTTGAAAAACAAAAATCTATGGGGGCAGTGTTTGGCCTGAACTACGGTTGGGAGCACCCACTTTGGTTTGCGGGTGAAGGTAAGGTTGGTAAAGAAAGCTATGGTTTCACCCGTCAGGACTGGTTTGAACCTGTCGGTGAAGAATGCCGTGCCTTGCGTAAAGATGTGGGCATCATTGATGTTTCAAATTTCGGTAAATACGAAGTTAAAGGTGCTGGTTCCGCCGCATGGTTGGATAAAATCATTGCTAATCACGTTCCCAAAGGGGTGGGGCGTTCTTGCCTGACACCACTGCTGGGTGTGCGTGGCGGAATTGCGGGTGACTTTACGGTCACCAAAATGGGTGACGAGCATTTCTTTATGGTCGGATCAGGCATCGCGGAACGGTATCACCAGCGTTATTTCAACGCAGTGGAACGCCCTGATACTGTAAGCTTTGAAAGTGTTACCGAGGCTTATTGCGGGTTTAACATTGCAGGGCCGAAATCACGTGAATTGCTATCGCGGATGACACAAACCGATCTGTCTAATGATAACTGGAAATTCATGCGTTCGAAGCAAATCACCATCGCAGGGATAGAGGCGATTGGCATTCGTGTGTCTTTCACAGGTGATCTGGGTTGGGAAATTTATGTTTCCACCGATCAACAGTTGAAGCTTTATGAAGCCTTACTTGAAACGGGTGCTGATCTTGGGGTGCGCCCTGTTGGTGGACGCTCATTAGGGTCATTGCGGGTTGAAAAAGGGTATGGCAGTTGGTCACGTGAATATTCGCCCGAATACTGGCCGCAAGAGGTGGGTTTGGATCGTTTGGTTAAAATGGATAAGCCAGAGTTTTTGGGTAAAGAAGCCTATGCCAAAATCAAAGACCTGCCGCCACGTGAAATGCTGGTTAATCTGGTTGTGGAAGTTGATAATGCCGACGCATCAGGTGGTGAGCCGATCTTTTTACCCGATGGCACACCTGTGGGCCGTGTTAGTTCTGGTGCATATGGGTTTTCTGTCGAAAAATCAGTGGCTTTGTGTTTTATTAAAACCGAACACGCCAAAGCAGGCACTGAATTCGATGTGGCCATTTTGGGCAAACCGCACCGCGCGGTGATGTTGGATGCGCCCGCCTTTGATCCCAAAGGCGAACGCTTGCGTGGGTAATCTGTAAAAAACCACGCAAAAGGTGTAGGATTATGTGTTTATGCGCGCCAGAATGGCTTGGCTGCTTCTAGCTTGGCCTGTTCTGGTGTGATACCGATGTCTTCCAATAACGCATGTGGCATTGTACTAAGAGGTCGGCGGGTAATGTACCTATCGTTCCACATCACAATCGTATTCTCCAGTTGAATTGCCCATTGAGAGATCAATGGAAATTGTTCCCGTTTGCCAAGGTTTAGGGCGATTTTAGCGGTATGTGTATGAATGTAAGTCATTTTCCTTGCTTTCTATATTGTTATGGTACAATTTATATTGTACTGATATAGCTGTGATACAAAGATTCGCATTGTAACGCTATAGGAATATTGTAATGGGTACAATTTGGCAGCCATCCCTATCTGATTTTGATGGACCTAAATATAAAGCGGTCGTTGCCGCACTTCGGGCCGACATTGCCAAGGGGGTATTGTCGTCAGGTGATAAGCTGCCACCGGTGCGTGAACTTGCGTGGGAAATAAAAGTAACGCCTGGAACTGTTGCGCGTGCCTATCAAGACGGAATTGCACAAGGTCTGTTGCAAGCAACTGTTGGACGCGGCACATTTGTTGCGGGGGCGCGGTTGGAAATACCAGCACCTGAACGGTTTCATGATATGAATACGGGGCGTAAGGTTAACTTGCGCAACACCAACACGACAAATGTTGGTCAATCAGATGCCATTAAACGCGCAATGATCCATGTGGCTGAAACTAAGGTCGATCAGTATTTAGATTATCCTGAGCGCGAGGGCCGCCATACAATATATCCACATTTGGTCCAATGGATGGAATATTCTAACATTCAGGCAAACCCCGACAATCTGGTTGTCACTAACGGCGGGCAAAATGCAATTTCATTGGCCACAGCATCTGTTTTGGCGGATGGAATAGGGCCTATTGCCATTGATGCGCTTACATACCCTGGCATTCGCTATGCGGTGCAGGGCCAGCGTGCGGAGTTGCTGGGGGTGAAGACCGATGAATTTGGCGTGATGCCTGATGCTTTGGAAAAGGTTTACAAAAATAAACCATTTAAAGCCTTTTTCACATCCGCTAATGTCTTGAACCCGACAACAGGTGAGATGCCCGTTGAAAGGCGTATGGCGATTGCCAATTTAGCCCGTCATTATGATTTTCAGATAATTGAGGATGATTGTTGGGGTATCGGCCCCGCCAAGCACCCTGGTTTTTCCAGCATATGTCCGGAACGGGCATGGTATCTGTCTTCTATTTCGAAATCAGTGTCCGCAGGGCTGCGGTTTGGGTATCTGTTGTGCCCACCAGAAAAATTTGCAACCGCTTCTCGCTTTATGCAAACGGCCAGTTTTGGGGTGTCACGTGCGGTTGTGGATATTGCGGAAGCGTTATTGGCATCGGGGGATGCTGCAAACATACGCGCGAGTATTTTGAAATTGGTCGGCCAAAGGGTGGAATTTACCGTTAATTTGATGGGCAAATGGGATATTTCGTGGCGCCGCGATGTGCCGTTTATTTGGCTGAATTTGCCACGAGGTTGGCGGGCTTCTTCTTTTGCCAGCGCATGTGAGCGTGAAAACATTGTGGTGCGTGCAGCCGATGAATTTGCACTTAATAATATGCCAACACCCCATGCGGTGCGCATTTCAGTTAATTGTAATATTCCTAAAGAAATGCTGGGAGCAGCATTCACCAAGATCGATAAGCTGCTGGCGCATCCGCCAATGGATGTTGAAGGTTAGAATTACCCGTATAAGGTTTGCAGCCCATCAAAGATTTTTGATGGATCGCGTGGTAATCGCTGGTTCATACGCTTTGCTTCTATGCCATTGCGCATCATGCGGGTGGGTTTTGCTGTAACCGTATCAGATCTGCCTTCACCCCTGCCTCGCAGGGTAAATGACGATGGGCCGTTCAGCGGGAGATTGCTTTGTACTGCCATTGGTTAACTCTTTCAGGTGTGCCCATTTTGGATGGGTCGTTTATTATCCCGTCACGCTTGCGCGGGAATTTGTCAGAATTTAGGCGGTAGTGGGGAAAATGTGTGGGTTTTATGTAATAGGCTTAGGGATGTAGCCACCCCAAAACCACGCTTTATCGTGTGAAAAAAACCAAATGTGATGTTCGTGGTCGGCACTGTATAAGCCGACCACATGTCTAAATTTAACGCATATCAGGCGGTGTAGCTTCATCTTTCAGGGCCGTAATTACATCTGACAAATCTTGCACAGATGTGCGTTTGTCACCCAAGCGACGCACAGAGACTGTGCCTTCGTCGACCTCGCGCATACCCACGGCCAAGATCACGGGGACTTTGCCTAATGAGTGTTCGCGTACTTTGTAATTAATCTTTTCATTGCGCATATCTGCCTCTGCGCGAATGCCAGCCGCTTGCAGTTTTTCAACTGTTTTTGACACATAATCATTTGCGTCTGTGACGATAGAGGCCACAACCACTTGGCGTGGTGCCAGCCACACCGGAAAACGGCCCGCATAGTTTTCAATCAGCACACCAAGGAAACGTTCAAACGATCCTAGTGTTGCACGGTGCAGCATCACGGGGCGGTGTTTTGCCCCATCTTCACCAACATATTCTGCATCCAGACGATCAGGTAGAACAAAGTCTGCCTGCAGTGTGCCAAGTTGCCATTCACGACCGATGGCGTCGGTTAGTTTGAAGTCCAGTTTCGGGCCATAAAATGCGCCTTCGCCTTCGTCGATTTCATACGGTAAGCCCAGCTTCTTAATAGCACTTTCCAACGCCTGTTCAGCCTTATCCCAAACCGCATCAGAACCTGAACGAACCTCTGGGCGTGTTGAAAATTTTATGTCAAAGTTTTCAAAGCCTAAATCACTGTAAACACGTGATAAAAGCTCAATGAATTTTTTGGTTTCAGACGCGATCTGATCCTCTGTACAAAATATATGCGCATCGTCTTGGGTAAAACCGCGTACCCGCATCAAGCCGTGCATAGAGCCAGACGACTCGTAGCGATGACAAGAGCCGAATTCGGCCAATCGCAACGGTAAATCGCGGTAGCTTTTCAGGCCTTGATTGTAGACCTGAACATGGCATGGGCAATTCATTGGTTTTAGCGCATTCACCCGCTTTTCATTGGCATGTTCTTCGTCAATTTCAGTGATGAACATGTTTTCGCGGTATTTTTCCCAGTGGCCTGATGCTTCCCACAATTTGCGGTCGACAATTTGCGGTGTGTTAATCTCTAGATACCCATCTGCGATCTGACGGCGGCGCATGTAATCTTGCAATATGCGGTACAATGTCCAGCCATTTGGGTGCCAGAATACCATGCCGGGCGCTTCTTCTTGAATATGGAACAAATCCATTTCACGGCCCAATTTGCGGTGGTCGCGCAAGGCGGCCTGTTCAAGCATATGCAGATGCGCTTTTAGGTCTTCTTTGTTTTTGAACGCCACACCGTAAATGCGTTGCAGCATTTGGTTGTTACTGTCGCCACGCCAATAGGCACCCGCAACCGACATCAGTTTAAAACTGTCGCCCGGCACTTGCCCTGTGTGAACCAAGTGCGGCCCACGACACAAATCTTGCCAATCGCCATGCCAGTACATCCGCAGATCTTCGCCTTCGGGGATCATGTTGATTAACTCGACTTTATATGGCTCGTTATTATCTTCGTAGAACTTGATTGCGCGCGCACGATCCCATGTTTCGGTGCGCACCAGATCACGTTTATTGATGATCTCACGCATCTTTTTTTCGATGGTGGTAAGATCTTCTGATGAAAACGGCTCCTTACGATCGAAATCGTAATACCAACCGTTTTTTATCACCGGGCCGATAGTAACTTTCACGTCTGGCCAAATTTCCTGCACAGCGCGCGCCATGATATGGGCGCAGTCGTGGCGGATCAGTTCCAATGCTTGGGTTTCATCTTGCATGGTGTGAATGGCAAAGCTTGCATCCGCATCAATAGGGCGCGAGAGGTCACGATGTTCATTGTTCACAGTGCAGCTAATTGCTTTTTTACCCAGTGACGATGAAATATCTTTGGCAACTTCAAGGCCAGTTATGCCTGCAGGATAATTGCGTTTATTGCCATCGGGTAGGGTAAGGGTGATGTCAGCCATTTAGCTGTACTCCTCGTCATTTTGGCGCCTACGAAACGCCCGGTTGCGGTATGCGTAATAAATGAATTCTGGGGTGGTAAAAGTCAACCCTGTAAAACCTGACATGCTGATACGCGCAGCTTAGGGGGCGTTGTGATAAGTCTTAAAAGTAGTGCTGGATAAACCAATAAACTAGTTTACTAATTATCTTTGTGTAGGTTCAGAATCACAAGGAAAACCAATGATAAAGCCAGCTATTTTTGAAACTGAAACGGGCCGCCAGATTGCCTATCACAAAACAGAGGGTTCAGGCCCAAGTGTTGTGTTTCTGGGCGGTTTTATGTCGGATATGAATGGTAGCAAAGCCACGCACCTAGAAAAATGGGCAAAAGAAACAGGCCGGGCCTATTTACGGTTTGATTACTCAGGGCATGGTCAATCCTCTGGGGTGTTTGAGCAAGGCTGTATAGGTGAATGGGCAGAGGATGCCAAAGAGGTAATCTTGGGGTTAACAGAGGGGCCGCAGGTTATTGTTGGCTCATCCATGGGCGGCTGGATTGCTTTGCTGATGGCAAAATGTATTCCACAGAAAATTTCAGGGCTGGTTGGCATTGCCGCTGCCCCTGATTTCGTCATTGATGGAATTTGGGATAGCTTTACCGATGAAGAAAAAGCGACCTTGATGTCAGATGGACAAGTGCCACTGGCGAATGAATATTTTGACGGCCCCTACACCATAACTAAAAAGCTAATCGAAGACGGGCGTGTACAGTCGGTTTTGCGTGACCCGCTTAACCTGCCATTTCCAGTGCGATTGTTGCACGGTACCGCTGATACTGACGTGAATATGGATGTTGCACTAAGAATTATGGAACACGCAACTGGGCAAGACATCAGGCTTACTTTGGTGAAAGGTGCCGATCATAGTTTTTCTGAGCCTGATAATTTGGCAATGCTCCGCCGTGCAATTCATTCTGTAACAATGAAATCTTAGGGGTATTATGAAAACGATAGGTGAAGCACTTGTTGAGCAGCTAGAACAACGCGGGGTTGATACAGTATTTGGCATCCCAGGGGTTCATACTGTTGAGTTATATCGCGGTTTGGCAGGGTCAAAAATCCGTCATATCACAGCACGTCATGAGCAAGGTGTAGGCTTTATGGCAGATGGGTATGCCCGCGTTTCGGGAAAGCCTGGTGTTGCTTTTGTTATTACTGGCCCCGGATTGGCAAATATGTTTACGCCCATGGCGCAAGCACGTGCTGATAGTAGCCCTATGTTGGTTATTTCGGGTGTAAATGCCCGTGAAACTTTGGGGCGTGGTTTTGGATGTTTGCACGAATTACCAGCGCAACAGGAAATGTCAGCGACGGTTTCGTTGATGTCAACGCAGCTTAATGCAGACAGTGACCTTATGCCTGCTTTAGATCAGGCATATAATATTTTTGCCAATGAACGTTGTGGCCCCGTACATATAGAGGTGCCTACAGATGTTATGAAGTTGCCTTATGCGGGTGCAGATCAAAGTTGCGTGGATGCTCAGCCTAAAAAGACGCAAGTGGATTTAACTGACGTGACAGCTGTTTTGAAAGCTGCGAAGTCGCCTGTGATTATTGCAGGTGGCGGAGCGCGTTGGGCAGAAAGCGATCTGCAAGAACTTGCAGAACGGCTGGATACACCTGTGGTGGAAACCGTGAATGCACGCGGGTTGATGCACGGTCACGCTTTGTGTATTCCTGCAAGCCCCAGTTTGAAATCGGTGAATAGTCTAATCAAAGATGCGGATGTTGTTCTGGCTTTGGGTACAGAATTTGGGCCGACGGATTACGGCATGTATGGCACTGTCTGGCCACCTGAAGCGGCACGGCTGATCCGTGTAGACATAAGTGCAGATCAACTGGCACGACATCCTGTGGACTATCCGATTTGTGGGCGGGTAGAAGATGTGTTGCCTGATATGGTGCAAGCTTTGGGAAACAATGCTTCGCAAAATAATGGTGCGGACAGAGCTGCTGAAGCCAAGTCAGCCGCAAGGGAAGAGATTGGGCCTGATTACAGAGTGTTGGTAGGCATGTTGGAAACCATCCAAAGTGAACTACCAGACGCGATTTTAATTGGCGACAGCACGCAGATAACCTATGCAGGTAACTTGTTTTACGACCATGATCGCGCGGGTGGCTGGTTTAATGCGGCAACCGGTTTTGGCGCACTTGGGTTTTCAATTCCTGCCTGTATTGGGGCAAGTCTGGCCGACCCAACGGCGCAAGTGGTTTGTTTGGTGGGCGATGGTGGCGCGCAATTTAGCATGCCGGAAATTATGGTGGCAGTAGATGAAAAACTGCCTATTATTTTTGTTGTTTTGAACAATCATGGCTATCAGGAAATTGAAACCTCGATGGCAGCAGCAGGTGTAACTGTGGTTGGGTGTGATCCAACACCCCCCGACTTTGAACATAGTGCAAAATCATTTGGCATACCGTTTCAAAGCTGCGCTATGAGCAAAGAAGGATTGGCGGGCGCAATACAGGCCTTAAAGCCGTTAACTGGCCCTGTGATGATTGAGGTTAAGGCCTAAGTATTAGTAGGCTCTAAAGCAGCGTGCCCACGACAACAACAAGCAGGCCAAGTGCGGATAAAAAGAAGGCAGCCATATTAATCGCCACTAGGCTTTTTAGATGCGTGGTTAACTCTTCGCCTTCTAAACCTGCTTTGCGTGCTTTGAATGCTTTTGCGATGCAATAAATCAGCCCGATAAGCCCAAGGCTGGTAATTGCAACGCCGACAATGATTAAATAGTCCATTTTTATCTCCTGCTGATGCGCATTTAGACGGTTTGTAAAAAATCGGCAAGGTGTCTTGTGGGGCAAGCCATGCTTGGTTACTCAATGGGTTCTGATAAAAAAAGGATTCTTAAATGGACGATACTGCAGGGACAGCCACATACCGTGTTGCAGCCGATGAGTTGCGCTCTTTTATCGAGCGGATTGAACGGTTGGATGCCGAGAAAAAAGACATTGCCGATCAACAAAAAGAAGTGATGGCTGAGGCAAAGGGCCGTGGTTACGATACCAAAGTAATGCGCAAACTTGTAACCATGCGTAAAAAAGACCCTGCTGAAATTTCTGAAGAAGAAGCCGTGCTGGAACTGTACCGTGAAGCGCTGGGCATGTAAGCCAAAGCGTTAGTATATTAACAAGCTTTAAAAGTGGCGCGGTTGAATGGTTTCAACCCCGTCCATACGCTCTATATAATACCAGTCATCTTCGTAATTATTTGTCAGTGTTTTCACCAAATCACGGGGCCAACCCGGGCCTACAATTTCATTTGGTGAACTGCGAAATTTTTCCTGAAAAACGACTTTCGTCTTAGCAAAATCCCCTTTTGAACGTGGTGGATGCTCTTCTATATAGCGGTAAAACATCTGTGCGCCGCGCAGTGATAGACTGGTGGATATGCGTTCAGTCGTGCCCACAAAATCTTGCCCGTTCTGAAGGCCAGTGATTGCTTGGGCCACATCGCGCCACATATAAGGGTAATCTTCATAACGCCAAACCGTTAGCGAAATATCTGCCTGTTTACCTTGGGCGCGGTGAATAAAGGATGACCATTTTAAATCTGGTAAATTTACTTCGGTTACAAAATCATCAAAAGTGTTAAAGGATGCGTTTAATATACTTTCCGCATAACAAGACGGAATAAACGTTGCAGGATTTCTAACCGACAGGAAAAGCTGTGTGTGGATGTTTTGAAAAACGTTTTGTAACTGCTTTATCAAACCCGATGTGCGCGGGTAGAATAGCGCCTTTCCAAAAGGCCGTGTGACCGCCCCTAGTGTGCCTGGGCTGATTACCACCACCCGATCCAAATCCCTGCCTTGGGCCATGGTTGCAAGTAACTCTTGTTGAACGGCTTCAATTTCTGCCCCATCCGTAAGCGCTTTTTGCGCATGACTGATTGCTTTCATGGCGATATTGGGTGCGATATAGCCAATGCCTTGTTCCAACAGCAAAGGGCTGTTGTTTTCCAGCATCGTAGCCAAATGGGTGGATGCAGTTCTATGCGCCCCGATAAAAAGACTTACTTCCATTAATTTTGTCCACTATTGAGTTGGATAATATGTATCTGGTTATGGACAGTAAAATAGCTATGCTTTATGCGCGATTCAATGGTGGATAAGTCTAAAATGAAATCAATCAACAACCGCTCTACGTATTTTAGCGGGTGGTCGGTTATTGCATGTTTAATCGCTGTGTTCATTTTAACCCCGATTATTGCCGTAATAGTTTTAGCGTTTATGCCAAAAGAAAACATATGGCCACATTTATTGGCAACAACTTTGCCTAGATACCTGTTAAACAGCCTTGTACTGATGATAGTAACAGGTTTACTGGCGGGCATCATGGGCGTTGCGGCCGCATGGTTGGTGGTGATGAAAGAATTCCCTGCCAGAAGGGTGCTGGAATGGGCATTATTGCTGCCTTTGTCTATCCCCACATATATCGGTGCATATGCCTTAGTGGATTTTTGGGAATATGCTGGGCCGTTTCAAACCATGATACGCGATCTATTCGGATTTGCATCGGCCTCTGATTATTGGTTTCCAGAGGTAAGATCACGCAACTCTGCAATCTTTGTTTTTGCGTTTTCCTTATATCCGTATGTGTATTTGCTATCACGCGCTGCTTTTAAGGAACAATCCACATGCGCGTTAGAAACATCGCGTGCTTTGGGTTGCGGGCCATGGGCCAGCTTTTGGAAAGTAGGGCTACCACTTGCACGCCCAGCTGTTGTTGTTGGTGTAGCGATTGTGATGATGGAAACCCTGAATGATTTTGGCGCGGTAGAGTTTTTTGCAGTTCAAACACTGACCACAGGAATTTTCACGGTCTGGTTAGAGGCCTCTAACAGCGGTGGTGCCGCACAAATTGCCACGGTTATTTTGGCACTTGTGATGCTGCTGCTCATGCTGGAACGTTTTGGGCGTAAACAAAGCAAGTTTCACCAGATGTCAAAGCAAACCCGCCCCCCCGTAAGAGAAGCCTTATCTGTTAAGTCAGCAATCGGGGCCACGGCTTTTTGTTTTATGATGGTCGGTATTGGTTTTCTCATGCCTTTTGCCATTATGCTGGAACACGCGTTGGGAAGTGCTGATCTATGGCTTCGCCCCGATCTATGGCGTGCTGCCTTTACAACGGTTTGGGTCGGTGCAGTTGCCGCTTGTGTGACTGTATTGGGCGGGGTGTTGTTGATTTATGCGGTTCGCCTGTCACATGCAAAATGGGTCACGTTTCTGCTACCTGTAACCGCGATTGGCTATGCCGCCCCTGGCGCCGTTATTGGCCTTGGCATTCTTATTCCGATGGCTGCATTTGATAATATGCTTGCTGACTGGATAGAAGCTATCACCGGTGTTGATATTGGCTTGCTGTTCACAGGGACGGCGGTTGCGGTTATTTTTGCGTATTGTGTGCGGTTCTTTGCGATTGCATTTGGGGCCGTTGACGCCGCTATGGGACGTATTACCCCCAGCATGAGCATGGCTTCACGTTCTTTGGGACAAGGGGCAGGGGGGACGCTGAAAAAGATACACTACCCGTTAATTCGTGGGTCTTTGATGACAGCGGCACTTTTGATATTTGTAGACAGCGCAAAAGAATTACCCGCAACACTATTATTGCGCCCTTTCGGGTTTGATACCCTTGCCACCCATATCTATGGATATGCTTCATTAGAAGATATTAACGGGGCTGCCCCTGCATCAATAGTGGTGATATTAGTAAGCCTTTTAGCGGTCATGATTGTTTCAAGAACGTCGCAGAGCGACCTTAATAAATAATTAGCCCTGAAGTTTAAAAATTTGAAAGATTTGACTTGCAAAGCTACTGTTTTATCAGATAAACGCAGCCAAAGTGCCCCTATAGCTCAGCTGGTAGAGCAATTGATTTGTAATCAATAGGTCCGCGGTTCGAGTCCGTGTGGGGGCACCACTTTCTACTCAAAATCATCTTGTTTTTATGGAAGACCTTATTATATAAGGGTTTATTGAACCATTTTGCGAACCGTTTTGCGAACCATTTTCGTCACGTTCGAACCAAAAAATGTCGCTGTTAGACTAATTTGGAAACGCCGAATTGTTGAGGCTAGGGGTGAACAGGAGTGCTGAGCAATGACAAAGAAAACGACCAAGAAACTTCCTAGGTATGTTCGTCAACGTAGTTGGGGTGCTTACCAGTACAAAAGGAACGTTCCAAAGCATCTTATTCAGCAAGTTGGCAAGACCACACTCTATCGCTCCCTTGGTGACACTTACTCACAAATGATCATCAACTTACCCGTAATACATAAAGCTGTGGAGACCTTCCTTCAGCGTTTAGAGGGTGAAACTTCTGTTGATCGTGCCCTTGCTTTAGTTGAGGCTACCTATGGCAGAGAAGCCGCTGAACAACTCGAAGCTGGTGAAGTAGATGAAAACCTTGATTATGCTCTTTGGGATTTAGCTCACAAGGTTGAAGATGATGTGGAGCCAATGGTGTTTGCTCACCTCCTTAGTGCTTCCCTCCCACAGAAAGTGTTCACCTTAGAGGTTGCTTATGAACTGTATGCCAAGTTCAAAGATGTTGAAAAAGGAGGAAATAAAAACCTTCAGAAGTACTTGAACCGTTCAAAGGCTGACCTAATCCAAACTCTTGGTAAGGTTACTTTTTCAGAGACACCACTGATAAAAATAACAAGGATAAATGCTCTGGCCTACCGTGATACTCTACTTGATAGGGTGTCTCCTGCCAGTACAGAGAGGTACATCACAACTGTTAAGGCCGTGGTAAACCATTCCATTGATGAGTTAGGGCTATCAGGGTTTAACAATCCATTTAACCGCCTGAAAGTAAAGGGTGCTGGTGCTACCAAAGGAGACCGCCTAAGTCTATCAGAGGTGGACGTTATGGCTGTTCGTGACGCAATCCCATCGGAAGACTTACTGGCCCTCTGTATCCCGTCATCGCCTTTGAGACAGATCCGTATATTTTGCTAAGCTAGAGT
>CAJXSR010000018.1 GCA_913061275.1 uncultured Paracoccaceae bacterium | reverse complement strand
ACTCCTGCTGATATTGATAAAAAATGGCTTATCATTGATGCCGAAGGCATCGTGTTAGGTCGTTTGGCATCTATTATCGCTATGCGCTTGCGCGGCAAGCATAAGCCAACATTCACACCGTCTATGGATATGGGCGATAATGTGATTGTTATCAATGCGGACAAAGTCCAGCTAACGGGCAAAAAGCGTTCTGACAAAATCCATTACTGGCACACTGGCCATCCGGGCGGCATTAAACAGCGTACAGCTGGCCAAATCTTGGAAGGTAAATTTCCAGAACGCCTATTGGAAAAAGCCGTACAACGTATGTTGCCAGGCGGTCCATTGTCTCGTGAGCAAATGCGCAACTTGCGTATCTATGCAGGTGTTGACCACCCGCATGAAGCCCAGAACCCGGAAGTTCTAGACGTAAAAGCTATGAACCCTAAAAACACGCGGAGCCAGTCATGAGCGACGAAATCAAATCTTTGGACGCATTAAAAGATGCCGTAGGCGAATTGCCTGTAGCTGACGTAGCAACTGATCTATCATCCGCAGAAGCTGTTTCTGCTGCCATCACACGTGAACCACAACGTGATGAGTTGGGTCGTGCTTATGCAACTGGTAAACGTAAAGATGCGGTTGCCCGTGTTTGGATCAAGCCTGGTTCAGGTAAAGTGACCGTTAATGGCCGCGAAATGAACAAATACTTTGCACGCCCTGTGTTGCAAATGATTTTGGCACAGCCTTTCAGTGTTGCTGGTGTAACGGGTGAATTTGATGTGATGGCAACCGTAAAAGGTGGCGGTCTGTCAGGCCAAGCGGGTGCTGTGAAGCACGGTATTTCAAAAGCATTGCAGCTTTATGAACCATCGCTTCGCGGTGTGTTGAAAGCAGCTGGCTTCTTGACACGCGACAGTCGCGTTGTTGAGCGTAAAAAATACGGTAAAGCCAAAGCCCGTAAGAGCTTCCAGTTCTCAAAACGTTAAGACGTTTATTACGAATTTTAAGAAGCGGTCTTTCGGGGCCGCTTTTTTTTTGCTTAAGATGCCATGTAAAGGAGATATGATATGACTGAATTGAAAACCATCCCGTTGGAAAAAGGCCATTATGACGAATGGCTGGCCTTGTACCAAGGATATGCGGAGCATTATCAGGTTGAATTGACCGAAAAAGGTGTGGCGCAAACTTGGGGTTGGCTGCATTCAGATACGTCACCTGTTACGGGGATTGTTATTGTGATGGATGGCCACTTGGTGGCACTTGCACATTACCGCGCCATGCCCAGCCCTTTGCGCGGGGCCGAAGTAGGGTTTCTTGACGATATGTTTGTCAGTCATGCGGCACGTGGTGCCAAGGTGGGTGAGAAATTGTTAAACCATCTGGCAGGAATTTGTACGCAAAACGGTTGGCCGGTGATGCGCTGGATTACGCGCGATAATAATTATCGTGCTAGATCGCTTTATGACCGCGTAGCTACAAAAGCGGATTGGAACACATACGAAATGATGCCTTCATAGGCATTATGAAGGGGTTTTCAGATGCCAGTTGGCGTATTTGACAGTGGGTTAGGCGGATTGACGGTTTATCGTGGCATTCAAAAACGTATGCCCGATTTAACCCTGTCTTATCTTGGTGATAACGCGCACGCACCTTACGGGGTGCGTGATGCAGATGATATTTACCATCTGACTTGCAAAGGTGTTGAACGTCTGTGGGATGAAGGCTGTGATCTGGTAATCTTAGCATGCAATACGGCCACGGCCGTGGCGTGCAGGCGGATGCAGGAAAACTGGGTGCCTGCAGACAAACGGGTTTTGGGCGTGTTTGTACCCTTAATTGAGGCTGTGACTGAACGCGATTGGGGCGATACATCGGCCCCGCGCGAAGTCGACGTTAAACAAATTGCCCTGTTTGCCACACCTGCAACCGTTGCCAGTCGTGCATTTCAACGTGAATTGGCGTTTCGTGCCATAGGTGTGGATGTAGAAGCACAACCTTGTGCAGGGTTGGTGGATGCATTGGAAGATAATGATCTGGAATTGGCAGAAGCGATGGTTCGCAGCCATGTGGGTGCATTATTGCGCCGTATGCCCAACCCGCAATCTGCCGTTTTGGGCTGTACGCACTACCCGATATTAGAGCACATCTTTCAGGCAGCATTAGGGGATGGGGTTGAAGTGTTCAGTCAGGCCAGTTTGGTTGCTGCTTCATTAGAAGATTATCTTATCCGTCATCCCGATATGTTAGGCACAGATGGGTTGGGACGATTATTAACAACGGGTAATCCGCAAAAAGTCAGTGATGCGGCTACGCGATTTTTATCCAAACCGCTGCATTTTGAAGCAGCCTGATTGTAAACCGCGCAAAAATCACCTAAATCCAAATTGATAATCAGGAGAAAGCTCATGTCAGAGCCAAAAAAAATCGCAATATTAGGGGCCTCTGGCTATACGGGGGCTGAATTGGTGCGCCTGATCGCAACCCACCCGATGATGCGTATTGTGGCGATGACAGCAGAACGTAAAGCTGGACTGGAAATGGCGGAAGTGTTTCCACACTTGCGGCATCTGGGTTTACCAAGTTTGGTGAAAATTGATGAGGTGGATTTTTCAGATGTGGATCTGTGTTTTTGCGCTTTACCTCATGCAACCAGCCAAAAAGTAATAAAAGCTTTACCGAAAACCCTGAAGATTGTTGATCTATCAGCCGATTTCAGACTGCGTGATGCGCAAGAATATGCCAAATGGTATGGTGGAAAGCATGATGCTTTGGGGTGCCAGACAGAAGCGGTTTACGGATTAACCGAATTTTACCGTGACGCGATTAAAGACGCGCGCCTTGTAGCGGGCACGGGTTGCAATGCAGCAACTGGTCAATATGCATTGACACCCCTGATTCAAGTGGGTGTGATTGATCTGGATGAGATTATTATTGATCTGAAAACGGGTGTAAGTGGTGCAGGACGTGCTTTAAAAGAAGGCTTGCTGCATGCAGAACTTTCAGAAGGGGCGCACCCATATGCCATAGGTGGCACACATCGCCATTTGGCAGAGTTCGATCAAGAATTTAGTGCCATAGCGGGGCGACCCGTGAAGGTGCAGTTCACACCCACACTAATCCCTGCCAATCGCGGGATAGTCGCAAATGTATATGTAAAAGGCGATGCGCAAGTGATTTATGATACACTCGCAAAGGCCTATGCCGATGAACCTTTCATTGTGATGCTGCCCTTTGGGCAAGCTCCTAGCACACGGCATATTCGAGGCTCGAATTTTTGCCATATTGGTGTGGCGGCAGATAGAATTGAGGGGCGCGCGGTGGTAATCGCAGCTCTTGATAACCTAACTAAAGGATCTTCAGGACAGGCATTGCAAAACGCAAACCTGATGCTGGGTATCGATGAAAGGATGGGACTGGAAATGGCCCCTGTGTTTCCATAATGGCTGTTGGTTTAAAAAAGAAACGCCGTATTCAGCTGATTGTGATCGGTTTTGTGTTGATGGGTATTGCAACGGCTTTGATTGGATATGGTGCAAGGGAAGGTATTGAATTTTTCCGCAGTCCAAGCCAAGTTGCCGAAAACACACCCCCGCCTACAGAGGTTTTTCGTATTGGTGGTTTGGTAAAAGAGGGCAGTCTGATTAAAGAGGGCACTAATGCACGATTTATTGTCACCGATACTAATGAAGATGTAGCTGTGACCTTTACTGGTATTTTGCCAGACCTGTTTAGCGAAGGCACTGGTATGATCGGTACAGGTAAGTTGATTAACGGCGTTTTTGAAGCCCGTGAAATTTTAGCGAAACATGATGAAAATTACATGCCAAAAGAAGTGGCCGACGCTTTAAAAGAACAAGGTGTTTACCAGCCGAGCGCAGAGTAAAAAATAAATAAATAAAAACCGTGAAAGTTTATCCTTAATATTAAAAGGGTAAACCGATGATTAGCATTGATGAAATCACAGATGAAATTATCCGCCGTGAAGGCGGGTATGTAAATGATGCTGATGATCCAGGTGGTGCTACAAATTTTGGCGTTACATTTCATACCATGCGCCGCTTGGGTTTGGATTTAAACCAAGACGGGCAAATTGATGCTATGGATGTCAAAGCGATTACCATCACCCAAGTAGCTGAAATTTATAATAATAAGTATTATTTTGAACCTAAAATTGATAAGCTTCCCACGGTTTTACAGGCCAGTGTTTATGATATGAATGTCAATTCTGGAAACAATTCTATTAAGATTTTGCAACGCCTTTTGAACTCATTTGGGGAAGTTGTCACCATAGATGGCGCACTTGAGCCGCATTCATTATCAGCATCATGGCGGGTTTGGCAAAAAGCCCCAAATCATATTAATGATGCGTATGGCATTGCGCGGCGCGCGTATTATTACCGATTGGCTGATCAACGCCCTTCATCGCGTAAATACGCACGAAAACAGGATGGGGGGAAAGGCGGGTGGATCATTCGTGCCGAAGAATTTATTTCTAAACGGTTTCACTTCAGTACTGCACAACATTTAGAAAGAACTTTGTCATGGGATTAATAGGAAAAATATTGGGTATTGGAAATTCTGCAGAAAAAATAGGCGGGGCAGTTGAACGTGTTGCCGAAGTATTTATACCAAATCGCACGAAAACTGAAGATTACATATATAAGCATCAACAAGCGTCTTTAGAACAGTTGGCATCAGAGTACAGACTGCCCGCAAATGGTTGGTTTGACCAATTTGTTAACGGTCTTAATCGTTTGCCGCGTCCAACCTTAGAATTAAGCACGGTATGGCTGTTTGCTTGTGCGATGAAAGACCCTATTGGTTTTACACATAGAATGAATGGGTTAGATGCCATACCTGATCCACTTTGGTGGTTATTGGGTGCGATAGTTTCGTTTTATTTTGGCGCGCGTGAGCTACATTATTCTAGACGACGCGGATCTATTCGTACGGCACTGCCGCAAGCTTTGTTGCCCAAACAAGATCAAGGTAGAAAATCTAATGCAGCAGTGGAAGAATGGCATAGATTAAATAAGTAAAAGTCTAAAACCTTATTGTAAGATCAATTAATTAGCGCAAATTAAACCAGTAAACTAATTTAGTGGTTTAAGCAGATTTAAAGAATAAAAACGGCTCATAAATCTGTTTTAGGCGCGGCAGTCTGTCCAGTAATGAAAAATTGATTTGTAGACATCAATCACACGTCTATAGTCGCCTTCATGACAGCAGAGCTCGGACATTTTGCAACGCTTTTGGCGTTTTTAGTATCTATCATTCAGGTAACTGTGCCGCTGATAGGTGCGCAACGCAATAACTCTGGATGGATGGCTGCAAGCGTGCCCATGGCCATTATGCAGTTTGCCCTTATAGCATTTGCCTTTGCGATGCTTACCGTGGCCTTCGTAACTTCAGATTTTTCAGTGCTTTTGGTCGCCAATAACTCTCATTCTTTAAAACCAATGCTGTACAAAGTCTCTGGTGTTTGGGGCAATCACGAAGGCTCTATGCTTTTGTGGATACTAATCCTTAGTTTTTATGGCGCACTTGTTGCGTGGTTTGGGCAAAACTTGCCAGATCGTTTAAAAGCACGTGTTTTATCTGTGCAAGCCATGATTGCGGTCGCTTTTCTGGCGTTTATGATATTCACGTCAAACCCGTTTGAACGGCTGGAATTTCCGCCTGTAGACGGCAATGATTTAAACCCGCTTTTACAAGATCCGGGTCTCGCGTTTCACCCACCTTTTTTATATTTGGGGTATGTTGGCCTATCTATGAGTTTTAGTTTCGCAATCGCGGCCCTTATTGAGGGACGCGTCGATGCTGCATGGGCAAGGTGGGTGCGCCCCTGGACGTTATTGGCTTGGATCAATCTAACAATAGGTATCGCACTTGGTTCTTGGTGGGCATATTATGAGCTGGGTTGGGGCGGTTGGTGGTTTTGGGATCCTGTGGAAAATGCCAGCTTTATGCCTTGGCTTATCGCGGGTGCCTTACTGCATTCTGCCATCGTGGTTGAAAAACGTGACACATTGAAAAGCTGGACGATTCTATTAGCAATTATGGCGTTCTCATTCTCACTAATCGGTACTTTCATTGTACGCTCAGGCGTCATTACATCTGTACATGCGTTTGCCAATGACCCTGAACGCGGTGTGTTTATTTTGGGGATATTATCCGTTGCAATCGGGGGGGCATTAACGCTTTATGCTTTGCGCGCACGTGAAATGCGTTCTTCATCGGTCTTTAACATTGTCAGCCGCGAATCTGGTCTAGTCTTGAACAATCTGTTATTGGTTGTGGCAACGGCTGTAGTTTTTTGCGGCACAATCTGGCCATTGGTCGCCGAGATAACAACAGGGCGCAAACTGTCTATTGGCGCGCCTTTCTTTGACTTGGTATTCACCCCATTTTTAGTAGCCATCGCTATGGCCTTACCTATCGGTGCATTATTACCGTGGAAACGGGCTAATATTCGTCGTTCAATGCGCCCACTTTGGGGTGTTCTGGCTTTATCAATCGCATTGGGTGCCTTGGTATGGTCGATGCAAACTGGCGGGCGTATATTGGCACCTATTGGTATTACCTTGGCCGTATGGTTGGTTCTTGGGGCTTTGGCAGATTTAGGGCTACGTGTTAAATTTGGCAAAACCGGTGCTTCAGAAACCCTGCGAAGATTGCGTAATTTACCCCGCTCTGACTGGGGTAAATCGATTGCTCATGCTGGTTTGGGTATGACAATTTTTGGTGTTGCCTGTGTTACTGCATGGGAAGTTGAAGATATTCGTATTGCCACGATCGGTGAACGCTTCACTGTGGGCGGATATGAATTTCAATTCAACGCAGTCACTAAGCAAAATGGCAAGAATTACACCGTAGATGTTGGCGATTTCACAGCGTTCAAGCAAGGTGAAAAAATTGCGGAACTGCGGCCTGAAAAGCGGTTTTATCCCGTACAGCGGATGCCTACGACCGAGGCTGCAATAGATCAGGGAATAACCCGTGATTTGTATCTGGTGCTGGGTGACAAACAAGAAAACGGCTGGGCGGTTCGCACCTATATAAAACCCTTTGTGAATTGGATTTGGATTGGTTCCATTGTCATGGCTTTGGGCGGTTTGTTTAGTTTAACAGACAGGCGCTACCGTGTTGGGGCAAGTGTGCGCACCCCTAATGCCGTTCCTGCGGAGTAAGCCAGTGCCCCGCATATTACTCATATTCATTCTTCTAACCACACCTGTTTTTGCAGTGGAGCCTGATGAGATACTTGCGGATGCTGGCCTAGAGGTACGCGCACGAGAGATCTCAAAAGAATTGCGCTGTTTGGTTTGTAGAAATGAAAACATTGACAGTTCAAACGCGGGTATTGCAAAAGACTTACGTGTTTTGGTGCGCGAACGGCTTGTAGCAGGCGACAGTAATGAACAGATCGTAGACTATGTTGTTGATCGCTATGGTGAATTCGTATTGCTAAAACCACGGATGAGTTTGAAAAACCTTATACCATGGTTTGCCGGCCCAATACTTTTTTTACTTGGCCTGTTTTTTTCGATAAAATTCATAACTAAACCACGACAAAAAGAAGCGGTTGCGTTAACGAAAGATGAAGAACAAAGATTGAGTGACCTTCTGGGCGATTAGACCCTTTGCAAATCCTCATTATTAAAGCAGTATTCTTCACATGAAATATGAAACAATCCTTTATGATTTGCACAATGATGTGGCGACCATCACATTAAATCGACCAGATGTGCGAAACGGGTTAAACACCCAATGTCGCCATGAATTGCTGAATGCCGTCAAGTGCGCAGAAGCCGAAGCGCGTGTTATCGTTTTAACGGGTGCAGGCAAAGGTTTTTGTTCAGGGCAGGATTTGTCTGAAATAGATGATATTCATACGGTTGATTTATCTACAGTTCTACAAGATGAATATGAGCCGCTGTTGAAAGCAATCTATGATTGTAAACTGCCAACGATTGCTGCGGTAAATGGGGCTGCCGCAGGGGCGGGTGCTAACCTTGCGCTGGCTTGTGATGTGGTTATTGCGGCACATAGCGCGGTGTTTTTACAAGCATTTACCCGTATCGGGCTTATTCCTGACGCTGGGGGCACATATTGGTTGCCACGACAAATGGGGTTTTCACGTGCAATGGGGGCTGCATTGTTTGCCGAACCGGTTACAGCCCAACAAGCTGCTGATTGGGGAATGATCTGGGAAGCCGTTGCAGATGAGGATTTCCCTGCCCATATGACCAAACGCGCAAGTCATCTGGCAAGTGGGCCAACTAAAGCATATGCACTGGTTAAAACTGCCATGCGCAATAGTTTTGATAATGATGTTTACCAGCAATTAACCTTAGAAGCTGAATTGCAAGGTATTGCAGGTAAGTCAGATGACTTTATCGAAGGTGTAACGGCGTTTTTGGAAAAACGTAAACCAAACTATAAAGGCCGCTGAATTCAGCGGCCCTTTTGTTTTTTACACAATATTGATTAGCGTTTCGCAATATCAACATAATCGCGCGATGTGGCACCTTGGTATAGCTGACGAGGGCGCCCAATTTTTGATTGTGGATCACCCAACATTTCTTGCCACTGTGAAATCCAGCCAACTGTACGGGAAAGTGCAAAGACCGGTGTGAACATTGATGTGGGAAAGCCCATCGCATCTAGAATGATACCAGAATAAAAATCCACATTTGGATATAATTTCTTAGATACGAAATACTCGTCCTCAAGTGCAATACGTTCTAGCTCTTTTGCAATTTTCAAAGTTTCATTGTTTTCGATGCCCATAAGTTCCAAAACTTCATCGGCACTTTCTTTCATCACTTTGGCGCGCGGATCAAAGTTTTTGTATACCCTGTGGCCAAAGCCCATCAAGCGGAACGGGTCACTTTTATCTTTTGCGCGTGCCACATATTCAGGAATGCGGTCAACAGTTCCGATTTCTCGTAACATTTCCAAACAAGCCTGATTTGCGCCACCGTGTGCAGGGCCCCACAAACAGGCGATACCCGCTGCTATACAGGCAAATGGGTTTGCACCTGAAGAACCTGCAAGTCGTACTGTAGAGGTTGATGCATTTTGCTCATGGTCGGCATGTAACGTAAATATACGGTCCATTGCTTTGGCAAGAATTGGATTAACTACATAATCTTCTGCGGGAACGGCAAAACACATACGCAAGAAGTTTGACGCATAATCCAAATCATTACGGGGTTGAACAAACGGTTGGCCAACAGAGTATTTATAGGCCATTGCAGCGATTGTTGGTACTTTTGCAATCATCCGAATAGACGCAATTTCTCGTTGGTCTGGGTCAGAAATATCTGTGCTGTCATGATAGAATGCAGATAACGCCCCTACAACACCGCACATAATGGCCATCGGGTGCGCGTCGCGCCGGAAACCCCGAAACAAGTGTTGCATTTGGTCATGCACCATTGTGTGTTTGGTAATTTTTTGCTCGAAAATCTTTAATTGTTCGGGTGTAGGTAACTCACCATACAACAAGATATAACAAACTTCGGTGTAATGCGATGATTCAGCCAGTTGATCGATTGGGTATCCGCGATAAAGTAACTCACCCTTGTCACCATCAATGTAGGTAATTGTTGAATCGCAAGATGCGGTTGATGTAAAGCCTGGGTCATAGGTAAAAACTTTACCATCTGCATAAAGACGACGAATATCTATGACATCTGGGCCCGCAGAAGGTGAGTACATTGGCAATTCCAATGTTGTATCGTCAAAAGTTAATGTTGCGGTGCGTTTTTCGTCTGTCATTTCATCCTCATTCTGTTTTGGGTTTCCCCATAAAATATAATTTCAGACCTATTAAAATATGTCCAAACGGCAGCTTTGCCTTTATAGAAGAGTGCCAGATTATTCTGGTGATGCTGTGCGCAAAACGACATCATTCATTCGCGCCAACGTTTCTTCCTTTCCAAGTGCAACCATCATATCAAACGTTGATGGTGCCTTTGTGCTGCCAGAAAGCACAACCTTCATAGGCTGTGCAATTTTTCCTAGCCCAACATTTTCAGTTTCTGCAAAGTTCCGAAACAAGGTCTCTAAGTCTTCTTTAGACCAGCTTCTAACCGTTGCTAGGGCTGGGGTCAATCGTTTCAGTATACAAATGAATACCGAATTAATGTTTTTTGCTTCATTTTCATCAGGTATGAATGGGCGTGACGCTAATAAGAACTGCGCTTTATCTAGTAAGTCGTTCAATTTTTTAGTTTTTTCACGTAAAATTGGTAAATTCTGTTTTAACTTGCCCAAATCCCCTTCACTCATAGGCTCGCGGTCTTGTGACGCAATGAAATCTATAATTCCTGCAATAAGCACTTCATCGGGGGCATTTTCGATGTGATATTTGCTGACATTATCGAGTTTCTTAAAATCAAAACGGGCAGGGGCTTTGTTGATGCCAGATAAGTCAAACCATTCTATCGCTTGATCCGTCGAGAATAGTTCATCATTGCCGTGGCTCCAGCCCAAACGGGCCAGATAATTACGCATGGCTTCGGCAAGATACCCCATGGCACGGTATTCTTGTGCCCCAGTAGCACCATGGCGTTTAGAAAGTTTTTTACCGTCGGCACCGAATATTAATGGGATATGGGCGAAAACAGGAATTTTCCACCCCATAGCAGTATATATCAGGCTTTGACGACCTGCATTAATTAGATGATCATCGCCTCGAATAACGTGGGTGACACCCATATCGTGATCGTCAACAACAACAGCCAGCATATAGGTTGGTATCGCATCAGAACGTAACAATATCATGTCGTCAAACGTGGCATTTTTCCAAGTTACTGTGCCTTGAACCTGATCTTCAACAGATGTAGTTCCTTCGCGCGGGGCTTTTAGGCGGATTACATATGGTGCATCTGGTGCGGTTGCAGAGTCTGCATCACGCCAAGGGCTTTGAAAACTGCCGTGTTTGCCTAAATCAGTTGCCCGAAACGCATCAATTTCTGCGCGGGTTGCATAACATTTATAGGCGTGGCCCGTGTTAAGCATTGCATGGGCAACTTCGGCATGGCGTTCGCGGCGTTCAAATTGACTGACAGCATCGCCATCCCAATCTAGGCCCAACCAGCGCATGCCTTCAAATATTGCATCTGTTGCCGCATCGGTTGACCGCGCGCGATCTGTGTCTTCGATACGCAAAAGAAACTTTCCGCCATTTGCGCGCGCATAAAGCCAGTTGAACAGTGCCGTGCGGGCGCCGCCTATGTGTAAATATCCCGTTGGGGATGGTGCAAAACGGGTGACAATGCCCATGCTCTTAACCTCTTGGAAACCATGATGAAGATAGTATTGCCTAGGGTTTATGCATTTGACAAAGGAAGAGCAAGAGAGGTGCTATTAAGAATTCTAACCGCTGCATTAGAAGCACAACGGGGCAGGCTGCTGCTATGGTGCCCAGTGTGTCTGTCTATGGGGATAGGGGCGTATTTTGCCATTGATTTTGAACCTATGGCAGGTTTTGTTAATGGTCACAGCCGCGATATTTGTAGCTACACTATATGAACGGGGCAAAATACGGGCCTATTTGATCGCAGGTATTGGGATCATGTTTTTAGGATTCCTGTTGGCGGTATTACGCAGTCACACTGTTACTGAACCTGTTTTGGGCTGGCGGTATTACGGTAAGATTGAAGGTACAATCGTTGCTATTGATCGTTCAAACAGTAATCGGCCTCGTATCACCTTAAGTATGCTTGATCTGGGCAAAATATCGAAACAACGCACACCAAAATATATTAGGGTATCGCTGCATTTTGATGTGGGATTAGAGTATATACAGCCTAATGCACGGGTAAAAACAATGGGCAGTATTGCCCCACCTTCTGGCCCGGTAGAGCCTGGGGGTTTTGATTTTCAACAATATTCTTGGTTTAAAGGTTTAGGCGCAGTTGGATATTCACGCAAACCCTTAGTCTTGGTGCAACAACCTGTATATGACAGTTATGTAAGTAAGTTGTTCAAGTTAAGGGTGGGTATTGCCTATTATATTCGGCAAAAAATACAGGGCCAAACGGGTGCTTTTGCCGCCGCAATACTAACCGGTGACCGGTCCGCGATTGATCCTGCGATACTCAAAGATTTACGAGCATCGAACCTTGCACATTTATTGGCCATATCGGGTTTGCATATGGGGTTATTGGTCGGATTTGTATTTGGATTGGTACGCTACGGCTTGGCGTTGGTGCCGTATATCGCGTTACACTGGCAAACCAAGAAAATCGGTGCGGTAATCGCTATAATTGCGGGCTACATGTACCTACAATTATCTGGTTCTGCCGTAGCGACAGAACGCGCATTTATCATGGTTAGTGTTATGTTGATCGGCGTGTTGTTGGATAGGCCTGCTATTACGTTACGTGCGGTGGCAATGGCGGCAACGATATTATTGTTGGCGCGCCCCGAAAGCCTGACACAGGCGGGGTTTCAAATGTCGTTTGCTGCAACGTCTGCCCTTGTTGCCAGTTTTGAGTATTTAAAATACCAACCCTATTGGCATACCTTGCAACAGGGCCGCGCAAGACTGATACAGCCTTTTGTCACTTTATTGATTTCTTCTCTGATTGCAGGTGGGGCAACCGCACCATTTGCTGCCTACCATTTTAATCAATTTGCGCATTTCGGGTTGATTGCAAATCTTTGTTCGGTACCAATAATGGGGCTTGTTGTAATGCCAGCAGCCGTTTTGGCGGGGCTACTGGCGCCATTTGGGTTAGACACGCCCCTGTTTTGGATCATGGGCAAAGGAATAGAGTGGATATTATTTGTGGCCCAAACTGTTGCAGGGTTTAAGGGGGCAACGTCCGCCATCGCAAAAGGCCCCGATTATGTGCTGCCGATGATTGTGATGGGGGCGGTGACTTTTATCTTGGTGCGTGGAAAATTACGGTTTTCTGGTGTGCTGATATGCTGTGCTGCATTCGGTATTTGGGCTAGTAGCGACAGGCCAGACGTGTTAATTTCGGATACAGGCAGGCTATTGGGCATCTTGCAAAACGATCATTTACGCGCCTTAAACCGCAAAAAAGGTAGTGGGTTTGCCGCGCGGGTCTGGTTGGAAAATGATGGTGATAAAGCAATACAAGATGTGGCAGCCATTCGCAGGGAAGATTATTCGGATGTGATGAACATAGATATAGGTGCGCAAAAATTAGGGTATATCTGGCCTAAAAAAGCGCACATCGACGTATTAAGGGCAGCTTGTTCTCAAGTGAATATTTTGATTATTCCCAATAGTTTAGAAGCGGTTCAGGGGGGGGGTGTATTCAGATCACACAGCCGTATCTTCGATATAACGGTTCTGTATCTATGTACATTGTTGATGGGCAAACCCAGATAACAACAGCGCGCCAGATTACGGGCGCACGGTTGTGGAACTCTTGGTGGTTGCGTGCTGATCTTAAGTAAATGTGCGAACGCCGCTTTAATTAGATTGCAACAGCTAGGCATGTATAACACCCATGCTGGCAAAAATTGGTTAACGGGCTTTCAAAGGGCGGGTAAAAACGTCAAATGCGAAAGCCACTTAAATCATCGGATGAAACTAGGTGCAAAGGGTGAAATCTTTGTTCGGGTATACAACCATATAGGTGGGCCCACCGTTTTTAATACATCGCACTATAAACGATAAACCCCGCCACCATATAGTGGTAACGGGGCTAAAGCGCGTGGTATATCGTAGCTTTTAATAGGTGCGTATTAACCCAACCAAACGACCCTGAACTTTTACCTGATCGTCGCGGTAAACACGGGTTTCATATGCAGGGTTTGCCGCTTCTAACGCAATGGCAGAGCCACGTTTGCGTAAGCGTTTTAACGTGGCTTCTTGACCTTCAACCAAGGCTACAACAATTTCGCCGTTATCTGCGTCTGGTTGTTCGTGGATAACCACAATATCACCATCGTTAATACCCGCATCAATCATACTGTCGCCTTTGACTTCCAGTGCGTAATGCTTACCGCCCTGTGCCAGCATTTCACCCGGTACAGAAACATTGTGCGATGCTTCTTGTATCGCTTCAATCGGTGTACCCGCAGCAATTCGCCCCATAACAGGCAAATCCATTGCGTGATTGGCGGAAATTGGCAGTGCAGTACGCGGTTGTGGGGCAGGAATAGAGCCTTCAATAACACGTGGTTTAAACCCACCTTTATCTAGGGCTTCTGGTAGGCGAATAATTTCCAATGCGCGTGCACGATGTGGTAACCGGCGAATAAATCCACGTTCTTCTAGGGCTGTTATCAATCGATGAATGCCAGATTTAGACCGCAAATTCAGTGCTTCTTTCATTTCATCAAAAGATGGCGGAATGCCATCTTTTTGCATCCGTTCATTGATGAATTCTAGTAAATCCATCTGTTTTCGGGTCAGCATTATTCCCTCCTGTCGCTTTATGTATACCTATTGTTCTTATACAGTTCTACAACTGTTCTTGTTTTGTGTCAACTATTATACTTTAAGTAGAACAGTGTTCACATTTGTTTCCATAAAGAATATTAAAACGATGCGAAAGCATAGGTTATATGCGGATAATTTCCACGCTGTCGCCGGTAGATTTAGCGGGGTCATTTGGGGGGCGTACCATTAGGATGTTTGACAACGCCAGAACAGATAATAAAGAGCTGTCTTGCCGATCAAACAGCTGACACGTTGGAATACCTTTTAGCGTATCCAGTTTTGCGCGCATATAATGCTCTCGCGGGCCATTAGCCTTAATGTCATGCGCTAGAATTGCGGTTTCACGTGGCAAAGCATGTTTGCCCAGTCCCAGCATGGCATTCAGGGCGGGGCGTAAAAATATATGGCCACAAACGATTGAACTTACGGGGTTGCCGGGCAACCCGATCATGGGTGTATTGTTATATTGCCCAGCCATTAGCGGTTTGCCAGGTCGCATAGCAACTTTATAAAAGCTGGTTTTCATATCACTGCTTGCAGCAAGCTTGCCCACCAAATCATGATCGCCAACAGATGCACCGCCCAAAGTAATGATTACATCTGCGCCATCGCAAAGATTCAGAACCGTTCGAAGGGCGGGTTCATTATCACGTGCTATGGGCAAAAGTCGGGCTTCACCGCCAGCGGCCTCTACCATGGCTTTTAGGCCGAAGTTGTTTGAACTTGCAATTTGGTCAGGCCCAAGCGGATTACCTGGAAAAGCCAATTCATCGCCTGTGGGTACAAGGGCCACAATCGGTTTTCGGCGCACGGGCACGGCGCCCACATTCATCGCCGCCAGTAATGAAATTTCGTTGGTGCTTAGTTTTAAGGGGGCGCGAACCTTATCGCCAACGGCAAAATCACCCCCCGCTGGGCGGATATAATGCTTGGCATCTATATTGTCGGAAACGGTGATTGTATCACCTTCACGGGTGCAATCTTCTTGTATCAGAATGCGATCAACCCCAACGGGGACAGGTGCGCCTGTGAAAATTCGCACGGCCTGACCTGCGCTGAGTGCGCCTTCAAACCGTGACCCTGCCGCACTTTCACCGATCACTGTCAGGTTGGCACCTGTGGCAATATCCGCGTTTAGCACGGCATAACCGTCCATCGCAGAGCCTGCAAAAGGCGGCTGATTGTGGGTGGCTGCAATATCGCGGGCCAAAACACGACCCATCGCCTGTGCGATAGGGACCTCTTCGATGTCTAACGGGTTGAACAGATCAAGGACACGGGACAGGGCTTCTTCAACAGAGATCATTCATTTGCCCTTATAAAGACCTGATTTTCCACCATCTTTCAACACGACACGAATGTCAGTGATGTGCATTGCTTTATCAATAGCCTTGACCATGTCGTAGACCGTGAGTGCTGTGACAGAAACGGCTGTCAGTGCCTCCATCTCAATGCCAGTTTGGCCTGTGGTTTTGATGGTAGCTTCGATATCAACGCAATTTTCAGCGGTATTAACAGTTAGATCAATCGTAACTTTGGTGATCGGCAAGGGGTGGCATAGCGGGATCAGGTCGGGGGTTTTCTTAGCCGCCATAATGCCTGCGATGCGTGCGATGCCCAAAACATCGCCCTTTTTGGCAGTACCTTGTGCAATCATCGCCAGTGTTTGCGGGGACATCACAATACGGCCCTTGGCAGTAGCAATACGTGATGTCACGGGCTTGTCACCGACATCAACCATATGAGCCATACCTTGTTCATCGAAATGCGAAAGTTTATCGGTCATGCTGCCACCTTTGGATTGGCCAGCAGTGTTTTAGTGGCAAGGGCTACATCCGATTGGCGCATTAGGCTTTCGCCGATCAGAAAACTACGCGCGCCGACATCTGCCATGTCGGCCATATCATCGGGCGTAAATATGCCGCTTTCTGTTACCATGTGACGGTCACTTGGTACATTACGCGACAGGTCACGTGTGGTATCCAACGTGACCTCAAAAGTCTTTAGATTACGGTTGTTGATGCCTAGAAGCGGGGATTTTAACGTCAAAGCGCGGTCAAGCTCTTCTTGGTTATGCACTTCCAGCAACACATCCATACCATATTCAAATGCGCAGGCTTCCAACTCATTCGCCTGCCCATCAGATACGCTTGCCATGATAATTAAAATGCAATCTGCATTCCATGCGCGGGCCTCTGCCACTTGATAAGTGTCATACATGAAATCTTTGCGTAGAGCGGGCAAATCACATGCTGCACGGGCCTGTATCAAAAATTCTGGTGCACCCTGAAAGCTTGGTGTGTCTGTTAACACTGACAAGCAAGTTGCCCCACCTTCTTGGTACGCTTCGGCCAAGGCTGGTGGGTTAAAATCTTCTCTGATCAAACCTTTGGATGGGCTGGCTTTTTTAATCTCGGCAATCAAGCCATAGCTAGTTTTGGCGGCAGCTTCCAAAGCAGAAGCAAAGCCGCGTATCGGGCTTGCTTCTTGTGCCATATCTTCCAGATCCTTAATAGGCAGTGCGCGTTTTTGGGCTGCAACTTCATCCAGCTTATAGGCTTTGATTTTTTCCAGTATGTCGGCCATTACTTTGCCTCTGATGTTATTTTTGCGAGCAGTGCCAGTTTTTCACGGGCCTTACCACTGTCAATACTTTGTGCAGCAATTTCAACGCCTTCTTTTAACGTGCTGGCATTGCCTGCAATCACAAAAGCGGCGGCGGAATTTAGTAGAACTGAATCGCGGTATGCGGATGGGGTGCCGTCCAGCAATGCGCCTAATGCAGCAGCGTTATATTCCGGCGTGTCGCCTTTAATCGCTTCCAAAGGATGCACAGGCAGGCCTGCATCCTCTGGATTGATCTCAAATTCTGTAATTTTGCCATCTTCTAGGGCTGCAACCCATGTGACACCAGCGATAGAAATTTTATCGGTGCCGTCAGAGCCATGAACTAACCATGCTTTTTCAGAACCAAGTTGCTGTAAAACCTCAGCCATAGGATGGATCAGGTCACGGCTGAAAGCACCTGTTAGTTGGCGTTTGACGCCAGCAGGGTTGGTTAAGGGGCCAAGGATGTTGAAAATTGTGCGGGTGCCCAGCTCTATACGTGCAGGCATGACGTGGCGCATGGCAGGGTGGTGCATTGGCGCCATCATAAAGCATATACCTGCTTGATCTAACGCGCGTTGAGCGACCTCTGCTGCGATCATCACATTAACACCTGACAATGTCAGCGCATCAGCCGAACCTGATTTTGACGATAGGCCGCGATTGCCGTGTTTGGCCACGGTTATACCAGCCCCAGCGACCACAAGGGCGCAAGCGGTTGATATGTTGTAAATAGTTTTACCGTCACCACCCGTGCCTACAATATCTATCGTACCCTTTGGGGCACTTACGGGCAGGCATTTAGCGCGCATGACGCTGGCCGCAGCGGTATATTCATCGACGGTTTCGCCACGCGTGCGTAGGGCCATCAGGAAACCGCCGGTTTGGGCGGCTGTGGCTTCACCTTCCATGATGATGTTAAAGGCTTCTTCGGCTTGCGCCCGTGTTAATGGGCCGTCGGCGGCTTGGGCGATAATAGGTTTTAATGCGTCACTCATGCGGGTTCCATCACTTCGTTTAGGAAATTCTTCAACATTGCATGACCGTGTTCGGATGCAATGCTTTCGGGGTGAAACTGGCAGCCATGTATTGGCAGGGTTTTATGGGCCAGTCCCATGATCGTGCCATCTTCCAACCATGCGGTCACTTCTAGACAATCGGGCAGGGTATCGCGGTCAACAACCAGCGAGTGATAGCGTGTGGCCTGAAACGGACTGGGCAGGCCTTTGAAAAGTGAGGTGCCATTGTGGTGCATCGTCCCCATCTTGCCATGAACAATATCAGTGTGTTGCACAACTTTGCCACCGAATGCTTGACCGATGGTTTGATGCCCCAAACAAACCCCTATTAGGGGCGTTTTGGTTTCAGTGGCGGCTTCGGTAATAGCCAGACAAATACCAGCTTGATCGGGGTCACATGGCCCAGGGGAAAGCATAATTGCGGATGGGTTCAGGGCCATTGCGGCCTGCACATCCAGCTCATCATTGCGTTTGACCAGAACTTTTGCACCCAACTCACCCAGATAATGCACAAGATTATAGGTAAAGCTGTCGTAATTATCAATTAAAAGCAACATTTTGCTTATCCCGTATACAGTTGAAAACGGGGGGTGAACCCCGTAGATTTGTGCGCTATACATGCCCAGAGTGTTAGGCAATGGTCAAGAGCAGACCTATGATTTGATAAGGAGCATCTGTGGATGTCATTTTTTCGAGGTTTATCAGGTTTTATAGTGGGTGCAGGCCTAGGTGGGACAGGTTTGATTGCAGCTATGGCATTTATATCACCTGTTACCATGGAAAATTCCCCTGAAAAAGCAGTGCCAGAACAAATTGCAGAAACCACGGAGCTAAAACAACCTGATATGGTTGAAGTGATGCCTGTCGCACCTGAAATTGCTGAAAAACCAGAAACGGTAAAAGAAGAAATAGTCGCAATCGTTACGCCCGACCCTGTAGAAACAGCACCGTCCCCAAAGATCATTAAAGTAAAGCCACCAATTTTACCTAAATCAGAGGATGTTGCTAAAGACCCTGTGGTTATGGACAAGCCTGCGAAAGTTGAGTTGCCAAAAATTGATGCGAACGAACCCGAAAAACCCGCAGAAATTACCATTGGGAAAAAACCAAGTTCAACTTTACCCACGATAGAGCCAACAGAAACTCCGCCAACGCCTGTTGTTAAGGCGCATGTGGAGGAAGTGAAACCGCCAGTTGTGATCGTTGGAAATGCACTGAAAACAAATGCGGTGACATACGAAAGAGGCGATCGGCCTTTGTTAGCGGTTATTTTGCAAGATATTGGCGATAAGGGTCTGTCGGTAAAACAGCTGAAATCTTTGCGCGCACCTATTACAATCGCTATTGATGCAGATAATCCTAATGCGATAGCGCGTGCAGCGGCCTATAAAGGCGCAGGGTTTGAAGTGATTGCAATGGTGCCAAGTGACCGCAATAGCCCCCTAAATACTGCGACAAACCCTGGGCAAGTTGATGCGGCATTGGAAACGGTGTTTTCAAATGTTCCCAATGCAATAGGCCTGATGGATAATGGTTTGGCTAAGGTTCAGAAAAATAGCCGTACTGCTGATGCGATTGTGAAAAGCTTTAAGCAAAGTGGCTATGGGTTGGTTACATATGCCAAAGGCCTAAATGCGGTTGACCGCGTGGCAGCGACAAGCGGGGTGCGCACAGCAAAGATCGCGCGGATGTTGGATGCAAACCGTGAAAATAAAGCCTTGATAATTCGCTATCTTGACCGTGTTTCACTGGATGCAGGGCGTGACGGCGCGGCGATTGTTCTGGGTACAACTGATAAGGCTACAGTGATCGCTTTGGCGGGTTGGTTGTTAAGCAGTAAAGGGCAAAACGTAGCACTTGCCCCAGCAAGTGCGGTGTTGTTGGGGAAGTAGGCATTTATGAAGCTTCAAGAAGCCGATATGATTTCAAGGTTTACGCAAGCGACTTCGCGTAATCTTGTGCTATTTTCATCAGCAATTTCGATGGTTATATTATTTGATCTTAATGCAGAAGAATGGTCTCTTTTCAAAGATAAAAATATTGGACCAAATGAATTCATTCTTATTTCGTGTATAATTATAATTTATCTAATGGCATCACATATTGTGCATTGGTGGTCAGATTATATTTCATATACAAAATGGTTTAAGAAAAATGAAACTGTTATAGGTACTAGTGGAAGTGCTGGTGCGTTTAAAAATACTCACCCCGTATCTGTTGGCCTAGTTAAAAGAATTGAAAAATTAAAAAAAAGTACGGACAATGCTAATGATAAGGTATGTGAATTAGATGTGTTTACATTGGAAGATATTCAAAAGCATTCAGGTGACAGAAATGTAAGTCAAGACTTAGAAACACTTCGAACAACTGTTGCAAGTAACAAAGAAAGTATTGAAAGACAACAAGCTGAAATATCAGATCTTTTTTCTCTATTACATAATATAGGCCCAGGATTTACTAAAATGAAATGGGCTTCTCGAATTGTAATAGTTGTATGGTATTTATTAATACCTGTAATCCTTGGTTTTGCAGCTTTATACTTACTATATTGTCCATTTAAATTGTAGGTAGCTCTGGGAATGATTTGTGAGGAGTGGTCTTTAAGTAGATCATTTAAGCTATCCCGCACTTAGTTCACTCATGTGGGTTGGGTCTGCGTATTCTTCGATTGCATACGGTTGTTTTGAACCTTAAAAATTTGGTGATTTTGAATGAGAGGTTAATTCCCAGATTTAAAATCCACAAACAAATCAGCGTCCTTAGCTGCTTGTCGTAAAGCATTGGATTTATTTACAGTTTCCTGAAATTCGGCCTCT
The DNA here is from genome assembly GCA_913061275.1 of uncultured Paracoccaceae bacterium. Classification (GTDB taxonomy): domain Bacteria; phylum Pseudomonadota; class Alphaproteobacteria; order Rhodobacterales; family Rhodobacteraceae; genus Amylibacter. Next base: position 64,804 of record CAJXSR010000018.1, on the reverse strand, counting down.
GGTTCGCTGTCATAAACCACGCCGCCACCTGCCTGAATATACAGTTTTTCGTCCTTGGTGACAGCCGTGCGCAAAGCAATACAGATGTCCATATCGCCATTGGCAGAGAAGTACCCAACGCCGCCGCCGTAAACGCCACGTTTTTCTGTTTCCAACTCATCAATGATTTCCATTGCGCGCACTTTGGGTGCACCTGAAACCGTGCCGGCAGGCAGACCGGCCAATAAGGCGGATAGGGCATCGTGGTCGTCTGATAATTCACCGATTACGTTGGATACGATGTGCATCACGTGGCTGTAACGTTCGATTATGAACTTTTCATTTGGGTTGATACTGCCAATTTTCGCGACACGACCCACATCATTGCGACCCAGATCAAGTAACATAAGGTGTTCTGCCAACTCTTTGGGATCAGACAATAAATCTTTTTCTAATGCTTGATCTTCCAGTTCGGTTTTGCCTCGTATTCTGGTGCCTGCAATCGGGCGGATTGTGACCTCAGTACCTTTGACACGTACCAAAATTTCGGGGCTGGCACCGACTACCTGAAAATCGCCAAAGTTGAAGTAAAACATATAGGGCGAAGGATTTGTGCGGCGCAAAGCGCGGTAAAGTGAAAAGGGTGGCAGTTTAAAATCTTGTGTCCAGCGTTGGCTAGGAACAACTTGAAAAATATCACCTGCGCGAATGTACTCTTTGGCTTTTTCGACAACCTTAAAATAGTCTGCTTTACTGGTGTTTGAGAGTGACGTATCTTCGGATTGTTGTGCAGTCAACGGGCTGGTTTCAGAGCCAACGGGGCGGTCTAAGTCGTTCACAGCATCCATCACCCGTTCGGCTGCCTGATTATAGGCGGCGCGTGCCGTTTGCCCAGAACCTGCCCAAATTGGGGAAATCACGGTAATTTCACCCTTAACACCATCTACGATAACGATCACTGAGGGGCGGATCATAATCGCGTCAGGCACCCCGATAGGATCGGGGTTGATATTAGGTAAATCCTCTACCAGACGGATCATATCATAGCCCAGATAGCCAAACAGCCCTGCGGCCATAGGCGGTAAATCTGCGGGTAGGTCAATGCGACTTTCAGCGATTAGGCTACGCAAAGCAGTAAGCGGATCATCTGGCATTGTTTCATATGCGGTTTCATTGAAACGTGCGGTACGGTTAACCCGTGAAGTCGTTCCATCGCACTGCCAAATCAGGTCTGGCTTCATACCAATGATAGAATAGCGGCCTTTTATTTCACCGCCAGTAACGGATTCCAACATAAAGCAGTTCTTGCCAGTCTGTGCCAGTTTTATCATCAATGAAACTGGCGTATCCAAGTCAGCTACCAGACGGGTATAAACAATCTGATTTTTGCCATTTGTATAGGCAGATGCGAAATCTTGAAACTCTGGTAACAGCTTCATAGGTTAGTACCCACCTGTCAGTTGTGAGTTTATTTGCGTGATAGCTTGTTGATTTATACTAACTTCCGCATCATCGCGCAGGGCATTCGAAAATGCATTTAATAAATCATTCGCCACCTGACTATCAAGCTGTTGTTGAACAAGGGTTGCAAGGGTTTTGTTCTCATCTGTCTCGGCGTCAAATGTATTAATTTGATTTAGGCGCGCGATAAATACGCTGTTTGTACCAGCTGCAATAGCTGTTTTTCCAGGGGATAGTTGGAACATCTTGGTCAACATATCCGTTGGGGTGTTTTCGATATATCCTGCCCTCCCAACGGCTTTTTCATCATTGGCTTGAAGGCTGCCAAAACTGGCACCTGCATCAATATCCAATTTTAAACTTTCGGCCTTTACGGTCAGTTGGCGCAAGGTTTCTGCGCGTATCCAATCTGCTACCACCTGATCTTTTACATCCGCTAATGGGCGCACTGCAGGTTGGTTAATCGCATCTACACGCATTGCAAAAATACCGCCGTCTGCCAGATCGTTAATTTCTGGAAAATCAGTTTTCTGGGCTGCATTAGCAATGGTGCGGAAATTATCATAAGCCGCAATTCCTGTCGTTGTGCCTGCGGAAAATGAAATTGTGCCCAGTTGCATATCCGTATCAGCTGCCAGTTCTTCGATTGTGGCACCTGCGGCCAGCATATCATCTATATCTGCGATTAGGTCTGATACCAAACGGCGCCCAGCCTCACCTGATAATTCGCCTGTAATTTCTGCGCGGGCATTTTCGAAACTGGTAACGTCTGCATTTAAAATAGCGTTTATACGGAATAGTGCAGGGCCAAGCGAAGATGTAACAGGCCCAATTACGCCTGTACCTTCAGCAGCGAACACAACATCGGCTGCATCTTTGTGAATTCCACCGCGCACGACTTCGCCCAAATCAACATCAGCAGGTGTAAGCCCGCGATCTGCCAGCAATGTATCAAAAGTAACGCTGCCGCCATCCAGCATGTTACGTGCCGTTGTCGCTTCTTCAACTGTGCCAAAAACGATACGTTCAAGGCTGCGTTTTTCTGGTTTGTTGAAGCGGTCAGATTGCAACTCATAGCTTTCTTTTATCAGCGCTTCATCAATGTTTACCTGATCTGCCAGCATATCTGGGTTTAACCATGCATATGTGATTTCGCGTGTTAGGGGTGCTGTATATGCGTCAGGCGTCGCTTCATATTGTGATTGTACTTGCGCATCCGTCGGATTTTGAATTGGGGCATCCAGTGCCGTATCGGTCAATTCGGCCCAAGTAAAATCACGGGTTTCGCGATCAAAAGCCAATAATGCCATGGTTTGCGTGCCTTGCGATTTAACCCCGGCAATCACAGAAGATTGCAAAATGCCACGTGCGGCTTCTTTGCGTAAAATATCATCATATTCGGATGGTGTAAGGCGCGAACGTTCAAGTGCGAAATTGTACGACTCTTCATCAAAATTACCATCAAGCCCTTGAAAGGCACGGTTTGAAAATAATTGTTCTCGTACAACCTCATCCCCGATGCTGATGCCTAGGTTTTCTGTTTCATTATCTAGGGCTGCGGTTATCATCAGGCCTTGCAGTACGTTGCTTTGAATGCCGAACGATTGTGCTTCATCCGCTGTGACTGTTCTGCCCATTTGTTGTGAAAGGTTTGAGATGGCTGTGTTTAAAGCCTGCGCGTATGTATCAACGCTAATATCTGCGTTTCCGACCTTGCCGATACTGCGGATGCTTCCACCACCAGCACCGATACCGCCAAACCCGATTAAGCCTAAGGCTAACAAGCCTAGAATAATCCATATAACGGTTTGGTTTTTCTTATTAGCGCGCATTGAACCCAGCATTTGAATTGTCCTTGAATTAACCTTTCAGGAGGTTTTAGGGGGATGTCATAGGGGTGGCAAGTAAGGAGTGTTGAAAAGGGTGTGATTAATAGTGAAAACTGGCCATGTTTATACGATTTGAGACCTTGACCTAACCTTATTTGGGCGCGATAGGGGGGGATGGCTGCACCTCCTATATTAACCTTGTCCAATATTCACCTGACTTTCGGGGGTGACCCGTTGTTTAACGGCCTTGATCTGGTGGTATCAGAAGGCGCGCGTATGTGCCTAGTGGGGCGCAATGGATCTGGTAAATCAACACTTTTGAAAGTGATTGCAGGGTTGGTGCAACCCGATGAGGGCGTGCGATTTTTAAAGCCACGCCAATCGGTTGGCTATATGGAACAAGACCCTGATCTGGCGGGTTATGCAAGTTTACGAGAGTATGCGACGGCAGATTTGGATGTGGGTGATACCTACCGTGTAGATATGGTGGCCGAAGGGTTGAAGTTGGATTTAGACCGTTCACCAGATACGGCATCTGGGGGCGAGCGAAGACGCGCTGCTTTGACTAAAATTGTCGCCGAAGACCCAGATTTAATGTTGCTGGATGAGCCTACCAACCATTTAGATGTACAAGCAATCGCTTGGCTGGAAGATCATCTGCGTACCACGCGCAAAGCGTTTATATTAATCAGTCACGACCGCACATTTTTGCGCACCCTGACACGCGGTATCATTTGGGTGGATCGCGGTGTTGTGCGTCAACACCCCAAAGGTTTTGAGGCGTTCGAAGACTGGCGCGACAAGATGTTTGAAGAAGAAGATATGCAGCGCCACAAATTGAACCGTTTGATTAAGGCCGAGGGCCGTTGGGCGGTTGAAGGTATATCGGCTAGGCGCAAGCGCAATCAGGGCCGTGTGCGGCGTTTGGCAGATTTACGAGAAGAAAAATCAGGCCAAATCAAGCGTGCAGGTGCTGCTGCAATGGCATTAGATACTGGGGCCAAATCCGGTAAGTTGGTAGTAGAAGCTATAGGTATTTCAAAGGTTTACGATAAGCCGATTGTGACCAACTTTAGTTTACGGGTGATGCGCGGTGAACGCATCGCGCTTGTAGGCCCGAATGGGGTGGGCAAGACCACGTTGCTAAATATGCTGACCGGTCAATTAGCGCCTGATAGTGGCACGGTTAAGCTGGGTACAAATCTTGTGCCTGCGATTTTTGACCAAAACCGCGCGCAACTAGACCCGAAAGCAACGCTTTGGGAAACCTTGACAATGGACAAGGAACTGGGTGTTTCAGGTAAGAATGACCAGATAATGGTGCGCGGTAATCCCAAACATGTTGTCGGTTACCTTAAAGAATTTCTGTTTGATGAAAATCAGGCGCGCGGCCCTGTTTCTGCTTTATCTGGTGGCGAAAAGGCGCGATTACTATTAGCTAGGATTATGGCCAAACCAAGTAATTTGTTGATTTTGGATGAGCCGACCAATGATCTGGATATAGAAACGCTGGATTTATTACAGGAAGTTTTGGATAGTTATGACGGGTCAGTCGTTTTGGTCAGCCACGACCGTGATTTTCTAGATTTGGTAGCAACCACCACCATAGCGATGGAGGGGGATGGCAGTGCCGTTATATATGCAGGCGGTTGGTCAGATTATCGTGCACAACTGCAAGATGAGACCAAGGCGAAACCGAAGGGTAAAAAACCGGGGCTGTCTGATGCTAGTAACGCTAAAGCAAGCCTGCAAAAAACCGGCTTAAGTTTTACGCAAAAGCATCGTTTGGATGATTTGCCAGGACTTATGGCTAAGCTGGAAGCCGAAATTGTAAAGCTTCAGGAATTTATGTCTGACCCAGATTTATTTGTTAAAGAGCCAGATAAATTTCAAAAGGCAACCGATGGCTTAATTGAACGTCAAGCAGCCCTTGATGCAGCCGAAGAAGAATGGCTGGAATTAAGTGATTTAGCAGGTGCAGAAACCTAATCTTGGGCGGTTTGTTTTGCCACTTGCTTAAGCTGGATTTTTGCCAATCGACAACTTTCAACCACAGGACGTAATGCTTTTGTTGACCCCCTTAATGGTACGCGTTCTGTTATACCCAATGCCAGCATAGATATGTCGGTAAAGTTGCCCGATATAAGGTTGGAAAACAAAGCGGATGTCGGTGATTTTTCTTTGTAGTTCCAGTCTCTTATATCATAATCATAATCTAAAATGCGGGTGATACCAACATCTGGAAAATCAAAAAATATCATCTCTTTTTCGCCCAAAGGCGTGTAGGTAGGTATGATGGTTTCTTGTGGTAACTCTGGGTCAGTTTCCAAAGCGACTTGTGTTTCTATGGGCGGTATTTCTGGTGCTGGAATTGGCGATACAATGGGGTAGCTGGGGCGGTAGCGAAATTCTATTTCAGCGGTTTCTGGAAAACACATGATCTGTAATGCCAGCCAGCTGCCGTTGTCATCTGTACATTGAAGCAGGGCTGCAACGGGGCTTTTTAACGCTTCATTTGCCGGAATATGTTCCCATGTATCACAAGAATTGCGTAAATTGATGGTTTCGGCAAAACTGGTACTACTGCACAGCATCAGGGCTGTAAAACTGGTGGCAAGGTGCAGTTTCATATTATTATCTCTTTGGGCGCTATTTTAGTAAATTAACCATATTGAAAAAAATAAACAGCCCCAATGTGTTTGTGAAAAAATTTATATTTATGCGTGGTAAATACGGTTCATATGGGATGTCAGCATAAACTATTTTTTTTGTTTATCGCTATGCAGTTGAAACTACTACACAACTTATTGTGTAATAGGTTTTGACAGATACAATATTTAGAGCGATACTTTAGATATATTTTATATGTATTAAATTTCGGGGGAAAGGGGCAGAAGTGTTCGATAAGTACTGATGTACGGTAATATAATACCGTGAAAGACTTGTTTACTACATAATCCATCAATGAGTTTGGTTGTTTGTTTCGGTGGTGCTTATTAATCGTTTTCACGGTTTTGGGGGCATCGGTTAAAAGGGTAAGACGATTGTTTAGTTCGAGCAGTGGAATTGCCATACCGTTATAAATGATCGGCTACTGGAATGCAGAACCAGTAGCGAAGAGAGCCCTTTCATTCTCCCGGAGGGCTCTCTTTTTGTGTGAAAACCCTTGTATGGTTGACGTACAGAAACCGTACAGAAAGTGTATGGCAGATTTGCAAATTGGGAATTGGGAGCTTTAGAATTTTAATATGGAAACGCTTGCCACACACCAGATTTTGCTTTGTAAAAGCCGCGCCCAAACCTCCCCCACGGGAGGGCGCTTTGCTCCCACCCTAGTCTCGGGCGCGACCCTGATGTTGGGGATGGAGTGTATAATTAATGTGTGTCAAAGCCGTCTGTAGGCAATTTGAAGTGAAGTGTTGCAAGTAGCTCTAATATATATTGATCAAGAGGATCTTTAACTTTTATAAAACAAAATTCCATCAATTTAATTTTCTCAACCTCATTTTGAAACGTTTCCGCATAGGTTTCTACGATATCTTTTGATGTCATTTTGTTTGGATCACTTGTGTTGCCGTATGCTTTTGTTTTCTTATGCATTATTCGGGTGTTTTTTAAGGCAAAAGAAGCACTGAAACGATTTTTTCTGGTATGATCTTTTAAGCGTTGGTATAGATTCCGAGTTCTGCCAACGTAAACTGCTTCACCATCTTTATAAAAGACATAGATCGCAGGGGTTTTTTGTTCAAATTTTGGGCATTTGGAAACTATGTAACGTTCGCTTTTTATCAAGCTTTGCAATAAATAATTAGCGTTATCAACATGCTTATTAAACTGGTTCCCACTCATACATCCAACTCCTCAACAAACTGCGCATTCTGTTGGATATACTCGAACCGTAATTCCGGTTTTTTCCCCATCAAACGATCTACCAGATCGGCGGTTTCGCCCGGTTCATCTTCATCTATGTTGATGCGGATAAGTTGGCGGGTTTCGGGGTTCATGGTGGTGTCTTTTAGGTCTTTGGCGTCCATTTCACCCAAGCCTTTAAAACGCGATACTTCGATTTTTGCGCGGCCCCCAAGGCCAGTTGCCATCAATGCATCTTTTGCGGCGTCATCCATGCAATATTCGCGCCGTGCCCCTTGGGTTAAGCGAAACAGCGGTGGGCAGGCCATATATAGGTGGCCGTTATCAATAAGCGGGCGCATCTGGGTAAAGAAAAACGTCATTAACAATGCCGCGATATGGGCGCCGTCAACATCGGCATCGGTCATGATGATAACCTTGTCGTAGCGCAAATCTTCTATGTTGAACTTGGTGCCCATTTGCACCCCCAAAGCCTGACATAGGTCGTTAATCTCGTTATTGGTGCCGATCTTGTTGCTGGCGGCCCCCAAAACGTTCAAAATCTTACCGCGCAATGGCAGCAGGGCTTGGGTTTTACGGTCACGCGCCATTTTAGCCGAACCGCCCGCACTGTCGCCCTCTACGATAAACAGTTCAGTACCTTCACGAACTTTAGAGGAACAGTCGGTCAATTTCCCCGGCAAGCGCAGTTTTTTAGTGGCAGATTTGCGCGCGGTTTCTTTTTCCTGACGACGGCGTAAGCGTTCTTCGGATTTGAGTACTAGAAAGTCAAGAATGGCACCTGCGGATTTGGTGTCGGATGCAAGCCAGTTGTCAAAGTGATCGCGCACGGATGTTTCAACCAGTTTTGCGGCGGCAACAGTTGCCAGTCGGTCTTTGGTTTGGCCTACAAATTCTGGTTCGCGGATAAAACAGCTAACCAAGGCACAACCGCCGCCCAATATGTCGTCGCGTGTGATGTTGCTTGCCTTTTTATTACCGACAAGTTCACCGTAAGCTTTGATACCTTTTAGCACCGCTGCCCAAAAGCCGCTTTCATGGGTGCCACCCTCTGGGGTGGGGACGGTGTTACAATAGGATTGCATGAAGGCGTCACGTGATGGCGTCCAGTTAATTGCCCATTCAACAGAACCGGGCGTGTCGGCGCCGAATTTTTCGGTAAAGCTGACTTTGCCTGCAAAGGGTTGATCTGCATAAGTAGAGGCTGTTCCAAGGCGTTCATTCAGGTAATCGGCCAAGCCGCCAGGGAAGTGAAACGTGGCTTCCAGTGGTGTGGTATCGTCTTTTGCAAGCGTTGCGGGGTCGCATTTCCAGCGAATTTCCACGCCAGAGAATAGATAGGCTTTGGCGCGTACCATTGTCATAACGCGTTTTGCTTTGAAATGGGCTTTGGGGCCGAAAATTTCGGCGTCTGGGTGAAAGGTGACAGAAGTGCCGCGACGATTTGGGGCGGCCCCTACATTTTCTACTGGGCCTTGGGGTAGACCACGTGAAAACTCTTGAACGTACAGCTGTTTGTTACGGGCCACTTCAACGCGCATATGGTCGGATAGGGCGTTTACCACAGAGGCACCAACGCCGTGTAGGCCGCCCGATGTTTGGTAAGCTTTACCGTTGAATTTACCGCCAGAGTGAAGCGTACATAAAATTACTTCTAAGGCGGATTTATCTGGGAACTTGGGGTGTGGATCGACAGGGATACCGCGCCCATTATCGCGGATGGTGATAGAGAAATCGGCAAGCAGCTCTACGTCAATTCGTGTGGCGTGCCCTGCAACGGCTTCATCCATTGAATTGTCCAGCACCTCGGCCACCATATGGTGTAAAGCGCGGTCATCTGTGCCGCCGATATACATGCCCGGGCGTAGGCGCACAGGCTCTAACCCCTCAAGTACTTCAATACTGGATGCGTTATAGTCGGTTTCTGCGTCGTCGGTGTTGAAAAGGTCTGTTGCGGCCATTGTCGATTCTTATTTGCTCGTTTTTTGTAAGCATAGAATAAAATAGAACAAAGGGGTACATGTAGTTGAGCCTAATTTGGGCCCAAATAGAAAAAGGCCGGTACGGGCAATACCCATACCGGCCTTTGTCTGTATTAAACTGCTGTTAAAACGATTGATGTAGGATCAATTCCTTGTGCGCCAGTAACCGAGGCTACAAGTACGCCGTCAACAGAAACGTCAGCACCTGTGCCATCGCCAAAGTCAGTGACCGTTACAACTGGAACAGGGGCTACGCCGCCTGCGCTGTCATAGCTGATGTTGATTGTATCAGCTGATGCATTGAAGTCAGTTATAGTTGCGGTTGCTGCTAACCCAGTTGCGGTTAATCCGAAGGTATCAGCACCACCGCCGCCGGTTGCTTGATCTGTGGAAGACAGGATAAGCGTATCATTGCCTTCACCACCAAACAGACTATCGTTACCTTCATCGCCTGATAGAATATCGGCACCTCTACCGCCAAACAGAACATCATCGCCTGCGCCGCCATTTAAGGTATCATCCCAAACGCCGCCATTTAGTTGGTCATTACCTTCGCCGCCAGAAAGTACATCTTTGCCCTCATTGCCGAATAAGGTGTCATTGCCTAGGTCGCCGCTTAGATCATCAAATCCTGCGCCGCCTTCAAGTAAGTCGTTGCCTTCGCCACCAAACAAGGTGTCATTACCGTCTTGGCCATCTAGTTGGTCGTTGCCGTTGTCACCAGATAATAGATCTTGGCCCGCACCGCCCAGAAGGACATCATGCCATGCACCACCATATAGGTCGTCATTGCCGAAGCCGCCAATAAGCGTATCTTTACCTTCTTGTCCGAATATATCGTCATCACCTTGGTTGCCTTCCAACGTGTCAAACCCAGTGCCGCCTTCGATTAGATCGTCGCCTCTGCCACCAGAAATATTGTCGTTAGCACCGCCGCCAAATAGGGCGTCAGAACCTGCACCGCCGCCAATTACGTCGTTACCCAAGCCACCTAGGATTGTGTCATCGCCATTTTGGCCATTGGCTGCATCGTCGCCGTTACCCAATGTGATTGTGTCATTACCATTACCACCGGTAACTGTATCGTCGCCATCACCAGATGAAATTATGTCGTTGCCGCCAAGTCCGTTGATTAACTGGTTTCCAGCAAAGGTTTCAATTTCATCGTCCCCATCTGTTCCAGTGGTTAGATCACCATCTGTTGTTACATCATCGACAGGTGAACTTGACCCGTCATTTGCATCGGCAATACCTGCTGCAACCAATAATAAAAGCACAAAACCAAACATAAAAAATTCCCCAATATTTTAATTTAACGAGCAGGTGCAGTTTAGGGTATTATTCAAATATTACAAGCCACTATGATACTGTTTCCTGTTTGGAAACAACGCTTATAATAGCAGAACACTGTTGACAGAATTAGCGGATTAAAATCGCTTAAACTTTGATTTAATTGCTAAAAGTACTTTGAGTTTTGCATCTAAAATTATCCCTAGGAATATATAATGATCGTTTTGAAAATTTAATTTTATACTTGCAGACTTGATCTGGGTCAACACAGGGTTGTGGTCCTTATGTTATATTGCGGCATTCAAATGGAGATACTTACATGACGACAATGGCGACACCGAAAAAACCAACCGCTACGGCCAATGTAAATGAAGCTGCACAAGAAGCTACTTTTCCGACTGTTTCAACCGATGCGGTTGCAAACGCGTTTAACCCAGAGGAAAAAACGGCGCATGAAAAGATGGGCAAAAAAGAGTATGAGGCTCGTAAGCGTGCGTTACAATCAGAACTGTTGAAGGTTCAACTTTGGGCGCAGGATACTGGACAAAAATTTGTGCTGTTGTTTGAAGGTCGTGATGCGGCAGGCAAGGGGGGGACTATTAAGCGGTTTATGGAACATTTGAACCCACGTTCCGCACGCGTTGTTGCTTTGCCCAAACCTGGCGAACGTCAAATCGGCCAATGGTTTTTTCAGCGCTATATAGAACATTTACCAACTTCGGGTGAAATGGTTCTGTATGATCGCAGTTGGTATAATCGCGCAGGTGTAGAGCGTGTTATGGGGTTTTGTACGCCCAATGAGTATCTAGAATTTATGCGCCAAACCCCAGATTATGAACGTATGCTGGTACGGTCTGGAATTCATATGTACAAATATTGGTTTTCAGTTAGTCAAGAAGAGCAAAAAAAACGCTTTGCTTCGCGCAGTGAAGACCCGTTAAAACGGTGGAAATTGTCGCCGATTGATAAAGCTAGTTTAAGCAAGTGGGATGATTATACAGAAGCCAAAGAGGCGATGTTCTTTTACACGGATACGGCGGATGCGCCTTGGACGATTGTAAAGTCTGATGACAAGAAACGCGCACGGATTAATTGTATGCTGCATTTCCTGAACAGTGTTGATTACCCCGATAAAGACACCAGTATAGTCACGGCCCCTGATCCATTGATTGTTGGGCAAGCACAACAGGTTGTTCATAACTCAGATCATATTTTAGGGGCGTCTTTACACCCCGATCAACGTCGCGGTTAGGGTTTAATCAGCTAAAATAGTTTTAACTTTGATTTCACTGTCAAAAGTACGGTGAACGGGGCATTTATCGGCAATTTCCAACAACTTTTGTTTTTGGTCATCATTCAGCGCACCCGAAAGGTGAATTTCACGGGTGAAAATATCGACCTTGCCTATGGTCGTCTGGCAGGTGTCGCAATCTTGGGCGTGTACTTTATTATGGGTAACATCAACAAATACGCTGTCTAAAGGCCAGTTTTTGCGCCTAGCATACATGCGCACAGTCATCGATGTACAGGCTGCAAGCCCAGCTGATAAGAATTGATAGGGCGTCATGCCTTTGTCGGATCCGCCATATGTTACGGGTTCATCTGCAAGTGTGTGGTGCAAAGGGCCGGCCGTGATATCTTGTAAGAATCCATCACTGTCTGCTTCTGTCGCGCGTACAATACCCTCTGGTGCGCCAATAGGGGCGGCAGGTTGGCGGATGCCAAGATAGCGTACAGACCAAGCTGCAATAACCTCGGCTGCGTATTCGGCATCTTCTTTATTGGTTATTAAGTGGTCAGCATTGTCCAATGTCACAAAGCTTTTTGGGTGTTTTGCCGTTGAAAAAATCTGTGCTGCATTTTCAATGCCAACGGTCGCGTCAATCGGGGAATGCAATACCAACAAAGCACTCTTTAAGTTTGCAATCGAGTGGGTCAGGTTTGCGGCAGATACATCTGAGACAAAATCCTGAGTAATGGTGAAAGGTCGGCCTGCAAGGCTGACTTTGGCAGAGCCGTTTTGTTCAATCTCTTCCAGTGAGCTGCCAAAATTATGCACAACGTGGCCAGGATCTGCTGGGGCACCAAGGGTGACGACAGCCTTAATTGACGGGATAAGTCCTGCAGCTTTCAGAACTGCGGCACCACCAAGAGAATGGCCGATTAACAGGGCAGGCGCATTGTGATTTTTAGAAAGGTATTCGGCGGCATGAACCAAATCATTTACATTGGTGGTAAAATTGGTGTTTTCGAATTCGCCTTTTGAATGGCCCAGCCCAGTAAAATCAAACCGTAAAACGGCAATGCCCATAGAGGCAAGGCGCGATGATATGCGCCGTGCAGCCGGTATATCTTTGGTGCAGGTGAAACAATGCGCAAATATCGCTGTTGCACGTAATTGTCCGCTGGGCATATCCAAGCGGGCGGCGAGCGGTTGGCCTGAGTGGCCCATAAATGTGATTTTGCTTTGTGGCATTGCTGTCATTATCCTTCATTGTATCACAAAGGTAACTCTAACAATAATAGAGGCAAGTTACGATAATAATTTGTCACGTGCTTGTGACGGATTGAAAGGATTATGTGTTTCCCATTAGATGCGGGCAGAACGGGTATTTTGTCAGGTTTTCATAGCCATCTTCGGTGACAAGCACCTGATCTTCTAGCTTTATAGAAAAATCACCGCCTTCGGGGCTAACCAAAGCTTCGGCACAAAGCACCATACCAGGTTGCAGATCATAATCAAACGCACCTTCAACAAAACCTTCTTTGTAAGCAATCAAGGGCCATTCGTCACACAAACCAACCCCATGAAAGCGGCAACCGTACTGGCCTTTGATATACTGGTCGTCAAGTTGGTGGCCCTTAAAGGTTAGATCGCGCAACGAAAGGCCCGGTTTCATCATATCCATATTGGTCATGATGTGTTCATGGGCATGTTGCATGGCATAGATCATTTCGGGGCGTGGTTTTTTATCACCAATCCACCATGTACGGCTGATGTCGACGCACATGCCATAGCACCCGATTAGGTCTGTATCAAAGGCGACAATTTCATTGTTTTGCAATTCTCTTGGGCCACATTCCATAAACCAAGGGTTGGTGCGCGGGCCTGTTGTTAGAAGTCGAGTTTCTATCCATTCGCCACCACGTTTGATATTGGCTTTGTGCAGTTCTGCCCAAATGGCATCTTCACTCATGCCGACCTTTGTAGCTTCAAACATGTCCTGAATGGCGGCTTCACAAGCATGAGATGCGCAGCGCATTGCCAGAATTTCATCAGGGCCTTTTATAGACCGGGATTTTTCGGTGACTTCTTCGCCTTCCATAATCTGAAAACCCTGTGCTTCTAATGCACGGATGCCATTAAGCATGGCTTTGTCGACGGCAAGTCGGTTATTAGCTCCGCCATGCTCATTGATAAGATCGCGGACTTCTTTTGAAAATGCGTCAGCGGCGATATCAACTTTATCGCCTCGATCAAAGTAAAACAGATCAGCACCCGAACGTTGTTCACGTACAAGATGGTTAAATTCAGTTAAAAATGGTGAATTTTTATAATCCCAGATCACCATATACCCATCCGCACATAACAGCACTGCGCGAAACGGGTTGTGGGTGTTCCATAGCTGCATGTTGGTACTGTCGGTGGCATACCGGATATTAAGCGGGTCAAACATCAGTAAGCCACCATAATCACGGTCGACGATATGCTGGGTAAGACGTTTCCAGCGGTACTCGCGCATGGCCTCTAGATTGGGGGCTGTTAGGCCAGCCGCTTCCCATTCACGAAGGGCAAGTAGGGTAGGGCCGATTTCAATACGGTCGCCATTGTTCGGGCTGCCGTCCGCTAACGTGTCACCCCGTGTTGGGTCTATTTTGCGTGTCTGGGAATAGGGTTGGGCCATGATATATATCCTTTTGTATAAATGGCCTGTGATTTTGCTTTACTGCAAGTCAGTTTGCGGCTTTTTTATTTTTATTCGTGTCGTAATTGGAAATCTGTAAAATGCCGCATAAATTTTCTGAAATTACTCAAAAAGCGATGCGCGTTAAACCTTGGTTGAAAGCCGCGACAAGCCGATTACCTGGCATACAACCGCTAGATTTAAGTGATTGGGTGTGGGTGGACGACGCGTTTGAGCGGCAAATGTTATATCGTGAACATTTAATGAATAACCAAACCAGTAAGGTTTTGGCGATGCGCACAGATGTTCATGTTGCCGTTAATGAATTGCTAGAGATGTTAGTGAGTCATTTAAAAACAGTTGAGGGTTATGTGGTTGGTAGTGAGGGTGTGATGCGGCCCGATAGGGTGCTTGTGCCTTTGGGTAAGTGGACGGCGATTGAGACGATAGGGCGTTTGGGGCAGCAGGATTTCTGCGTATTAACCAAACAAGGCAATGAACATGTTTTGCAAGCCGCCGCATTGTGCTTTCCCGCTAGTTGGCGGTTGGAGGATAAAATTGGCAAGCCGATGGTTGCTATACATGAACCTGTTGACAATTATTCGGGGGTGATGGCGAAAAAAGTGCAAAATATGTTTGATTTGATGCGTCCAGAGCAACCATTGTGGCGGGCGAATTTTTTGATTTATTCTGACCCAGATTTATTTCAGCCAAGGCGGGAAGGCATAAAGCGGCAACTGACAGGTACAAAACGCTGGGTGCGGGTTGAACGGCAGACATTACGCAAATTACCCCAATCAGGGGCGATTGTATTTGGCATACATAGTTTTGTTGCACCCGAAGATCGAATGAGTGCTGAAGACCGTGCCTATCTTAATCTTGGGTGATGCTGGCAACAACGCGGGTGTACAAAAAGTAAAATAGAATTGGCAACCCCACTTCTATGACCATGAGGTGTACAAACAGCGGATGCGGTTCCCCTACTGTAATGTACGATAAAACACGCCCTAAACCACCAATTAAGAATACCACTAGCATGTGCGGCACGTAGTAAAGATGTGTGCGCAAATGCTTGGCGCATAAGAATAGAAGAACCCCGTAAGCAACTAGGAATGGTGCAAAAAAGCGCAATTCGCTATCAACATTTGGGCCCGTCATATCGGTTATTTTTTCGGGATTGGGTAAAAAGAGTTGCAGGCTATCGAGCGTGAGTGACGCAGTTGCATTTGGCCCCAGAAAAAAGAAAGAAATACCAACGCTTACAATAAGTATGCTTGCAAGAAACAGGAGTAATCTGAGTAAGTGAAATGCCATGATTAATCCTTTTGAATTACTACATAATTAGTAAACTAGTTTACTGGTTTAGTTTGGCGTGAACTAACCTAGCTGTCCACAAAAAAAGACCCATCTTCAGGGCCACTGATTTAAGTGTGAACGCTAATATGGGCTACTGATTACACTTGTTTTAGAGTTGCAATCAGCAATCCTTGGTCAACGGGTTTACTTAAAATTTGATTAAATCCATTATTTACGTTTGCCTCGGTCACTTTTTCGGGCTGTGCCGTTAGTGCAATTACGGGGATAGTCGCATTAGCATTTTGCAACGCGCGGATTTGTTTTATCAGAAGCGTTCCTATGCAGTCAGGTAAGTGTAGATCACATAGAATAATATCATACATCTCTTGCTTAAGAAGTGTGATTGCCTCTTTTCCAGTTTTAGCTTCGGTTACGATAACATGTTGTTCTTGAAGCCAAAGATTTACCAACATCAGATTGGTTTCAGTATCTTCAATATGCAGTATGCGTTTGTTTGCAAGCGAATTTGACGGCTTTTCCACGGCATCAGGCATTAGATTTAATTCAAACGACAACAAAAACTCACTTCCC
The DNA here is from genome assembly GCA_913061275.1 of uncultured Paracoccaceae bacterium. Taxonomy (GTDB): domain Bacteria; phylum Pseudomonadota; class Alphaproteobacteria; order Rhodobacterales; family Rhodobacteraceae; genus Amylibacter. The sequence goes on along the minus strand of CAJXSR010000018.1, from coordinate 48,601 downwards.
ATATCAGAAGTTTTCACCAAGGATACTTCCCCGTTCATTGCGTGTGTTATATTTTTAACCAACCAAAGACCCAGGCCTGTACCCGTTTGGGAAATTTCCTGTTTTTCCTCTTGCGCGAATTTTTCAAAGATACGATCCGTATTTTGTTGCTGAATGCCTATTCCGGTGTCCAAAACGGATATGAGCAATTTATTACCTTGCGTAGTTGCTTTTATAAAAACGCTGCCTTTTTGCGTATAATGTACTGCATTCGCAATCAGATTTGATACACATTGCGCCAATCTGGTTTCGTCAATTAGAATTGCAGTGGGTACAGATTTATCCACGGTTAATTTCAGATCTATACCCTTTTCCAATGCAAGGGTTTCAAAGAATTTCAATGAGCGGTTCAGCACCTGGCGAACATCGGTTTTTACCGCATTGATTTGCAACCGATCTTGTTCCAAGGATTCACTGTCTAGTATGTTTGATAATATAAGTTGTAAATCTTTGCCCGAATTTTGAATAAGCTCAACATACTCATGCTGTTTTTTGGTCAATCGGGTTGATTGTACGACCTGAGTAAACCCTAATATACCGTTCAAGGGCGTGCGTAATTCATGGCTTATCGCGGAAATAAGGTCGCTTTTTTGTTTTATTAAGCTTTCCGCATATTGCCGTGCATCATCTATCTCTTGTGATTTGGCCCGTCTATCAAGATGGATTTTATGTAAGAACAAATAGCTGTCTGCCAGAAAATATGCCACCAGCAAAGATGAAAATAACTGCGCCCATATCAGTGTATCTGTCATCGGGTATGTGATGTAAACATCCCGAACAGATATGAATATTAAAGTTATATTGTGTAATATCAAATGGCCGATCATCAGATGTGCATTTTGAAAGACGCTGGTTGCGACGTATATGGATGTGCACAAAAGAATTATATACGGAATAAAATGTGGAATCTGGCCTTCGTAAACCGACATGGCAATGACCAGTCCGCATATGCAAAACGATTCTGCCCAGGAAACCAGAAAATAGTGATTGCGAACTGATGTGCCCAATACGGTACCTTTGGAATGGGCATTGCTGATTAATTTTTGAACTCTAAGATTTAATAAATCCAGAATAATCGTAGGTACATACCATGACAATATGATCCAGGCGGGGAATATCAACATCAAAACAGCCCCAAGGCTTGTCATCAGTGCCACCCTGGTTTTCATGCGCACTATACCTGCCTGACTTAATTCAAGCAAATCCATGAATTCTAATTTTGTAAGCTGTCTTTCTTGTAGCATGTCAGGGTATTCCAAACTGAATAGTGTATTTTATGCCCACCACGTGGGGTGTTACAAGGATTACTATTGTAATTATCTATGGGCAGTGTTCAAAATACCTTGTTTCAAGCATATAACGGGGATGAACGCGTGCCGACGGATATTCAAGATCATTACAATGCCTACCCATACCCTGCGCGTGACCCTAAAGATGAACGCAAACGCCTTATTACAGGTTCACCGTCTAACCCGATGGAAATTGACCACCATGTTTTTGGCGGTAGTCGTGACTGGTCGCAAAAAATACGCATTTTAGTGGCTGGCGGCGGTTCTGGTGATGGGTTGATACAGATAGCACAGGTTTTAACCGACGCTAATCGTCCCTATGAGATCACATATTTAGATTTGTCAGTTTCTGCCCGTAAAATAGCAAAGAGGCGCGCCAAAATACGTGAGTTAAAGAACATTATCTTTGTCACAGGTAGCCTGCTGGATGCGGCCGATTATGGTACCTTTGATTATATTGATTGTTGTGGGGTCTTGCATCATTTACCTGATCCGCAAGCTGGGTTTAATGCTTTAGCCAACGCCTTGGCCCCCAAGGGTGGTTTGGGTTTTATGATTTATGCACCATATGGGCGCAGTGGGGTTTATCCTTTGCAACAAGCGTTAGGTGAATTGAGTGCGGGCATGACTCCGCAAAACCGTTTGGCCTTTGGTAAGTTAGTGTTTCAAAATATACCTCAAAACCACCCGTTTAAGCGAAACGATCTGGTAGGGGATCATAATGCCAGCGATGCGGGGTTCTATGATTTATTGCTGCATAGCCAAGATGTGTCGTTAACAGTGCGTGATGTTGCAGGTTTGATACAGGCGGCAGGTATGGAGTTGGCCAGCTTTACCCAACCTGCGATGTACAGCTTGGATGGTCTATTGCCGCCTGATTTTAAATTGCCTGACGATATTGATGCGATTGGGCAGATGCAATTGGCTGAAAAGCTGCGCGGTAATATGAAAACCCATGTGGGCTATGCGATGAAACAGGGGGATGTGGTGAAAGTTGACCCAACTAACCCGTCTGCGATACCGCATTTTATTGGTGAAGACCCCCAAAAAGCGGCTGCATTTATAATACAACGTGGCGGATTGCCTGTGGCTATTAACGGTCAGAAAATCGGCTTGGGCATATCGCCTAAAGCTGCCAGATTACTGGGGAAAATTGATGGTGTGGCGACTGTGGGCGAATTATGGGCAAAGTCAGGGCTTGGGCTGGTAGAGTTCAATGACACTTGGGGCAAATTGTCGGATTTGCTGTGTGGTTATGGGCTAATGTTGTACTCTGAATTACACAAAAAACAATAACAGGTTTATATAATGAAATTTATTTATTTAAGCGTGTTGTTTGGGGTATTCGTATTTTATGGATCAGCGTTATGTGCAAAAGAACATATAAGTAAAGAGCAATTAATTGAAAGAATAATTATTGGTGGAACCACAGAATCCAAAGCTGCTAGGCATACAATTACTGTTTCGGGCTGTGTGATTACAACTTACGTTTATAAGCCGTATAACGAAGAAAAGCCTTGGCCGTTATGGTCATCATTTGTATTTGATTTGTCTGTCACTAACATTGGTACAGCTAATAAGAAAAAGATGACAAACTATATAATACTTAAAAATATCAATAAGGGCGCATTGAAGCCTCATGGAGCAATAGTGTTATTTGATATGGTTGCACCTAATGTTGCGATACATGAAGTACCTAACTTTAGGAAGCACAAGAATGCGATTGGGAAATCTCCTCGTAAAGGTGCAGATGGATATGTTTATGTAGAGAGTAAAAGGTTCTTTATTTTGAATGAGGGCCTAATTAATGAAAGTTTACCAGAGCTTTTCACTAGAAGTATAAATCAATATAAAAAAGAATATTGTACACTATTGGGGTAACTTCGAAAAAAAAGGCCCCCGAAAAATCAGGGGCCTTTCGTGTTTCAAATCTGCTTAAATCCTAGCAGCTATAGTACATTTGGTACTCAACAGGGTGTGGTGTGTGCTCATATGCGTACACTTCTTCCCATTTTAGTTCCATAAAGCCTTCGATTTGTGACTTGGTGAACACGTCGCCTGCCAACAAGAAATCCATATCTTTTTCCAGTTCATCCAATGCTTCGCGCAATGAACCACAAACGGTAGGAATTTCGGCTAATTCTTCGGCTGGTAAATCATACAAGTCTTTGTCATGCGCTTCGCCCGGATCAATTTTGTTTTTGATGCCGTCAAGGCCAGCCATCAACAATGCTGAGAAACATAAGTATGGGTTTGCAGCCGGGTCAGGGAAACGGGCCTCTACACGTTTTGCCTTTGGGTTTTCGGCCCAAGGAATACGTACACAACCCGAACGGTTTGATGCTGAATAGGCGCGTAGCACGGGGGCTTCAAAACCTGGGATCAGGCGCTTGTAGCTGTTTGTGGCCGGGTTTGTGATCGCATTCAACGCTTTGGCGTGTTTTAGGATGCCGCCGATGAAATATAAGGCTTCTTGAGACAGGTCAGCGTATTTATCACCTGCAAACAAAGGCTTGCCTTCTTTCCAGATCGACATGTTCACGTGCATGCCTGTGCCGTTATCGCCTGCAATAGGTTTTGGCATGAAGGTAGCAGATTTACCATATGCGTGGGCCACGTTGTGGATGATGTATTTGTATTTTTGCAAGTCATCCGCTTGTTTGGTCAATGGGCCAAACACTAGGCCAAGCTCGTGCTGACAAGACGCCACTTCGTGGTGGTGTTTGTCAACTTTCATACCGATGCGCTTCATCGTAGACAACATTTCAGAGCGGATGTCTTGGGCGGCATCAGTTGGGTTTACTGGGAAGTAGCCCCCCTTAACGCCCGGGCGGTGGCCCATGTTACCCATTTCATATTCTGTGTCTGTGTTCCAAGATGCGTCGGCTGCATCAACCTCGTATGATACTTTGTTGATGCTGTTAGAATAACGTACATCGTCAAACAAGAAAAATTCAGCTTCTGGGCCCCAGAACGACTGATCGCCAATGCCTGTGGAAATCAGGTAAGCTTCGGCACGCATAGCTGTAGAACGTGGGCAACGTTCATATGTTTCGCCAGTATCTGGTTCAACCACGTGGCAATGCACACAGATGGTTTTTTCTGCGTAAAACGGATCAATATAAGCACTATCGCAATCAACGATCAGTTTCATGTCTGATTGATCGATAGATTTCCAACCGGCGATGGATGAGCCATCAAACATAAAGCCGCCTTCAAGGAAGTCTTCGTCAACTTCGTCGTTGATAACGGTCACATGCTGCAGCTTGCCGCGCGGGTCTGTGAAACGGATGTCTACATATTGGATGTCTTCATCGGCTATGCGTTTGACTAGATCTTTTGCACTCATTTTGTCATTCCTTATAAGAGCAGGTTTCAGTTTGTTAGATTAAAGCGCGTCAACGCCTTCTTCACCCGTACGAATACGAATGGCTTGTTCAATGGTGGATACAAATATTTTGCCGTCACCGATTTTTTCAGTGCGGGCGGCATCGATTATTGCCTCTATGGCTGCGTCTAACTGGCCCGCTTCCAAGACAATTTCGATTTTGACCTTTGGTAGGAAATCGACAACATATTCAGCCCCGCGATAAAGTTCGGTATGACCTTTTTGACGGCCAAAGCCTTTGGCTTCGATCACGGTTAGGCCTTGAATGCCAACCTCTTGCAGGGCCTCTTTGACTTCGTCTAGTTTGAACGGTTTAATTATGGCTTCGATCTTTTTCATCACAAGACTCCTGACTAATGCTTGAGTGCAGTGATGTAGGGGTTTAGCATAATGTGCAAATGACCTGTGATACGCCTGTTTGAATGTGATGCTGAATTTAGTGTATTTGCCTAAAAAATAGGCAAGTTGCACAGTAATTAGACAGAATGGATTCTTTGCTATGACCGAACTACTAACTGCCGCCCAAATGCGCGCCATTGAACAGGCTGCAATCGATAGTGGCGAAGTCACAGGATTGGAGCTGATGGAACGCGCTGGCGCAGGCGTGGTTGAGGCGATTTTTGAGGAATGGCCGGAGCTGGCGAAAACCGATCACCGCGCGGTGGTTTTATGTGGGCCGGGCAATAACGGTGGTGACGGGTTTGTGGTGGCTCGGTTGCTGAAAGAGTGGGGTTGGGAGGTTGAGGTTTTTCTTTATGGGGATGAAGGGAAGCTTCCTGCGGATGCGAAGGCGAATTGTGAGCGGTGGCGGGAGATGGGGGAGGTTGCCTCTCTAGAGTTGTTTCAAATTAATGATTATGAAACTACTTCACTTGATGCCGCTGGCAAAACTTGGATTATTGATGCAATTTTTGGAACTGGACTTACACGTAATATTAAGGGAGATTTGGCAAGGGTAATTAAGAGCATTGCTAGAACACCGTTAGGCCAACGACCAGCTGTCATTTCCATCGATATTCCATCGGGGATATGTTCCGATAGTGGGCGAGTATTTAGGTGTTCAATGCCAACTGAACTTATGATCACATTTCATCTGCCTAAAATTGGCCATTATATTGGGGGCGAGCACAACCAATATGCAAACTTAGTATTGAAGGATATTGGATTACCATCTCGTTATCCGCATTCCTTAAACTCTTCAAACCTGACCATTTCTAATACAGCCGAGGATTATTTATCATTGGATAAATCACTAACGCCGAAATTTAAAAGGGCAGAACACAAACACTCCCACGGGCACGCTGTTATTCTATCAGGTGGGATTGGAAAAACCGGTGCGGCCCGTTTGACAGCGCGCGGGGCATTACGTGTTGGTGCTGGTCTTGTTACTGTGGTTTGCCCCCCAGACGCACAATTAGAATGTGCGTCACATCTGACATCTATAATGCTGGATACTTGCGCTGATGCTGATGATTTTATTTGGCCGTTGGAAGATCACCGAGTGCGTGCAATTTGTATCGGGCCTGGATTTGGCTTAGGTGAAGAAGATGAAATAATGGGTGCCAAAGCAAGAAGATTTGTTGTGCATATGACAAGAAGTAATAAGCCCCTAGTTTTAGATGCGGATGTTCTTCGGGCCTTTAGCTCACCTTTTGCGCAAAAAAAGAAACGAGATGATCCAGATACTTTGTTCGCGTTACTTCATGAAAATTGTATACTTACCCCTCATGCGGGTGAGTTTAAGGCATTGTTTCCAGATATTGTAAAGAAGCTGAATACATACCTTGAAAAAGGCCCTGCCTATTCCAAAGTGGATGCAACCCGCGCGGCGGCAAAGCGGGCGGGGTGTGTTGTGTTGTTCAAGGGTGCTGATACGGTGATTGCGGCACCTGATGGCCAGTGTGCAATTAACTCGGCGCATTATGAACGTGCGGCCCCTTGGTTGGCGACAGCTGGGTCAGGCGATGTGTTGGCGGGGTTTATAACGGGGCTATTGGCGCGTGGATTTTCACCTATGCAGGCAGCCGAAACTGCTGCTTGGTTGCATGTGGAATGTGCGTTGAAATTCGGCCCCGGTTTGATTGCAGAGGATTTGCCAGAGCAACTGCCAAAAGTTTTTCAAGATTTAGGGCTGTAAGGTTACTTTTCCTCTCGCCAAGGGGAAAAACATGCGCTAGAAGGCCCAAGAAATTCGAACAAACTAACCTACTGTTCGAAAAATGTGCGGGTGTGGCGGAATTGGTAGACGCACCAGATTTAGGTTCTGGCGCCGCGAGGCGTGGGGGTTCAAGTCCCTTCACCCGTACCACTTTCTTCTACCTTCAATTACGAAAATGATCCAAATAGCTATGGCCTTGCTTGCTTGCCTGTCTAAAATCATATTAGGCTTTGGAATTGGTTTGATGGGGCGGATATGTTGATAGGGGTTATTGGAATTATTTTGGTAGGCTGCGGGTGGTTTTTGTACAACCGCTGGGCTGCGCCAAAATATGGGCTGCTTGATGTATCTAATATCGATAATCAAATTAACTCCAAATCACAACTTACTGTTTTAACTTGGAATATTGGTTTTGCTGCTTTAGGTGCAAAGGCTGATTTGGTTATTGATGGGGGTAAAAACCTGCGCGCTTTACCGCAGGGTGAAATTGAAAAGGCGGCAAAGGCCATTGCTGGTAAATTGGTGGATTTTGATGCGGATGCCGTTTTACTGCAAGAAACCGCTAACGCAGGTTTTTTAACCCGTGGTGTGGATGTACAATACCATATTAATGAAAGGTTAACAGAGTACTCGCAGTGCTTTTGGGCGGATTTTCAAACACGGTTTGTACCGGCACCTTTGAAATTATGCCACGGTATGGCAAATTTTGCCCGTACCCGTTTATTGCAGACCCGCGCGTTAGATTTGCCGCAAGATCCGTTTTATTACGGGTTTTTAAAGAAGTATTATGGGGCGATTGTACAAGAATACCCGATTGAGGGTGAAACTGGCCTGTGGGTTGTAATCAACATACATTTATCTGCATTTGATGAAGGTGCTAATATTCGTAAACAGCAGATGAAGGCGCTTTTTGACTTTGCGCAAAAGGCATATGAAGCAGGCAATTATGTTATTATCGGTGGTGATTGGAATATGCGCCTGTCAAAGACCGAATTCCCGCATATGGCAAAGGGAAAAGCAGTATTTGAAGGGTTTGATTTAAGCCAAAAACATGTGCCCAAGGGGTGGATGATATGTGCAGACCCTAAAGTGGCCAGTTTGCGATCCTTAAGTAGCGCATATGTTAAGGGACAAAGTTATACCTCTGTTGTTGACGGGTTTGTTATTTCACCTAACGTATCTGTTAAGGTGATTGAAACCATCGATCTGGGGTTTGAACATACGGATCATCACCCTGTTTTTGCGCGGTTTTCGACTATTGGCTAAACCTTATGTGTAATGGGGTAAATCGCCCTTGCACAGAGTCAAATCAAGCCTTAGAAGGACGCTAGTTTTACCCATGCTTGTGGGTGTGGGCTTGTGCCTGTACCCCTACCAATTAAAGGACGCCATAATGCAGGTATCAGAAACCCTGAACGAAGGTTTATCACGCGGTTATGCCATTACTGTCACAGCGCAGGAATTAGCAGACAAAGTGAATGCAAAGCTTTTAGAAGCCCAACCAAATGTTGAAATCAAAGGATTTCGTAAGGGTAAAGTACCACTTGCAATGCTTAAAAAGCAATTCGGCCCATCTGTATTAGGCGAAGCCATGCAGGAAAGTGTTGACGCTGCAACTAAAGATCATTTTGAAAAATCTGGTGATAGACCAGCGGGCCAACCTGACATTAAAATGACCAATGAAGATTGGAAAGAGGGTGATGACGTTGAAGTAGCATTAAGCTATGAATGCTTGCCAGAAATTCCAGAAACTGACTTTTCTAAACTGAAGTTAGAAAAATTGGTGGTTAAAGCCGATGATGCCGATGTTGAAGAAGCTTTGGCAAATCTTGCAGAAACAGCCACTAACTACGAAGATAAGAAAAAAGGCGCAAAAGCCAAAGATGGCGACCAAGTTGTGATTAACTTCTTGGGCAAAGTTGACGATGTTGCATTCGAAGGCGGCAAAGGCGACGATTATCCTTTGGTTCTTGGTTCAAACAGCTTCATCCCAGGTTTTGAAGAACAGCTGGTTGGTGCCAAAGCAGGTGAGGATGTTGTTGTAAACGTAACTTTCCCTGCTGAATACGGATCAGAAGCGCTTGCAGGTAAAGATGCTGTGTTTGAGTGTACAGTGAACGCTGTTAAAGGTGCTGTTGCTGCTGAAATCGATGATGAGTTGGCAAAAAAATTCGGTGCTGAAAGTCTTGAAGATTTGAAAAAGCAAGTTACCGATCGTTTGGAAACTGAATTCGCTGGTGCTGCACGGATGATTACAAAACGCGGCCTTATGGACGGGTTGGATGATTTGGTGAGTTTTGAATTGCCACCAAGCCTAGTGACATCTGAATCAAACCAAATTGCACACCAATTATGGCATGAGGAAAACCCTGAAGTAGAGGGCCATGACCACCCGGAAATTACAGCAACAGACGAGCATGTAAAACTGGCAACACGCCGTGTACGTTTAGGCTTGTTGTTGGCAGAAGTTGGCTCGATTAAAGAGATCACAGTGACAGATGCAGAAATGCAGCAAGCTGTTATGCAACAAGCACAACAATATCCCGGCCAAGAGCGCCAGTTCTTTGAATTTATTCAGAAAAATGAGCAAGCTTTGCAACAAATTCGCGCACCTTTGTTTGAAGATAAAGTTGTAGATCACATTATGGAAGTTGCGGATGTAACAGAAAAAGTAGTTGCGAAAGAAGAGCTTCAAAAAGCTGTTGAGGCTTTAGACGAAGAATAAACGCACCTCTTAAAACTTATTTAAAGGCATCCATTTTGGGTGCCTTTTTTATTTGGGAATTTGCCATGAAAAAAGCCACCTAAAAAGGTGGCTTTTAAACTCTATATGATGTTTGGATTAGAAGTTTTTAGAAAGCTTCATGCCAACAGTAGTAACTGTGTTATCCGTAAATGGTCCAATCGCTGTAGTTGTATCACCACGTTTAGAGTAGCTAATACCGCCAGAAATTTTGGCACCTTTGCCGATGCTAACTGATGTACCTACTGAAATACCAAACAATCCATCTGTTGGCGCAAACAGACTGCTTACAGTGCCGTCCTTTTTTTCATATGAAAAAGTGATAGCACCAGTAACTTTATCTGAAAATCTACGCCCTACGCCTAGCTCATATGATGTTACATCTGTAAATGTTGTTAAAGCACCTGTTGTTCCTGGAGCAAATAATGGAACGAAGATGTTGGCATCACTCCACATGGCTCTGCGAATTTTACCAAACACAAGTGTTTTTGGTGCAACACCAGACTGGAATTCTAATGTCCATGCCTCTGGAGTGGCAGAAGTGGTAGTCCCAACAGAAACACCACCAGCATTTAAGGTGTTTAGATTATATTCGATTTTTGACTCGTAGCTAAGAGCGACACGCATTGCGATCTCGGGTTTTTCAAAGGCAACACCAGCGATATAACCAAATTTATCTTCCGATTGAAATACCGCGCCGAATGATCCTGCTGCAAGAATGTTGGCAGTAGCTGATATACTTTGGTACTTTGCACCACCGTAAATACTGAATGCATCAGTAATTTTATATTTACCAATCAAAGTTGTGGCAGAAGCGTCTACATAACCAGCGGCATTTGCAACGAAGGGGCCAATTGGTGTGTTTGCATAATTAATGTCAGCACCAACCGGTTGGTTGTTAAACGTCATGGCAAAAGAGATCTTATCATTAAGATCAATTTTAAAGCCAAGTTTTACAGTATTAAAGCTTTCCGCAACATCGCCGTCACCTGCACCAAATCCAGTGGATGAAACTTTAGGTGTTGTTAACCCATAAGCGAGTTCAGCATATGTGCCTTTTTCAAACAGAATGCTTGAACTGTAGGTTGACCGGTCTAGCCCGCCTGCAAATGCTGTACTTGCGCTTGCTGCGACTATTACAGTGGTCGCTGCTATTGTTTTAATTGTCATCTTAGGATGCTCCCTCATCATATTCACTTTCCCTATGCAAACCCTAGAGTTCAATAAGGGTTTCAGTCAAATGTGACCTAACGTTATACCCCTGCGTTGAGTGATTGCGTGATAAAATTGCAACCTTATAGGGGGTGTTGGCTTACGTCGATAATGTGATCGAAAAAATTGGGGCATTAGGCGCAATCAGTACGTATCGGTCTTGCCACTCTGTTTGTGCGGCACTAATGTTTTGGTTAGACTTTTGTGTAATAAGCACGAAACAACAACGACAGGCGAGACTATGAGAAATCCATTAGACGTATATATGAACACACTTGTTCCCATGGTTGTGGAACAAACATCGCGCGGTGAACGTGCTTATGACATCTTCTCACGGCTTCTTAAGGAACGTATAATTTTTGTTTCTGGCCCTGTGCATGACGGAATGTCAACGTTGATTGTGGCGCAACTTTTGTTTCTAGAAGCGGAAAACCCAACTAAAGACATCGCAATGTACATCAACAGCCCAGGTGGCGTTGTATCGTCTGGTTTGGCTATTTATGATACAATGCAATATATTAGACCAAAAGTATCAACGCTTTGCATCGGTCAAGCGGCCTCTATGGGGTCTTTGCTGTTGGCTGCGGGTGAAAAAGGTATGCGTTTCACATTGCCGAACTCACGCGTGATGGTGCACCAGCCCTCGGGCGGGTTTCAGGGGCAGGCATCTGACATTGCGCTGCATGCAAAAGAAATACTGGAACTTAAAGATCGTTTGAATAAAATTTATGTCAAACATTGCGATCAAAAATTAAAAACAGTGGAAAATGCACTTGATCGGGATAACTTTATGACTGCGGAAGAAGCAAAAGATTGGGGCTTGGTTGATGAAATTGTACAACAGCGCGCGCATGAAGAAGACAGTGAATAACCATACCAGTGGTTTTATTCTCGTTATTTTAGATTACCGTTAATATATTAACGGCATAAATATGGGCATTGTGCAGTTTGAAAAACTGCCATAATGTTATTGTAATATAAGGTTGAACCTGTGCTTGCAGGCACCTTGAGTAGTATATGAGCGGAGTAGAATATGGCAGATAAGGACAATAGCGAGTCGAAGAACACGCTTTACTGTTCATTTTGTGGGAAAAGCCAACATGAAGTTCGCAAGCTAATAGCGGGGCCAACGGTCTTTATTTGTGACGAATGTGTTGAACTTTGTATGGATATTATCCGCGAAGAAGCAAAATCCTCTACATTGAAAACAACAGAAGGTGTCCCTGCACCCGTTGAGATTTGCCAAGTTCTAGACGATTACGTTATCGGTCAAACCATGGCTAAAAAAGTTTTATCAGTTGCGGTACATAACCACTATAAACGCCTAAACCATGCAGATAATAACTCTGAAATTGAGCTGGCTAAATCCAACATTATGTTAATCGGCCCAACAGGGTGTGGTAAAACTTTGCTGGCACAAACTTTGGCACGCATTCTGGATGTACCTTTTACAATGGCCGATGCCACAACGTTGACCGAAGCGGGCTATGTTGGGGAAGACGTTGAAAATATCATCCTAAAACTTCTGCAAGCGTCAGAATATAATGTTGAACGTGCGCAACGCGGCATCGTTTATATTGATGAAGTAGATAAAATTACCCGTAAATCTGATAACCCATCTATCACACGTGATGTGTCGGGCGAGGGGGTTCAACAGGCTTTACTGAAAATCATGGAAGGCACTGTTGCCAGCGTACCACCGCAAGGCGGGCGTAAACATCCACAACAAGAATTTTTGCAGGTTGATACAACAAACATACTGTTTATCTGTGGCGGTGCTTTTGCCGGCCTTGATCGTATTATTTCGCAACGTGGCAAAGGATCCTCCATTGGGTTTGGTGCTGATGTAAAAGACGAAGAAAAACGTGGCGTGGGTGAAGTTATTTCAGAACTGGAACCTGAAGATCTATTGAAATTCGGTTTGATCCCAGAATTTGTCGGCCGTTTACCAGTAATTGCGACCCTGACCGATTTGGATGAAGACGCACTGGTTACTATTCTATCACAACCGAAAAATGCTTTAGTCAAACAGTATCAACGTTTGTTCGAACTTGAAGATGCAAAACTGACATTTACCGATGATGCACTAAGCGCGATTGCTAAACGTGCGATCAAACGTAAAACAGGTGCGCGCGGCTTACGTTCTATTCTAGAGGATATACTATTGAACACTATGTTCGAGTTACCAAGTCTGGAAAATGTGACAGAAGTTGTGGTTAATGTTGAGGCTGCAAGAAGCGAAGCCGAACCGTTGATTGTTTATAGCGAGGCAGATACAGCGGATGAAAGTGCTTCTGCATCTTAATCTGACTGGACGTTTCCCGAAAAATTGGGCATAGACAGAGTAATAAAGAACGAGGCTGTCAGTATGTACTTCATCAAAAGACTTTTCACTTGGTGGAATGGGCAAACCCTGAACACACAATTTTATACGTGGCGTAAAGGTGTGCTTGTTGGCGAAGATGAAACGGGTAATCTGTTTTACGAGACACGCGACGCAAAGCGCCGTTGGGTTATTTATAATGGTGATGTTGAAGCCAGCCGCGTTTCTGCAGATTGGCATGGATGGCTACACCATACATTTAAAGAGCCGCCAACCAAGAAACCGATGACGCATAAATCATGGGAAAAGCCACATCAGGATAATCTAACTGGTTCAGCACTTGCGTATGCACCTGCGGGCAGCATTCGAACAGAAAAGCCTGCTGATAGATCTGACTATGAAGCTTGGCAGCCAAACTAGAGGCAAGACAATGAAAAATAACCTTATTGAAACGGCCATTGGTGCGCTCGTTGTTGCGGGTGCCATTGGTTTTTTGTTTTACGCATCAAACGTTGTGGGACTTTCCAGCCCTGAAGGAACAAATGAGATAACGGCAAGCTTTCGCAGTGCGGAAGGCGTGTCACTTGGTACAGATGTTCGTATGGCGGGCGTGAAAATTGGCACTGTAACTGGCATGAAATTAAGCCCGACAACATATCGTGCAGAGATAGCCGTTTCTATTTTCGACGATATTGCCATTCCAGATGATTCAGCGATTTCGGTTAGTTCCGAAGGTTTGTTGGGTGGCAACTTTATAGAGATTATACCCGGCGCATCTGAATTTGCTGTAGAAGACGGTGGCGAAATTGAAGATACGCAAGGCAGTATCAGTTTTATTACTTTATTGATGAAATTCGTTTCAGGTAAGGAATAATGCGCTACGTTTTCGGTTTATTACTGGCCTGTACAACTTTTTATGCACATGCACAAAGCCAAGTTGTAACTGAAAATGGTAATGCTGTGCAGCTGCGCGCTTTGGATACATTAACAGGTGCAGTGCGCGATTTGACTATGACTGTCGGTGAAACTTTGACGTATGAAAGACTTACTATAACGCTACAAGAATGCCGTTATCCTAAAGACAATCCAAATGGTGATGCTTTCGCTTTGTTAACCATTCAGGATATCCGCGAAGATACACCACGTTTTGATGCATGGATGATTGCATCAAGCCCCGCACTTTCAGCACTGGAACATCCGCGTTACGATGTGTGGTTGCTTAAATGTAATACGGTTGAGGGTTGAACGATCACAGGCAGTTTCATAAAATCTGCCTGTCCATTCATCGCATCCGCCAGTCGTTTATGATAGCTGTTGCGCGGAATTTCTATCGCACCTAGGCTTTTTAGATGCTCTGTTTGAAATTGTGTGTCAAACAATTTGTAACCACCAAATTTTAACCTAGCAATAAGATATGTCAGGGCAATTTTTGAAGTGTCCGTGCGTTTAGAAAACATGCTTTCGCCAAAAAATGCGCCGTTCAAGCTAACCCCATAAACGCCGCCAACCAAGGCATCATCTTCCATAACTTCAACGGAATGGGCATGGCCAAGTTTGTGTAACTGTTGGTAAAGGTCAAAAATTTCTGCATTAATCCAAGTTTCGCTGCGATCAGCACAAGCTTTTACAACATCTTCAAAACATTGATTGATATTAACTTTATAACGCCCTTGTCGAATTCTTCGGGCAAGCCTGTTGGATACATGGAAATTTTCAAGCGGGAAAATACCCCGAAAATGCGGATCAACCCAATAGATTTCTGGATCATCAACGCTATCTGACATGGGGAACACACCAGAACCATAGGCATACAGCAATAATTCCGGTGTGACAGTCGTATTATCGGCGGTCATATTCCGCCTACCTTTATTCGAATGTCTGCGTTTCCAGCCATTTTTCCAGCCAGTGAATATCGTAATCCCCAGTTAAAATCGCGTCCTCTTTTAGCAACGCATGAAACAAGGGAACGGTGGTGTCGATACCGTCAATAATCAACTCTTCCAAGGATCGTTTTAGACGTGCAAGCGCACCTTCGCGGTCGCGGCCTGTAACAATTATTTTGCCGATCAAGCTGTCGTAATATGGTGGAATTGAATAGCCGTCATATAGGGCAGAATCCATACGAACGCCTAAACCGCCCGGTGCATGATACATGCTAACCTTGCCAGGGCAGGGTGTGAAGTTCGGCAGTTTTTCTGCATTAATACGCACCTCTATAGCATGACCTTTTATAGACAGGTTATCTTGCACAAGGGTCATTTCTTCGCCTGCAGCAACACGCAGTTGCTGCTTTACCAGATCAACACCGAATATGGCTTCGGTTACGGGGTGTTCTACTTGCAGGCGGGTGTTCATTTCGATGAAAAAGAACTCGTCTCGTTCATACAGGAACTCGATTGTACCCGCACCTTCATATCCGATTTTTGCAACAGCATCAGCACATGTTTTGCCGATACGTTCGCGCATTTCAGGGGTGATGCAGGGGCCTGGGGCCTCTTCGAAAACCTTTTGGTGGCGGCGTTGCAATGAACAATCGCGCTCACCTAAATGAACCGCACGTCCCCGACCATCGCCAAAGACCTGTACTTCGATGTGGCGTGGTAAGGTTAGGTATTTTTCAAGATAAACTTCATCATTCCCAAAAGCTGATTTCGATTCTGCGCGTGCAGTACTGAACGCTTCATCTAAGTCTGCTTTGGTTTTAGCCAGTTTCATACCGCGCCCGCCGCCTCCCGCAGTAGCTTTTACGATTACAGGGAAACCCATCTCGTCAGCAACTTTATGGGCTTCTTCTATGGTGGGAACACCACCATCAGAGCCTGGCACACATGGTACACCTAGGTTTTTCATGGTTTCTTTGGCGGTTATTTTGTCGCCCATCATACGAATATGTGCGGCACTTGGGCCGATAAATTTCAACCCATGTTCTTCTACAATTTGTACAAAGTCCGCATTCTCTGACAGAAAACCATAGCCAGGGTGAATAGCTTGCGCCCCTGTTATTTCACATGCAGAAATAATGGCAGGTATCGACAGATAGCTGTTGGTGCCCGGTGGTGGGCCAATGCATACACTTTCATCGGCCATGCGAACATGCATGGCGTCCGTGTCTGCAGTTGAATGTACCGCAACAGTTGAAATACCTAATTCTTTGCAGGCGCGAATAACGCGTAGGGCAATCTCGCCTCGGTTTGCAATCAAAACCTTGGAAAACATGGTGCATTAGCTCCTTCGAAATGAGCAGTTATTCGATAATGACAAGGGGACTGCCAAATTCTACAGGCGCACCATCATCCACAAGTATACGGGTGATTTTTCCAGATTTTGGTGCTGGAATTTGGTTCATTGTTTTCATCGCTTCGATGATTAACAATGTCTGGCCTTCGGATACGCTAGACCCAACAGCAACAAAGTTTGCGGCCCCAGGCTCGGCTGCTAAGTAAACCGTTCCAACCATTGGTGAGGTCACGGCACCTGGGTGTTGAGCAGGATCATCTGTATTGGCAGGTGCTTCTACCGGGCTGGCAGCAGCGGCTGGTGCAGATGCAACAAGGGCGGGGCTAGCTGCAATTTGTTGTACAGGTGCCGCCATAATTTGGCGCGAAATACGTACGTTTAATTGTTTGTCGTCACCATAGTCACGTTTAACCTGCAATTCAGTCAGGTCGTTTTCGCGTAGCAATTCAGCCAAAGACTGAATGAATTCCACGTCCGTGTTTTGTTCTTTTTTGGTCATATTTCCCTCAACCGTTAGTTCCCGTGACAGGCATTCTTTTGCTTATACATTGTCTTAACGCAGGGTAAAAGCATTCATGTGAAAGAAATCCGTTTTACTACTGAGTTTGGGCGCGAAGTTCAGCAACAATCTGTTTCATATTATCTTCGGGTATATAACCCCGAACGATTTGATCGTTAAATATGAAAGTGGGCGTGCCAGAAACGTTCAAAGCTTGGCCAAGCTGGCGAATTTTACCGATTTGGCCATCTACAGAAGGTTCATCCATCATCGCCACGATTGTTGGCGCATCCAGCCCTGCTTTGTTTGCTAAAAAACTAATAGCATCATTTGTTACTGGCCCATTGTAGCTGATAAATAGGTCGTGCATTTTTTTGTAAGCATCGGGGCCCAAGCTTTGCAATGTAGCTACGGCGGCACGTGATAGATTAAGCGAATCTTGACTTAAAATCGGGTATTCTTTCACTATTAGACGAATATTTCCGTCACTTGCTACAAGGCTTGCCACTTCATCGTGGGCTTTTCTGCAATATCCGCATTTATAGTCAAGAAACTCTACTAATGTGATGTCGCCATCGGGGTTGCCACCTTCCCAAGAAAATCCGTCATGCTGAATGTTTTGTAAATTTTCGGCGATAAGCGTGGTATCTGCATGCAGATCTGCAACTTCTTGTCGTTGTTCAAGTATCCGAAAGGCATCCATGATGATGTCAGGGTTATCTAGTATATAATCACGCACTAATTGCCCGAACGCATCTTTTTCTGCGCCCGACATGTTATCTAGATCAAGATCAAGGGCTATTGCCGGGCTTGAGAATGTTAACAGGGCAATTACCGCCGTAGTTTTAAGCTGGTTAAACATTATTTCTTCTTTCTGCCTTTGTTAAGGCGTTCGGCAATGGCCAAAATATCAGCGGCTCTGCGCCAACCGGTTGAACCTTCTGGCAGCAATTTTACAGCGCGTTTAGCATGTATTTCTGCCTGTTTAAAGTTTGAAGATAATGCATATCGTTCTGCCGTAGTTGCCGATGCCATTCCCGGATTACCGGTTTTTGCGTAAGCAACACCTAAATCGCGCAACATGCGCCCGTTACGCGGATCTCTTGCGTATGATTTTTTCAATGTAGTTAAAGCGGTTTTTGCAGATGATTTTGATTTTACAGCTAATTGGGCACGCCCTAGGCCTGCAAGTAATTGCGCATCTTTAGGCTGTTGTTGAACCGCTTTTCGGTAGGCGGTAACCGCATTTGATGCGTTGCCATTTTCCAATAATATTTGCCCATATAATTCTTGATAATAGGGGTCTTTAGGGCGCATCGAGATAAGCCGTTTGATCGCTTTCAATGATTTCTTTTTATTTGGCAGTCGATGATAGGCAATCGCGCGTGTTAAAGTTGCAATCTCACCTGTATCTGATTTGGGTACTTTTCGTAAAATACCCTTTGGACTGCCAATGAAGCTGTTGAATTTAGCCAATGAACGCGCATACCAATAATCAACCGTTTTTGATTGGGTAGTTGGTCTGTGTTTATAAGCTGCAACATATGTTTTCAGGTCTGAAATACGTTGCGAACTTAGGGGATGTGTTAATGTATAAGCATCCTGCCTGCTAATACTTAAGGCTTCTTGCCCCCTGAAAATATTAAGAACATCTAGGGCTGCTGATGGATTTATCCCGGCATTTGCCATATAGCGGGCACCTGATTGGTCGGCGGCACTTTCTTGGCCACGTGTAAAAGAATAATAATTACGTTGCCCAATGGATTGGCCTGCGGCGGCAATGCCAATGGCGCCACTTCCCCCGCCTGCAGCAGCTGTAAGGACACCCAATAACACACCAATTCCAGCGGCTGTGTTGGCACTGCCAATATTGGTAATTCGTTGGGTTATATGCCCGCCAGTGATGTGCCCGATTTCATGTGCAATAACCGATTGCAACATTTCGACAGATTTCATGCGCCTGATTAAACCAGAGTGAATGAATATATTATTACCGCCAGTCGTAAACGCATTTGGACTGTGGCTATTGACGATAAAAAAACTTATCCGCCCAACGCCTGCGGCTTTTACAATCGGTTGGGCGACAATGCGTAAAGTACGCTCAATCTCTGCGTCACGGATCAGACCCTGGGCAGAGGCAAAAGGGGCGACTGCCATCATTATTCCGAAGAACGATGCGAACAGACCTAATTTGTTTTTTTCAAACATAGAGTTGGAGTCTTTTTATCAAAACAATTCCTATGAGTGAAAAACAAAAGCGCGCCAAACACAAGGTTTAGACGCGCTAATGTCATGAAAGTGAGCGGATTTTAGCCGCGAAGCCACCAACCACGCCTTTTAGGTTTTTTCACCTCTGGCTCTGCGGGGGGTGTTACTATTTCGGCAACAGGGGCAGCAACTGTTTCTTTAACGAGTGTTGCTACTTCTATTGGTGCATCTGGCGTGGTGACAGTTTCTTTAACCGCAGCTTTTGGTTTTCTTACCCTTGGTTTGGCTTTTGGCTTTTCATCACCCTCTTTTTTCACCGCCCGTTTCCTAACAGGTTTTTTCCTTTCTTCTACTGCCGCGTCAGTTTTATCATCCGCTGTTGTGATTTCAGCAGGTTTTTCTTTAGGTTTGCGTTTTACAAGTTTGCGCTTTGGTTTCACAGGTTTTTCTTCCTGTGCCGCTTCAACGTTTACACTTGATGGTGCTGGGTCTGCTTGCGCTACTTGTGTATCTACAGGCTCAGCCGCTTTTACGTTTTCCGCATCAGATTTAACTTCAGGTTCACTGGTTTTTTCTGTGCTATCTTGTGCCGTGTTTGTTTGATCTGCGTTGGCTTCAAGATTATCTTGATTGGCTTTGCCGCGCCCACGACCGCCCCGACGACGTCTGGGTTTTTTCTTGGGCTTTTCCTCATCCGTTACTTCAGGTTTTGTTGGCGTTGCAGCGGTATCAGCAATGGCATTGGCATTGGAAACTGAGTTGTCAAAACTTTCCATTGAGACGTTTTCCATTGAAACAGGGGCATTCGCAGGTTGTGCTATAAACCGTGTGGCGGTTTTGAATTTTTCCACGGAATAGTCCGTACCGATCATACTTGTATCGGCCTCTACCCGAACAGAAAGCCCGTAACGCGCTTCAATCGTTATGATGTGATCGCGTTTTTCATTAAGAAGGTAATTGGTCACATTAATAGGTGCTTTTACCAGCACTTCACCAGAGCGTTTGCGAACGCCTTCTTCTTCCAGTTCACGCAAAATAGACAATGCTAAACTGTCGTCAGAGCGCAGCAGGCCAGTTGCATGACAATGCGGGCAAGGTTGTGTTGTAGCTTCCAACATGCCAGGGCGTAAGCGTTGGCGGGACATTTCCAATAGACCAAAACCAGAGATGCGGCCAATTTGTATCCGCGCACGATCTGTTTTCAGCTTATCTTTTAGGCGTTTTTCAACGGCTGTGTTATTGCGCCGCTCGTCCATATCAATAAAGTCGATGACGATCAAACCCGCTAAATCACGCAACCGCATTTGGCGGGCAACTTCTTCGGCAGCTTCTAGATTGGTTTTCAGGGCGGTGGCCTCTATCGAACTTTCTTTGGTGGCTTTGCCAGAGTTCACATCAACGGCAACAAGTGCTTCGGTAATGCCAATTACAAGATAGCCACCAGATTTCAGCTGAACGGTTGGGTTGAACATCGCACCTAGATGACTTTCAACCTGATAGCGTGAAAATAACGGCATCGGTTCAGTATATAATTTAACTTTTTCCACGCGGTTTGGCATGAACATTTTCATATATTCTTTGGCCGCTTCATATCCGCGATCGCCTTCAACATGAATTTCATCAATGTCACGGGTGTATAGGTCACGAATAGAGCGCTTAATCAAATTGCCTTCTTCATAGATCGGAGTAGGGGCAATGGATTTTAACGTAAGCTCGCGGATTTGTTCCCATTGGCGCGTCAAAAACTCATAATCGCGGTTTATGTCTGCCTCATTGCGGCTGGCACCTGCGGTACGAATAATCAGGCCTGCACCTTCGGGAACGATCAAATTATTGGCAATCGCTTTGATCTTTTTGCGGTCAACGGCGTTGGTAATTTTGCGTGAAATTCCACCACCGCGTGCAGTGTTTGGCATCAAAACGCAATAACGACCAGCCAAAGATAGGTAAGTGGTTAATGCAGCACCTTTATTCCCACGTTCTTCTTTGACAACCTGAACTAGTAAAATTTGACGTACTTTAACGACTTCTTGAATTTTATACCGTTTCATACGCGGCTTGCGTGGGCGTACCTCTTCGGAAACATCATCATCTGCAACAGACTCTATGCCCGGTTTTGGTTCTTTTGGTGCGTCTTCATCGCTGTCAGTGTCATCGTCGTTTGCTTCATCATCAGCGGCGGTTTCTGTTTTTTCAACCTTGGATGCTTCTTCTTGTGGTGCTTCAACTGGCGTTTCCACTACGGTATCAGCCACTGCGGTATCAGCAGTGTTTTCTTCGCTTGTTTTCGTCTCTGGTACATCTACCAGATCAGAACTGGTAGCATCTATATCGATGACGCCATCATCAATGACATCACTTGCAACAACGGCATCTTTGCTTGTTATTGCACCTTCCGCTTCTGCTTCGGTTTTTACAGGTTTTTTGCGGCGGCGCGAACGTGATTTAGGTTGTTCTGCGCGTCTGGCATCTTCTTCAGCCTTGGCTTTGGCATATTCAGCTTCTTCTGCAAGAAGCCTTTCGCGGTCGGCAACTGGAATTTGATAATAGTCCGGGTGAATTTCATTAAAGGCAAGAAAACCGTGACGGTTTCCACCATAATCAATAAAAGCCGCCTGAAGTGAGGCTTCGACCCGTGTTACTTTTGCAAGATATATATTTCCAGCTAGTTGGCGTTTGTTTAGACTTTCAAAATCGAATTCGTCGACTTTATTTCCTTCAACCACAACCACGCGGGTTTCCTCGGGGTGGGTGGCATCAATAAGCATTTTCTTAGACATTTTTTATACTCTGAACGCGACAAAGGCTGTGCATTTCTAGGCACAGCAAAATTGTTGGCGTTATATGTTATGGCGACTGGCTGTAAGACAGTAAAATACGCGGCCATTAAGCCTGCGCAATATTCTACTAATAATGTCCACACGCGTATCATCGCGGGGTTTCTCCAACGTTCTGTAAGATTAGAACGTTCAGTTCGGGCTATAAATCTTGTGTAAAGCAAGAAAATACAGCAATTCATTGGCCAACTGGCCTGTTGAACGAAGCAGAGAAGAACTTTGGCTTTGGCCTGTCTTTCATGGTTTCATTCAACGAAACTCTTATTAGTGGCTTCTTTCAGCCACCTATCATTCATCATTAGGGGGTGAATGTATTAAATACAATCGCATTTTTCAAAACGATGCGGTATATAAGGCAAAAAAACAAAAACAAACGATCAGGCAATGCAGTGTTAGAAAAAATCGCAGTTTTAGTAACTCTTATCGTGTGTTTGTTTACAAATACGCTTTTTGCACAAGATTTACGGGCGTTGGCGCGTATAGACACTGTGCAATCTACCATAGCAGATCTGTCATACCGCGACTTGGAAGTGAAACTAAACCTGTCGCAACCCATTCCGTACCGTATATTTTTATTGTCAGAGCCAAACCGTATTGTTTTTGATTTTAAAGAAGTTGATTGGACAGGCTTTTCGGCAAAAGACATCCTTTTGACTGAAAAGGTAACAGAGCTGCGGTTTGGGGCATTTCAGGCAGGGTGGTCTAGAATGGTGATAACTTTATCCGAACCTATGTTGCTGGATAAAGTTGGCATGCTTACGGGTAGTGCAAAAGGCGATGCTACTTTAACCGCTAAATTCAAACTGACCAACCCCGAGGAATTTTTAGCAAATGTCGGCGCACGCGAAGATGCAGGATGGGATTTACCTAATGCTATTAGTGCCACTTTACCAAAACAACGGCAAATTGGTGATCGGCCTTTGGTGGTTGTTCTTGATCCTGGGCATGGTGGTATCGATTCCGGTGCACGCCAAGACGGCAAGTTGGAAAAAGATTTAGTATTATTATTTGCCAAAGAATTAAAGGACAACCTTATATTATCTGGACGTTTCAAAGCACACCTAACGCGCGATGAAGATACATTTGTTTCGTTATCAGGGCGCATTTCGAAGGCCAGAGAATTGGGTGCAGATGTGTTTATATCACTTCATGCTGATGCATTGAAAAGCGGTTGGGCAACTGGAACAACTGTGTATTCATTATCGGATGAAGCTTCTAATGAGGCATCGGCCTATTTAGCGGAACGTCAGGATCGTGCAGATTTACTGTCGGGTGTTGATCTAAGCAAACAATCTGATGCGGTAGCAACTGTTTTAATGGAAATGGCACGAGTGGAAACCAAATCGCGCAGTGATCTTTTGGCAGATATGGTTGTGTCTGGTGTGGCCCAATCGGTTGGGCGTTTGCGCAAGCGGCCGCACTTATTTGCAGGTTTTAGTGTTTTGAAAGCGCCCGATATTCCATCAATTCTGATAGAGTTGGGATTCATGTCTAACCAAAGTGATTTAAACAACTTGATGAATGCTGAGTGGCGGCAACAAATTATCGAAGGAATTGTATTGGCACTAGACACTTGGTCAGTAGAAGATGCCGCACAAGCACAATTATTACGTCAATAGGTTTCAATTTGTGTATTAGCACTTAGATAATGGATAGTCTGGGCTTTTTATGGCTCATATATCGTAGAAGTGATTTTGACCTTTTATGACACACAGCATATAAGGCGCAAATGGCGTTATAAAGGGGGCATCTGGTGCTTCGAGCAATAGGATCTTTTTTTGGGTGGATATTTAGCTGGCTCACCATTGGTGTGGTTCTGGTTTCCTTAATTATTGGCGCAATTTTCTTTATGTATGGCCGCGATTTGCCAGATCATGCGCGATTAGCCAGCTATGAACCTGCCACAATCAGCCGAATATATTCGATTGAAGGCAAAGTGATGGATGAATTTGCGCGTGAACGCAGGCTGTACACACCGATTGATGAAATTCCAGATGTAGTGAAACACGCGTTTATCAGCGCTGAAGATAAAAACTTTTACAATCACAAAGGTTATGACCCTCTGGGCATGATTAAGGCGGGTATTGATGCGGCACGTGGCGGGCGTTTGCGTGGCGCTTCAACAATAACCCAGCAGGTCATGAAAAACTTTCTACTATCGGGCGATCGTTCAGCGGAACGCAAAATCAAAGAGCTGATTTTGGCGTCCCGTTTGGAAAGTACATTGAACAAAGATCAGATTTTGCAGCTTTATCTGAATGAGATTTTTCTAGGACAGAATTCTTATGGTGTAACGGCGGCAGCTGACACTTATTTCGGGAAAACCTTAGAGGATGTGACCATAGAAGAAGCCGCATATTTAGCATCTTTACCCAAAGCACCTAGTAAATATCACCCGGTTCGCCAGCGGGAAAAGGCAACATCGCGGCGCAATTTTGTGTTGCGTGAAATGTCGGAGAATAATTACATCACGCAATCTGACCTTAAACAGGCTTTGGCAACACCGTTGCAAACGGTTCAAAGTGGCGAATATATTTCAACCCGCGCATCGCGACCCCCCCGCGATTATTTTACCGATGAAATTCGGCGTCAATTATCGGGCACTTTTGGTGAGGATGAATTTTTTGGTGGTGGTTTGGCCATTCGGGCAACGATGGACCCTGAATTGCAAAAAGAAGCGGCCCTTGCGTTGCGTACGGGGTTAGAGAAATATGACCGCTCAAAACGTGTATTTCGTGGCCCGATGGGAAAGATTGAGCCGAATGATTTAAGCAGTGAAGAAGCATGGCGCAAAGCACTTTCTGACATGAAAATCCCCCGTGATGTTGAAGGATGGAATGCAGCTGTAGTATTAAAGGTTGGCGCAAAGAATGTGCATATCGGTATCGAAGGCGTTGATGAAGATACCGACGGTCATTTTTTACCGATGTCAGAGCTTACATGGCGCAGGAAACGTGACGGGAAAACTTTAAACAAAGCTAAAAAACCAAGTGATATTCTGGAAATCGGTGATGTTATTCATGTGAAAGCCATTGAAAAAGATGGGGAATTCAAAAATTGGTCATTACGGCAAATCCCAGAAATTCAGGGCGGTTTTATGGCAATGGATACAAACACAGGCCGCGTTATTGCAATGCAGGGTGGATTTTCATACCAGTACAGCGTGTTTAACCGCGCAACGCAGGCAACACGCCAACCAGGGTCGTCTTTTAAACCTTTTGTCTATGCATCAGCATTAGACAGTGGATATTCGCCTGCAACAATCGTTATTGATGCGCCGATTGAAATAGAAACACCACAAGGTTTATGGCAGCCAAAAAACTCTTCAAACAAATTTTATGGGCCTGCCCCTTTACGAACAGGTATTGAGCGCTCACGTAATCTTATGACTGTCCGATTGGCTCAAGAAGTGGGTATGAATGTGGTTGCCGATTATGCCGAACGTTTTGGTGTATATGATGATATGGGTGAATTTTTGGCAAACTCACTTGGCTCTCAAGAAACCACTTTGTTCAAAATGGTAGCTGCATATGCGATGTTTGCAAACGGTGGCGAGCGGGTAGAGCCAACAATGGTTGATCGTGTGCAAAACCGTTGGGGTGAAACAGTTTACCGTCACGACCGCCGTTCCTGTGATGGATGCACATCTGATACTAACGATGCAGGCATGTCCCCCTTAATTCAAAACAACCGCGAACGGATCATGGATGAGGTGACGGCCTATCAGCTAACGTCTATGATGCGCGGTGTTGTTGAGCGTGGAACCGCAAGTGGTACGGTAAGACTTGGCGTGCCTGTGGCAGGTAAAACAGGTACAACAAACGATTCAAAAGATGTGTGGTTTGTAGGTTTCACACCTAATATCGTTGCAGGTTGTTATATGGGGTATGATTTGCCCCGTAGCTTGGGCCACGGTGCCTATGGCGGTAGTATGTGCGGCCCTGTTTTTACAAGTTTCATGAAAAAAGCGATTGAACGTTACGGGTCAAGTGATTTCAAAGTCCCCGAAAATACAGTGTTTCGCAAATATGACCGTTACACTGGCACAAGATTATCAGATGATGCGTCAGGCGAATATGTTGTTGCAGAATTATTTCGGGTCGGTGAAGAACCGTTTGACGGCATGATGGATATTATTGATGGCGGTTGGGGTCTTGGCTCTGATCTGCAACTGTTTGAACGTGGCGAAGACAGTGATGATACTGCGGTGACAACATCAACCGGTGAAGTGAAAATAATACCGAAAAAAGCCACTTTTGGTTCATTATCATCGGGCGGTATATATTAAAGCGTTTACCCTAGCCATGCGGCTTTGTAAAAGAATGTAAATACTTGGGGTAAGCAAGGCTAATGCGCGCAGAAATAGAAAATATAGTAACTGAAATTCACGATTGTTTAGACCTTCTAAAGCAACGCATGGATTGGGAGACGGCTGAACACCGTTTGGAAGAATTCAATGCGATGTCCGAAGACCCGGATTTGTGGAATGATCCTGATAATGCGCAAAAATTAATGCGTGAACGTCAGGCGTTAGTTGATGCTATTGAAAATTTTCAATCCCTTAATCAAGAATTAACCGATAATGTTGATCTGATTGAACTAGGTGAAATGGAAGACGACCAAGAGGTTGTTGAAGACGCTGAAAATGCCATCAAAGCATTGGAAAATGTAGCCAAAAAACGAAAACTAGAAGCTTTGTTAAATGGTGAAGCGGATGCGAACGATACATTTATCGAAGTCAAATCAGGTGCCGGTGGTACGGAAAGCTGTGATTGGGCAGCGATGTTGGCACGTATGTACGTTCGTTGGGCCGAAAAGAAGGGCTATAAAGTAGAATTGCAGTCAGAAACTGCAGGGGATGAAGCCGGGATTAAATCTGCCTCATATAAAATATCTGGACATAATGCTTATGGCTGGTTGAAGTCGGAAAGTGGCGTACACCGTTTGGTGCGCATTTCACCTTTTGACAGCGCTGCCAAGCGGCATACCTCATTTAGTTCGATCACTGTTTACCCGGTTGTTGACGACAATATCGAAATTGAAGTGAATATGTCGGACGTACGCGTAGATACATATCGGTCATCTGGTGCGGGTGGTCAGCATGTGAACACAACAGATAGTGCGGTACGCATGACCCACATTCCAACTGGGATTGTGACAACATCATCGGTTAAATCACAACATCAAAACCGTGATATTGCCATGAAAGCACTGAAGTCACGGCTATATCAGATGGAAATGGACCGCCGTAATGAAGCGGTCAATGAAGCGCATGAAAATAAAGGCGATGCGGGGTGGGGAAATCAGATACGATCCTATGTTTTGCAACCTTATCAGATGGTTAAAGATTTGCGCACCAATACAGAGACATCAGACACACAAGGTGTGTTAGACGGCGATCTGGATCTGTTTATGGCGGCTGTTCTGGCACAAGATGTGGTCGGTAAAAGTCGCGGTGAGGCCAACGCAGAAGATTAGGGCAGATACCCTAGCCTTAATCGCGAATGGGATCAGTGTAAGCAATAACATCATGTGTGGAAAAATTGGATAACCCTCTTTGATAATATATATCAAAGAGGGTTATTCGTGTTTTGCAATTAAGTATAACCGTCTTGGTTTTATTTTTGTAACGATCTTAGAACAGGATAAAACTGGGTAAATACAAAATCAGTTTCTGCATTATCCGCGTGGCAAGCATTACAGCTATCCGCTGGAAATGCAGCAGAGGTTTTTGCATAAGGTGGTGCGTGATGACCAAAAGAGAAAAACGCCCAACCGCCTGGCATTTCTGGGAAACGTGCATTGTCTTTTACTAATAATTCCAACCCATTGAATTCACCTTGTTGGTATCCGTGGCCAGATACTTCATATGTAGCGCCTAATTCGTCATTATCGTTTTGGTAAATTAGCGCCAGTTCTTTTGCTATCTGTGTGCCTTCTGCCCATTGACCTGTTTTGGCGAAATGTTCATATGCGGATGGCTCTACATATACATTATGAAACTCTGGGAATGCAGCCGCACCGTCATTTAATGCGTTTGGTGTCAAAGGTGATCCGATAAATATCCATTTACGGTAATCTATAGGTGTTTTAGCTTCATTTTCAGGTGTAAACTCTGCTTGTTGGATGCTTTCAGAGGTTACCATTTGTGCATTCGCACCCACTGCCATTCCAGTTATTATGGCGGCGATGATTAATTTTTTCATTTTACTACTCCTTGATTTATTACTTAATGTCAGACATGCACAGGGTAGGTGCCATAAATCCAATACCGAATAATGATAGAGCCATAGGCATAGGTTATTGATACTTAAGAGAAGCGAAATAGTATGGAATTTCATCAGGTTAGATATTTTTTAGCGGCATGCCGTCATATGAATTTTACGCGTGCGGCAGAGTCTTGTGCGGTGTCGCAACCTGCGCTGACCGTTGCAATACAAAAACTGGAAGCCAATTTGGGGGGCGCATTATTTTTACGCGACGGTCGGAAATTGTCATTAACGCCACTTGGGCGGTCTATGCGCACCCATCTTGGGCGCATCGAAGATACTAGACAAGCGGCCTATGGTGCTGCGGCTGATGTCGTGATGGGGGAGATGGAACATATTGAACTGGGCATTATGTGTACAATCGGCCCTCGTATTTTAGGCCCTGCATTACTTGATTGGCAGAAAATTGCCCCCGATGTTGAACTTGTTTTGCATGATGTTTGGGGGGAAACTGCGCATGAATTGCTATTGTCTGGAACATTGGATTGCGCGTTAATTGCACGGCAAGAACCTTTACCTGATCGGTTCAATACACACCCATTGATGACAGAATCGTTTGAACTTGCTTACAGCGACAACCACCCTGTCGCGGGTGAAGGTGCGATGAAGTTTCAAGATTTAGATGGGTTGAAATATCTAGACAGATTACGATGTGAATTTCGCAATACTGTGTTTGCACAAGTTAATGAGCAACAATTAGATATAGAAGTAATCTTACGTTCTGAACGTGAGGATTGGATACAAAACCTAGTTGCTGCAGGTTTAGGCGTTACGATGTTACCACGCAATTCTATCGTTGTAGAAGGTATTTCTACACGCCCCGTGACGGGTATATCTGTCGATAGAACAATCAAAATTGTTACAGTGCGTGGTAGAAGTTTGCGAAAAAACGTAAGACGGTTTGTTGATTTTCTTACAGGTTTTAATTGGCAAATAAAAAACCCGCTTCAATGAAACGGGTTTTTAGAAAAATATGAATTTTTACTTATGCAGGTTTAGGTGCAGGTTTCACTTGTGATTTTGAAGACGATAATGGGTCTTCTTCGCGACGAACTGACCCTTCAAAATGCGCACCGCTTTCAATAGCAATGGTTTTGTGAATGATGTCGCCTTGTACCCGTGAAGTCGCTGTCAGGCGTACTTTCAGACCGCGAACAGTACCAGACACATGACCGTTAACAACCACATCATCTGCAATCACTTCACCTTTGATCCGTGCAGACTCACCAACCGTTAGAAGATGTGCGCGCACATCCCCCACAATCTCGCCTTCGATTTGAATATCACCAGTAGTTTTAATATTACCTTTGATATGCAGATCAGAAGATAATATTGATGCAGGTGGTTTAGCCTTTGGCGTAACCGGAGAAGGTGTTGCCATTGCGGGCCTAACCGCATCTGGTTTTTTAGCCATCACAGGTTTAGCCGCGCCGGGCTTTTTTTCTGGTTCGTTAATTTTGCTTTTAGAAAACATCGTTTGCAGCCTTTATATACTTTATAGCGTTTACTGGTTTGCCGCCCAAGCGGATTTCATAGTGCAGATGAACACCGGTACTGCGACCAGAATTCCCCATAGCACCGATTTTATCTCCGCGCGACACCTTTTGTCCCGCCTTAACATTAATCCGGTGTAAATGAGCGTAAAACGTCTCAAACCCTTGTTTATGTCTGATTTTAATAAGCCGCCCATAGCCCGATTGGCGGCCTGCAAAAGTCACCATACCATCAGCGGTGGCTACGATTGTAGTTCCTAACGGGCCAGCCATATCTGTGCCGTTATGTTTACGCCATCCGCCCGTTTTTGGGTCGCGTCGGCCACCGAAACCGCTGGTATAACGAAATGAACCGCGTACCGGGTTAGACAGTGGGATTTTATTTCCGGCAATCTTCAATAGGTTAATGCGGTCTAGATCTTGTAATAATCCAAATGCACGTTTTGATGATGGGTTATTTGCTTCGCCCTTACTGGAAACAGTAAGCTGGGTTAATGGCCCGCCTGTACCAGAGTAGGCACGGCGTACATCTTTTATCAGTGCATCTTTGTTGATGCCAGATTTTTTAAGCGCACGTTCCAAAGGCGATAATGATACTTCAACGGCTTGTTCAAGCTTGTTAAATATCTGTTCATTTTGAAGTTGAGTTAATTCTGCGTTGAATTCTAATTCTTCAACTTGCTTTTTGGCTTGGTTGGCATCATTTGCAAGGAACTCACGTTGGTCAACAGATGTGCTTAACTCTGATGACATAAGTGCAAGAGTTTTATTTAACTCTTCAGCGTTACCTATGTGTGATGCTTTGTTACCGTTTGCATCTTGAAGATCTGCTAACAACTTGTCTGAATTACGTTCCGCTGCATCACGCGCTTTAACCGCATCTTGAAGTTTGGTTTGTAAAATTTGCAGGCCTGTCGCCAATTCGCGGCGATGTTCTTCTGCTTCTAGTAGATCAGTTTGTTGTTCGGATATTTGATTTAGGGCAACATAAAATTGCTCTTGTGCTGTTTGTGCTTCCAAAGCGCGGTTATCACGTTCTGCTGATAATTTATTTATCCGAACTTCGTAGGTTTTCTTGTGGTCTTTTGCTTGTTGACCATAAGAACGCGATTCTAGCATTTCATAGCCGATTATCGCCGTTGCAATCAAAAGCCAAGAAAAGCTAATTGTGGCTACAATGCCGATAAATAATTGGGATTTAGATTTTAATGTCAGAAATTTTGTGGATGTATCCGTGCGAATATAAATCCGTTGTTCAGGCAAATATTTATCTAAGGCATTCTTCATGCTTTTCGTTCACCAATTAATTTCATGTCATCTCGCGTAACCAGTCCAAGGGACGGCTGATATTTTATTAAGCAAACTTCACCTACTAAGCAACAGAATAACCAAGAAAAAGACACTAATATGGCGATATCAACATCTATTTGGCAGTTTTCCGCTCATATAAAATAGGTATTATGGCCAACTATTTTCTTGGCTTGTCTTTGACCATTGGCCAGTAAAAATCTGGGGGCAGACCCGCTTCAGCCCGTTTTTCGTCATTAAATGGGGGTTTTAAGCCGCCTGCAAAGTACTTTTCTACTAATGCGTGGAAACAATCTTTGGGGTCATGTTCATGTCGGCCACATAAAAAGTGAAACCATTTTGAGCCATATGCAACATGCCCGACTTCCTCGGCATATATAATTTCTAAGGTTTTAACCGTTTCGGGGTCATCGGCACGTTTAAACAGCTCAATCATACCTGGGGTTACATCCAGCCCACGGGCCTCTAATACCATTGGTACAATAGCCAGACGGCCTATAAAGTCATCTGCTGTATCTTGTGCTGCGCGCCACATGCCGGCATGCGCGGGCATTGCACCGTAATGCGATCCTAATGCTTCAAGTCTGTCACATAACAGATTGAAATGTTTAGATTCTTCATCGGCTGCCTTAACCCAATCGTCAAAATACCCGCGTGGCATATTTATATTGGCAAAACGCGGGATAATATCCCAATGAAGATCAACCGCGTTTAGTTCGATGTGGGCAATGGCATGCAATAACGCAATGCGGCCTTTAAGCGAACCTGTACGTCTTTTGGGCATTTTATTAGGGGGTAGAAGTTCAGGATATATTGGCCTGTTGGGGTTATGGGGTGGCTGACTTGTGCCTATTTCTAACGGGTTTCCAGATTTTACACTGTCAAACCACAGTTTGGCTGCGGCGTGTGATACACGGGTTTTTTCACGCCCATCGGAAGTGGTTAATACAGAACAGGCAAGTGAAGTAAGGGTTGGACGGGTATTCATATGCTTTGCACCGCTTCATAAACGGCATCTACATGACCTTTAACGCGTAGATTTGGCCATATCATTTGAATAACGCCCGTCGAATCTATTAAAAAAGTTGTGCGTACAATCCCAAGATAGGTTTTTCCGTATAGTTGTTTCTCTTTCCAAACACCGTAATCTTCACACATTTGGCCTGTTGTATCTGATATTAAAGGTGTTTTCAGACTGTGTTTTGAGATGAATTTATCGTGCTTAGCCACGGTATCTTTTGATACGCCAACGGTAGCTGTATTTGCTTTTGTAAACATATCCATTTTTTGCGTAAATTCGATGGCTTCCTTGGTGCACCCTGACGTATCGTCTTTGGGGTAGAAAAACAGCACAAGGTTGCGCCCTTTGAAATTATCTAGGCTAAGAGTTCCGCCGCCATTACACGGTAGATTGAAATTGGGCGCCTTTTCTCCGATTGTTAACAAATTGAACCTCTTATACTGGAGTTTATTATAAAGAATGACTAACTATGGTATAGAAGTACAAACAGGGTTTGGTCGAAAAGATCAAGCGAAGTCCAAAACAGGGTAGTTTCCAAAGAATGAGCGCGAAAAGCGATGATGTTCCTGCTAAGGTCAGACCCAAATCTTTTATGGGCAAGTGTATCATGTTCTGTGTGCACATGGTTGCGGGGATAATTTTACTTGTCATTTTGGCAGTTGGCGGGTTGTTCGTACGGTTGCAATCAGGCCCGCTTGCCTTTCCCCTTGCGCAAGAGATTGTAGAGCAAGTCGCAAATAATGCCTTAAGCGGTTTTGACGTACGCGTAGGTAAAGTAAGTTTGGTAGCGGCTAAGCAAGGCTTTCCTGCGGAAGTTCAACTGTCTGATATGCAGGTGTTTTCCCCAAATGGTCAAAACCTTGTGCAGTTGCCGATTGTACGTGCAAAAATTAACCCAATTTCATCAATTATATACGGCATTACGGTAAGTACGGTAGATGTTGAAGGGGCTGAAATTCGTGTTTTACGGGATTTAAACGGTAAGTATAATTTTCTGCCACCAGGCGAACAGGATGTTGATGTTGTCTCCCCAGAAGATATTTTTGAAATTGTTAATAAGGCTGCAATAAACTCTCCTTTGCGGGGGTTGAAGTTGATTAATATGGTCGACACGCGATTTATCTATGTTGATCAGGTTAGATCACGGGTTTGGCGAACATCACAAACACTTATGCAGTCCCGCCGTGTTGGTGATGTCATAACCGCGACAGCTGATGTTGTATTCAAATCGAAAGGCCGAAAAGAAACCTCGGCAGGTTTAAGGTTTTCGTATGCAATAACGGACGATACGTTTGATTTCGGTTTTAAGTTTGACCATGCTTCTACTGTTGATCTAGCAGATCAGGTTGCTGCACTCGATTGGTTGCGCAACTTTGATGCAGCTGTAACCGGTTCATTAAAAGCAGAGGTTAGTACAAACGGCACTTTGGTTAACTTATCAGGTGTTTTGGAAGCCGAAGAAGGCAAGCTTTTGGGTATTCCCCAAAGTAAGCCTGTAAAATTCGAAAGCGGAAAAGCCTATTTTGACTATGACAAAGTAACAGACACGTTGGATTTTACGCAAATTTCCGCAAACAGCGGATTGGGGCGCGTCACGGCAGAAAGTAAAATATCTATGTCACGTGATGACAGCGGAGTTGTGAATGCACTTTCTGGGGCGGTGACCGTTTCAAAATTGGAAGTGCATCCAAGCGGTGTTTTTGCAAACCCCGTTGTGTTCGATGAGGGTAAAGTGAATTTACATCTAACATTGTCACCATTTGCGATTTCAGTTGAAAATGGTATTTTAGCCGTTGGCCCACAAAGAATTACAGTAGCTGGGTCATCAATCGCAGGTGAAAAATATTGGGATAGCGCTTATTTTTTAAAATTCAACGCGATAAAACGCGATAATTTGTTAAATTATTGGCCACTATCTTTAAAGCCAAAAACGCGGCGCTGGATGGAAAAAAATATTCTAGGGGGTGTTGCTAAAAATGGTATCGGGCAATTATTTTCACATAACGGCAAAACCAGCGTTGATTTGAAATTTGATGTTCAGGATGGAAAGGTTAGGTATTTAAAGACCTTACCTATACTGGAAGGGGCCGCCGGAAAGGGGCATCTGACAGAAAAAACTTTTGATGTTACTTTATCAAAAGGCCACGTTATTGCACCCAATAATAGCCGTGTAGATGTTACGGGATCTGTATTTTCAATATCTGATTTAACCCAAAAACCAACTATTGGGGATATTGTATTAAAAGCAACCGGCGGTTTGCAGGCTGGATTAAGCCTTTTGGATGAAAAGCCTTTCGAATATCTTAAAAAAGTAAACTTAGAACCCAATGTAGCAAAAGGTAAGGTTGAAGTTGATGCTATTTTGACGGTTCCATTGGTTAAGGGTACCGAAGTAAAGGACATTAAGTTTGACGCCAAAGCCACTATAAAAAAGCTGACCGATGTACTGCTTATTAAAGGTCGGGAGGTTCTTGCAGAGCAAATGTTGTTAACGGCGGATAATGATCGTGTAAACCTTAGTGGAACGGTTGAATTGGATGGTTTGCAAACCGAGACAACCTGGGAAATGCCCATTGGCAAGGGGTATAAAGGCGGATCAGACCTAATTTCAGAATTCATCATTAACGAAGAGAATATGCGCGACTTTGGCATAATCTTTGATAAAGGCATTATTACGGGATCATCATCGGGTCAAATGAAGGTCAAACTACATCCGGGCCAAGCGCCAAAATATACTTTAACGTCTGATATGGTTGGTTTGGGGCTAAATGTGGTGGGTTTGAATTGGTCAAAACGTAAAAAAGCAAAAGGCGAATTGATTGTAAGTGGCACATTGGGTGACAAACTTACAGTAGATAGTCTATCGCTTAAAGCGGCGGGCCTTTCTGCAAAAGGGGATGTACAGCTTGGCAAAAACGGTAAATTTCTTCACTCAAATCTTACATCACTTATTGTAGGAAAGTGGCTGAACGCATCTGTAACAATCGTGGGTTTGGGGCAAGGGAAGACAAGTATTTTTGTGAATGATGGGACGGTTGATCTGCGTAAAATCGAACTTTCAAGCGGATCAAAAAATGGCCCACCTTTGGATATATATCTTGATCGCCTTGTTCTGGCGGATGGTATAATCCTAACAGATGTAACTGCAAAACTTAGCCGTTCGAAAGGTTTACGCGGGCCTTTTAATGCAAAGGTTAATGGCGGCGCACAGATTACTGGTACGATATTTCCACAAAACAACGGGACAGCCGCAGAGGTGTTTGCAACCGATTCTGGCAGCGTTTTAAGGTCTTCCAAGCTATATGGAAAAGCTTTGGGTGGTGATTTACGTATGGTGATTATACCAGCGGAAAAAGATGGGCATTATAACGGTACTTTTCAAATTAAAAGAACCAAGGTTAAACAAGACGGGGTCTTAGCCGATTTGCTTAATGCGATAAGCGTGGTTGGTTTGGTACAACAGCTGGCAGGCGAAGGTATTGTTTTTGAATTGGTTGACGGGCAGTTTGAACTTAACCCTGAAGGGGTTGTTTTGCACAATACAAGTGCAACTGGTGTGTCTATCGGCCTGACGTTGGAAGGGAATTATAATTCAACCACGAAAAAGGTGAATTTCGAAGGCGTTTTAACGCCATTATATGCCCTAAATGGTACTTTGGAACGTGTATTCGGCAAAGTATTTGGCCGAAGAAAAGGTGAGGGTGTGTTTAGTTTTGTCTATAGGGTAAAGGGTTTATCCAGTGCGCCCAAAATAACTGTAAACCCACTATCAGTCTTAGCGCCGGGTGTGATAAGGGAAGTTTTCCGCAAGAAAATACCAGAAGTAGGTAAAGCGACTATTGCGCCCAATGCTGGTAAGACGGAAAAAAGAGAAGTAATTGAATTTGAAGGCCCAGATAAATAGATGTCTTGTGCTTAATGCTATAATGTGGGCAAACAGGCGCCATGAATATATCCGATTTTGATTTTGACCTTCCCGAAGATTTGATTGCATTGCGCCCAGTAAAACCACGCGCCGCATCAAAACTGTTGGTTTCACAAGGTACGCTAACCCAAGACTGTAATTTCTACGATCTAGCTGAATACCTGCGCCCAGGGGATCGGTTGGTATTGAATGATACAAAGGTAATACCTGCGCGTATTAACGGAAAACGCAGGCGAATTTCAGATCAGGGTGAAACTTTTGCCAGTGTCGAAATTACACTTATTTCATGCGACACAAAAGGTGATTGGTTAAGTTTGGCAAAACCAGCGCGTCGTTTAAAAGTTGGTGAAAGCATTCAATTTAAGGACGGGTTAACTGCGGAGGTGTTATCAAAATCAAGTGATGGTGTCGGGTTGCGTTTCAATATTCAAGGGAATGATTTTGATGCAATAATCGCCCGCATTGGCACCATGCCATTGCCACCTTATATTGCTGCAAAACGCCCTGCGGATGCGTTGGATAATACTGATTATCAGACTGTATTCGCAAAAAACCTAGGGGCAGTTGCAGCCCCCACAGCCTCTTTGCACTTTGATAAGGGATTGTTGGATAAGTTGCGCGCAAAAGGTATCACATTTTCTGAAGTAACTTTGCACGTAGGGGCTGGAACATTTTTACCAGTTAAGACAGATGATATATCTGCGCATAAAATGCACTCTGAATGGGGTTGCGTTAGTGCGCAAGCCGCATCCGAGATATTGGAAACAAGGAAAGCTGGTGGGCGTGTGATACCCGTTGGGACAACTGCATTGCGTTTAATAGAAACGGCAGCACGTGAAACAGGGGAAATTCAGGCATGGGTAGGGGATACAGATATATTTATTAAGGCCGGTTTTACCTTCCATGTTTCAGATGGATTGATTACGAATTTCCACTTACCAAAATCTACCTTATTAATGCTGGTTTCTGCATTAATTGGACTGGACAGAACCCGCGAAATCTACGAATACGCAATCAAACATAAGTATCGATTCTTTTCTTACGGTGATGGATCTTTACTTTTGCCCTGAAAGAAATGACCAAAATACGACTAAGGTTTTGTCGTGTCTGGAACGCCATTTTTTCAAAGATATTGTAGTTTGGATTTTATAGAAAGTGGATCCTAGCGATGTTTATAGTTTTAAGAAATTCATGGCCCTTATTCTTGGGTATGTTGTTGTTAATGCTTGGCAATGGCCTGCAAGGAACGTTGCTGGGTATTCGCGGAGCGATTGAGGGTTTTAGCCCAAATACAATGGCTTGGGTGATGTCTGGTTATTTCATCGGTTTTCTTGGTGGCAGTAGAATGGCACCTGAAATGATCCGCCGTGTTGGGCATGTTCGGGTATTTGCAGCCCTTGCATCCTTAGTCTCTGCGGCTTTGATCCTATATGCGGCTATCCCTAATGTGATTGTGTGGATGTTGCTGCGTATATTGATCGGTTTTTGTTTTTCTGGCGTGTATGTGGTTGCAGAAAGCTGGTTGAATGACAGCGCCACAAACGAAACGCGCGGGCAAACGCTATCTTTATATATCATTGTGCAAATGATGGGGATTGTTGCCGCACAGGGTGTTTTGAACTTTGGTGATCCTGCGGGATACACACTGTTTATCATTTCTTCGGTGTTAGTTTCAGTGTCTTTTGCACCAATTCTATTATCGATTAGCCCCGCACCTTTGTTTCAAACCACAAAACCAATGTCGTTTAAGCGCTTATATAAAGCCTCACCAAC
The DNA here is from genome assembly GCA_913061275.1 of uncultured Paracoccaceae bacterium. Taxonomy (GTDB): domain Bacteria; phylum Pseudomonadota; class Alphaproteobacteria; order Rhodobacterales; family Rhodobacteraceae; genus Amylibacter. Next base: position 10,879 of record CAJXSR010000018.1, on the reverse strand, counting down.
GGCGGTAGTTGGTATCTTTTTACTTGGTACAATCTTTTCTGCTTTGTTTGGCATGACATCTGTTTTTGGAACGGAAAAAGGGTTGGATGTATCTTCTATCACTATACTTGTTGCGATGATATATATTGGCGGAATGATCTGCCAATACCCAATAGGGTGGGCGTCTGATCGTATGGACCGTCGTTTGTTGATTATTTATCTTACGGTTTTTGGCACAATAATTATGGCCGGTGCGCCATTTTTTGCGAACAACCTATATTCGTTGATGCTGATCTTATTTGTCGTTGGGGGCGTGAGTAACCCTTTGTATTCATTATACTTAGCTTACATGAACGATTATTTAGAACCTGATGATATGGCTGCCGCTTCTGGTGGGTTGATATTTATCAGTGGCCTAGGCGCTATTGGCGGGCCGTTTGTGGTGGGTTGGATGATGACCAATTACGGGGCAGACAGCTTTTTTATATTTTTAGCGGTTATATTGGGGTTAAGTGCAGCTTGGACGATCTTTAGGTCGACTATACGTGAAGCACCAGATGTTGCAGATACTTATACATACGCGCATGTTTCACCTGGTACATCTGTTGTTGCCGTTGAATTAGCTGCCGAAGTTGCAATAGATATGGCCGAAGAAGAGGCTTGATACTTCTTTGCTTATGTACTTTTCTTATACTGTAGGTGCAGGAAGGAAGTACAATGGCAGATTTCGACCGTATTATTGATTTTTGGGTAAAGGAAGTTGGCCCAAAGGGTTGGTATAGTGGCCCCCCTGAACTAGATGCAAAAATCCAGCGTTTATTTATGAATGACTGGGAAATTGCACTTGCAGGTGGCTATACTGAATGGGCTAAAACGCCACTGGGTAGTTTGGCATATTTGATTTTAACAGATCAGTTTCCACGCAATATGTTTAGGAATGATGCGCGCGCATTCGCCACTGACCCAAACGCCCTAACCGTTGCAAAGCAAAGTATTGAAAAAGACTTTGATTTAGACGTTCTAGGTGAAGAACAACAATTCTTTTATATGCCATTTGAACATTCTGAATTGATTGCAGAGCAGGATAACGCGGTTTTCTATATGGAAAGTAGAATGCGAAATGGTGGTACGTTATTAATACACGCAAAAGTTCATCATAATATTATTACAAAATTTGGTAGGTTTCCCTATAGAAACAACGTGTTGGGTAGGGAATCTAATGATGACGAGCTTCATTTTCTTAGCAACAATGGGTATCAAACCCTTTTGAAGGCATTAGAGAAAACCTGATAACTTTCTTTGTCTTGTGTTTTTCGTTATAATCCAGCATAAAGAATATAAGAATAGTTTAACGTTAAACTAAATAAATGTAAGGGCATTGTGATGGCAGATAAAACCTTTGATATGATCGTAATTGGGGCAGGGCCAGGAGGCTATGTTGCTGCAATTCGTGGGGCGCAACTTGGCTTATCTGTAGCTATTATTGAACGTGAACATATGGGCGGTATTTGCCTTAACTGGGGATGTATCCCAACAAAAGCATTGTTGCGATCATCAGAAGTGTTCCACCTTATGCACCGCGCATCTGAATTTGGGCTTTCCGCAGACAACATTTCATATGATTTAGATGCAGTTGTGAAACGTTCCCGTGGAGTTGCTGCAAAATTAAACGCAGGCATCGGCCATTTGCTAAAGAAAAATAAAGTCACAGCCATAATGGGTGAGGCTTCTTTAGTAGGTAAAAACAAAGTTTCCGTCAAAACTGACAAAGGCACCGAAGTGTTAACAGGTAAGAATGTCGTTTTAGCGACAGGTGCACGTGCGCGTGAACTGCCCGGTTTGGAAGCAGATGGAGATTTGGTTTGGACATATAAAACAGCCCTGAAACCACCCCATATGCCAAAGAAACTATTGGTCATTGGATCAGGTGCTATCGGTATTGAGTTTGCAAGCTTTTACAACACATTAGGGGCTGACACCACTGTTGTAGAAGTGATGGAACGCATCTTACCAGTCGAAGATAAAGAGATCGCAGATTTTGCTAAAAAAGCCTTTAAGAAACAGGGCATGAAGATCATGGAAAAGACGCTTGTAAAGCAACTTGATCGTGGGAAAGGCAAAGTTACGGCCCATATTGAATCAAAGGGTAAAGTTGAAAAAGTTGAATTTGATACGGTTATTTCTGCTGTGGGAATTGTCGGAAATGTTGAAGGCCTAGGGTTGGAAAAAATCGGTATAAAAGAAGACCGCAGTCATGTGGTAACAGACCAATACTGCCGTACTAACATTAAAGGTATCTTTGCAATTGGTGATTTGGCCGCACCCCCTTGGTTAGCGCATAAAGCATCCCACGAGGGTGTAATGGTGGCAGAGTTGATTGCCGGGTTAAAGCCGCATGCGGTTAAGCCTGAAAGCATTGCAGGGTGTACATATTGCCACCCGCAAATTGCCTCAGTCGGATATACTGAAGCTGCGGCTAAAGACAAAGGTTTTGATATTAAGGTTGGTCGTTTCCCTTTTGTCGGTAACGGTAAGGCGATCGCATTAGGTGAACCAGAAGGTATTGTTAAAACAATTTTTGATGCAAAAACAGGTGAACTATTGGGCGCGCATATGGTTGGGGCTGAAGTTACTGAACTGATCCAAGGCTATGTGATCGGGCGCCAGCTAGAAACAACCGAAGAAGATCTGATGCAAACAGTGTTCCCGCATCCAACACTATCTGAAATGATGCATGAAAGTGTACTGGATGCTTATGGCAAAGTTATACATATCTAAGGGATAGATACCTATCCCAGCATATCATTCAATGAGGCAAGGGCGGTTTTGAAATTCGCACGTTGTGGTTTGTAAAAAACCCAGTTTTTTATTGGCTTTGAGGTGACCAGACCTGCCTTTGCTAACACTTTCATATGGCTTGTAACCGTTGGTTGGGTCAGCCCAATTTTTTCGGTGATAAAACCTACACATACCCCGTCTTTCACAAGATCACCGTCTTTTTGTGGCGAAAAATGCGCTTCAGGGTCCATAATCCACATCATAATACGCAACCTGTGTTCATTGGACAGGGCGCGTAAAATCGTGCTTGTTGACTCGATGTTTGTTTCTATATAGGCATTCATCTATATTGATCCTTTTCAATATTACTTTGCCACAGAAACATATGGAGTCAAGATATGGATGAAATTGAGCTGATAAAAGACGCGGATGCGCGCGCCTATACGTATCTTGAAAATATAGAAGGCAGGCCCGTGTATCCGTCTGAAGATAAGATTATAGCACTGGATGGCCTGTATGAACCTTTGTCAAAAGCGGGCAGGCCAGCGGCGGAAACACTTGCATTGATGGATGACCTTGGATCACCTGCTACTGTGGCGTCTAACGGGCCAAACTACTACGGATTTGTAATCGGTGCGTCACTACCTATTTCAGCAGCTGCCGATCGGTTGGCATTGGCATGGGATCAATCCGCATCCAGCTTTGATGGCGGGCCATCTGCTGCGACGCTTGAACAACAAGCAGGGGAGTGGGTGTTGGAAATTCTTGATTTGCCACGTGAAAGCGCAGTTGGCTTTGGAACCTCTGCCACCGCTTGCGGTTTGGCATGTTTGTCGGCTGCGCGGTCTTCGCTATTAGCGACATTGGGGTGGGACTTTGAAAATGATGGTTTGATAGGTGCGCCAGAAATTCGTGTTGTCGTCCCAGAAACAACACACATCACTGTCAAAAAGGCACTGCGCGTTTTGGGGTTTGGTCTAAACCGTATTATCTATGCGCCAACAGACAGTTACGGGCGTGTTGACCCAGCACAATTACCACCGATTGACGATCACACTATCATTTGCTTGCAGGCAGGTGAGGTTAATACTGGTGAATTTGATCCATTTGATAAAATTATCCCCTTGGCTAAAAAAGCAGGGGCTTGGGTGCATGTTGACGGGGCGTTTGGTCTTTGGGCGCGGGCATCAGAAAATTCCAAACATCTGACAGCGGGGGTGGACGGTGCCGATAGTTGGACTACGGATGGCCATAAATGGTTAAACACGCCCTATGATGGTGCTATTGCAATCTGCCGTGACAAAGATGCGCTTGCGCGTGCAATGAACAGTGATGCGGCCTATTCAACAGCTTCGGCAACGGCACAAAAAAACTTGACGCTTGAATTTTCGCGTCGTGCGCGCGGTATTCCGATCTGGGCAGCCCTTAGAACTTTGGGTCATGACGGGGTTGCCAAGATGATTGATAGGCATCGTAAGCAGGCAAGACATGTGGCCAACGCTTTACGCGATGTGGGGTATGATGTGTTAAACCGTGTGGTTTTGAACCAGATACTGGTGCGTGCTGACACTGATGAACGTACAAATAGCATCCTTGAAGCCGCGCAAAGCTCTGGCAAGGTATGGTTTGGGTCAACTATATGGCAGGGCCGTCCAGCCTTTCGGATCAGTATTTCATCCTTTAGAACGAAGGATCAGCACATTGATCGACTGGTGCAGATTATGACAGAGCTGTATCGTTAGGCGGCGTTATGCAAAAGCCAACCCAACAAGATAGGCTACTGATGCACATACGCCGCCAACCAGAACTGTTTCACCAACACAGCGTATGATATTTTCGCGGATCACCGTGTAACGCAGCAGGCCAAGGACACATAAAGCGCCGAATGTGGCGAAAACAGATATGTTAAAGGTTGATGCTACGGGTTCCAGTACAAAATACGGGACCAGCGGAATGACACCAAAAACAAGGAACGACCCAAACGTGGCCAGACCATTCAGGGCAGGGCTTTCATCCGCTGGGTCAGCCATGCCGATTTCATAAGCCATCATGAAATCGCCATAGTAATCAGGGTAGCGTTCCAGAATATCCGCCATGCCATTGGCATCATCACTGGTCATGCCTTTGTCAGATAGAATTTCGATGGTTTCGCGGCGTTCCATTTCAGGGTTGTTGTGTATCTCAAAAATCTCTTTATCGCGGATTGAATGGTATAGGTCTTTTTCAGACCGTGCTGACAAAAACTCACCCAAACCCATAGCCGTTGCATCTGCAAAAAGATTGGCAAAACCAAATAGTAGAACTGCAATGCCGCCTACTTGGGCGACACCTTCTGCACCCGCGCCTGCAAAACCTGCGACAACTGCGAATGTTGTGACAATACCGTCATTTCCTCCATAGATGATCTGTTTAAGGAACTCACCTATTTTGCTGATGTGGTGTTCGCGGCCTTTGTGTTCGGCTAGGGTTTCAATGTTTGTCATTTTACTAATTGTATCCTTCGCACCCTACATAAGTAGAAAAAGTAAAAAGGGCCACCCTTGGGCAGCCCATTTATATAAGTATGATAGGCAATAATGCTTATTGCTTAAAGTCAAGCAAGGTCAAAACGATCTAGGTTCATTACCTTTGTCCATGCTGCTATAAAATCGTGCACAAATGTTTCTTTTGCGTCGTCACATGCATAAACCTCTGCGATTGCACGTAGAACAGAGTTTGAACCAAACACCAGATCAACGCGCGTGCCAGTCCACTTTACTTTATCAGTAGTGCGGTCACGCCCCTCATATACATTATTATTGTCTGATGAAGGTGCCCATGTGGTTTGCATATCCATCAAGTTAACAAAGAAATCATTGCTTAATGCCTCTGGGTTTGAAGTGAACACACCGTGCGGTGATTGGCCAGTATTTGCGTTCAATACACGCATACCACCAACAAGAACTGTCATTTCTGGGGCGCTCAGTGTTAACAACTGTGCCCGATCCACCAACAACTCTTCTGCTGAAACAGTATATTCGGTTTTAAGGTGGTTACGAAAGCCATCAGCCGTAGGTTCTAACATAGCCACAGACTCTACATCCGTTTGTTCTTGAGATGCATCGCCGCGACCAGGCGTAAAGGCAACTTCTACATCGTGGCCTGCGTTTTTTGCAGCTTGTTCAACGGCTGCACTACCTGCCAATACGATTACATCTGCAAGTGAAACAGATTTACCGCCAGACTGTGCCGCATTGAAATCAGTTTGTATTGCTTCAAGAGTATTCAAGATACCAGCTAATTGTGCTGGCTGGTTCACTTCCCAATCTTTTTGTGGCGCAAGACGAATACGTGCGCCATTCGCACCACCGCGTTTATCAGAACCACGGAACGTTGCCGCAGAAGCCCAAGCTGTGCCGACCAATTCCGAGATGGAAAGGCCTGATGCAAAGATTTTACCTTTTAGTGCCGTGATGTCATTTGTATCTACCAAGTCATTTGTCACTTCGGGAATTGGGTCTTGCCAGATTAGGGTTTCTTCAGGAACTTCCGATCCTAAATAGCGTGAACGCGGCCCCATATCTCGGTGGGTTAATTTGTACCATGCACGCGCAAAAGCATCCGCAAATTGATCTGGATTCTCGTGGAACCGACGTGAGATAGGCTCATAGATAGGGTCCATACGAAGTGCCATATCTGCCGTGGTCATCATTGGTGCATGACTGCGTGCTGGGTCATGTGCGTCTGGTACAGTTCCCTCGGCACCTATTGCTTCCCATTGTTGCGCACCTGCGGGGCTTTTAGTCAGTTCCCATTCATAACCAAACAGGGTGTCAAAGAAACTGTTATCCCATTTCGTTGGTGTAGCTGTCCAAGCACCTTCGACACCACTTGTTGTGGTGTGAACGCCTTTGCCACTGCCAAAGTCATTTTTCCAACCAAAGCCTTGTTCTTCGATACCTGCCGCTTCTGGTTCTGCACCAACAAGTGCAGGGTCACCCGCACCGTGGGCCTTGCCAAATGTATGTCCCCCAGCAACAAGGGCGACGGTTTCTTCGTCATTCATTGCCATACGGCCAAAAGTATCACGAATATCCAGACCTGACGCAACTGGATCGGGGTTGCCGTTTGGCCCTTCTGGGTTCACGTAAATCAAGCCCATCTGTACAGCGGCTAGTGGGTTTTCTAGGTCACGTTCGCCAGAATAGCGTTTGTCGCCTAACCATTCCGTTTCAGTGCCCCAATAAATATCTTCTTCGGGTTCCCAAACGTCTACACGCCCACCAGCAAAACCGAATGTTTCAAAACCCATAGATTCCAAAGCACAATTCCCTGCCAAAATCATCAGGTCAGCCCATGAAATTTTAGTGCCATACTTTTGTTTGACAGGCCAAAGTAATCTGCGTGATTTGTCTAAATTCCCATTATCCGGCCAGCTGTTAAGGGGGGCAAAACGTTGTGAACCTGAAGATGCACCACCACGGCCATCTGCTGTACGGTATGTGCCTGCACTGTGCCACGCCATGCGGATAAATAACGGCCCGTAATGGCCGTAGTCAGCAGGCCACCAATCTTGGCTGTCTGTCATCAATGCAAAGATGTCTTTTTTAACGGCTTCCAAATCAAGTGATTTAAACGCGTCAGCATAATTGAACGCAGCGCACATTGGATCAGTCGTTGGAGTGTTCTGATTAAGGATTTTTAAGTTCAGTTGATTCGGCCACCATTCTTGATTAGAAGTACCGCCAGCACGCGCGTTAGTGGTTGCTGCGTGCATTACAGGGCATTTGCCCGCATTTTCTGTAGAGGTTTTTACCATATCTATCTCCAATCATGGCTGCATCATTTTGCTGCTTTATAGATAAGGTAAATTTTCACTGAAAGGCAATCCAATCTTCTGAAATAATAGCACTTTGAATCATGAAAGTTAGTAATATCGCGTTTTAATTTTTGTTAGAATAGGTATAAATATCTAGGGACAATATTGGTTTCGAAGGCTATATTAAGTTGAACAAAGGATTTTTTCATGCGTGATCTAAATATACCAGCCGAACGGCACCCTGAAAAAGCGCATAAACCAGATAATGCGCAGCCCAAAAAGCCAAGCTGGATAAGGGTTAAGGCACCTGGTGGTCCCGGTTATGCAAATACCCGTAAAATTATGCGCGACAACAACCTTGTGACAGTATGCGAGCAGGCAGGTTGCCCGAATGTGGGCGAATGTTGGTCGCAAGGCCATGCTACGATGATGATTATGGGCGAAGTTTGTACGCGGGCCTGTACGTTTTGCAATATTGCGACGGGTAAACCACCTGAAAGTCTGGATGTGTTTGAACCAGGTCGTGTGGCGGATGCGGTTAAGAAATTAGGTTTGAACCATGTTGTAATAACTTCGGTTGATCGCGATGATGTAAAAGATGGTGGTGCTGAACATTTTGCCCAAACCATTCGCGCAATTAGGCGGCAATCACCAAATACTACGATTGAAATTCTGACACCGGATTTTATAAAATGTGATGCCTCCGCTTTAGAAACCGTTGTGGCTGCAAAGCCCGATGTGTTTAACCATAATTTGGAAACTGTACCGGGCCTGTACCCAGAAGTGCGCCCGGGCGCGCGATATTTTCACAGTTTACGCTTGCTACAACGTGTCAAAGAACTTGATCCATCGATGTTTACCAAATCAGGTATGATGGTGGGGTTGGGTGAAGATCGCCAAGCCGTAATGCAGGTGATGGATGATATGCGCGCCGCAGACATCGATTTTTTGACCATCGGTCAGTATTTGCAACCAACCCCAAAGCACCATGTACTTGATCGCTTTGTTACCCCTGAAGAGTTTGCGGCCTATGAAAAAGCGGCTTATGGCAAAGGTTTTTTGATGGTATCGGCTACACCGCTTACACGATCTAGCTATCATGCGGGCGATGATTTTGCACAATTAAGAGATGCCAGAAATAAAACTTTGGCAAAATAGGTTATTAAGAACCCAAAAGGGTTCTTAATAAATGTTTATATAAGCGGCTTTAGTCTTTTTGGCGATATAACTTATGGCACGCGCCACATGATCCGCCTACAGTACCCATAGCACCTTTTAAGCTTGCTAAATCCGTACCAGCTACTGCATTCATAGCCGTTGCAGCTGCTACAAGTTGGTTCACATTATCAAGAACAGCAGGGTAGGTTGACCACATTTCCGGTTTTGCACCCGTTTTGCCTTCCATTTCAAATGTGTCCGTACCTGCAGGCCACATAGCACTTTGATCTAGTGATGCGCTTGCAAGCAGGTTGGCTGCGGCAATAGATGCAGCTTTGGCATCATATTCGGTGGCACCTTTAGCCATGTTGCCCAAAATACCTAGGTTAAACGCGTATAGTTGCATCATACCTTGGCGGGCTTTTATTGCGGCCGTACCATCTGCGAAGGCAGGCATCATAGGTAAAGATAGTGTAAGTGCGGTGATTAATATTGTAAGTCTTTGCATATTTAAGGTTCCGATCATTAGTAGTTATGCCACCATAATATCTTTGATGGCAAACAGTGCAATGAACAATTTAATTACGCTTTCTTGACCCACTTCTACCTTTGCCTTTACCACCACCACCGCCAAACTTGCGGTTTGGATTTGGTCTTGCACGGCCTTTACGCCCTTCGGGCTTTTCTTCCATTGGAATGATCGCGGCGGTCAAGCCTTCAAGATGGGCAACTGGGATCGGTTTTTTGATTAACCTTTCGATGTCACGCAGTTGTTTTTGCTCATCTGGCGCGCAAAATGAAATCGCGCGGCCAGAAGCACCAGCACGTGCAGTACGACCAATACGGTGTACATATGATTCAGGAACATTTGGCAGGTCGTAGTTAATAACAATCTCAATTCCCGGAATATCAATGCCACGCGCGGCTATATCGGTCGCAATTAATACGGCAGTTTTGTTTTTGCGGAAATCTTCCAAAGCGCGCTGACGTTGGCCTTGGGACTTATTACCATGAATTGCATCAGATTTTATATCTTGGGTTCCCAACCACTTAACCAGTTTATCAGAGCCGTGTTTAGTTCGAGAAAAAACCAAAACCCGTTTACCAAGGTTTTGTTTAACAATACGTTCCAATGCCAGACCTTTATTCATTTTGACAAGGTGCATTAGTTTTTGCGTAACTTTTTCTGCGGTTGTATTTTCTGGGGCAACTGCGACGTTAATCGGATCTTTCAAATGGTTATCGGCCAACTCACGGATCAATTTTGGCATGGTGGCAGAAAACAATAAGGTTTGACGGTCTTCTGCCAATTTTGGTAAAATCCGTTTGATTGCTGGCATAAAGCCAATATCCATCATCTGGTCAGCCTCATCCAGAACAATGTAATTTGTTTGATCTAGGCGCAGTGCGCGCTGATCTACCAAATCTTCTAGACGGCCAGGTGTTGCCACCAATATATCTACGCCACGTGCAAGTGCCTGCATTTGCTTACGAATGGGCGCGCCGCCAATGGCAACTGCGAAATCTAGGGGCAGTTTTTTCCCCATGTCCCGCAGGTTTTTATGAATTTGCATTGCTAATTCACGTGTAGGCGTCAGGATTAAAACACGTGTTGAACGACCTTTGCGTTCAATCGGGTCTTTCAAAAGGCGGTGTAAAATTGGCAAGGAAAAAGCGGCAGTTTTGCCTGTTCCAGTTTGTGCCAATCCTACTATATCACGACCGTTTAAGGCTGCAGGGATTGCTTGGCTTTGAATTGGGGTAGGGGTTGTATACCCCAGAAAAGATAAAGATTTTACCAATAATGGGTCAAGACCCAATGCGTCAAATGCTGACGCGTCACTAATTGGCGTTTCTTCCTTGATTTTTGCTTCTACGGCTTTTTCTTTTGGTGTTTTCTTTTTTGGTCGAGGGCGCGGTTCTTCACCCGTTAGTAGTTCAAAGTTTGAACCTGCCTTGCGGCCTGTTTCAACATCGGTTTGAATGTAAAATGATATACGATGGCCTTCAGCCAAATCTTTCATACCAGAGGCTTTTAAAGCCTTCATATGTACAAACACATCATTTTCTTCAGTATCGGGTTTAATGAATCCGATGCCCTTTTTGGCATCGTACCAAAGCACAGTTCCTGTCAGCATATCGCTCTTTCAAAAAGGCGCAGCCATC